>DASUEF010000155.1:0-14006 GCA_036275215.1 Limnobacter sp. | reverse complement strand
CGACCATCCAAAAATTATCAAGGCCCGTGAATTTTGCCCACAGGCCGATGAGTTTGATGCGCTGCTGACACAAGCCAAGCAGCTAGTGAACAATCACCAGGTGGAGCAAGCGCGGCAAGTGTTGCTTGAGCTTGCCAACCGTTGATATGCGGAGACCCCAGCAATGATTCCGTACGGACGCCAGAGTATTTCTGAGGATGACATTGCCGCAGTGGTGGCCGTGTTGAAGTCTGATTTTTTAACACAGGGCCCTGTGGTGGAACAGTTTGAAGCCACCGTGATGCGTGCCACCAATGCGCAGCATGCCGTGGCCATGAACAGTGCAACCTCGGCACTGCACATTGCCTGCCTGGCGATGGATTTGGGTGCAGGCGACTGGCTGTGGACGAGCCCAATCACGTTTGTTGCCTCGGCCAATTGTGCATTGTATTGCGGGGCCAGCGTGGACTTTGTGGACATTGACCCCACCACGTACAACATGTGCCCCAAGGCACTTGCCGAGAAGCTGGCTTGGGCAAAGCAAAACAACCGGCTGCCGAAAGTGATTGTGCCAGTGCACTTGGCAGGCCAAAGCTGTGACATGCAGGCCATACAGCAGTTGGCAAGCGAATACGGTTGCAAAGTGATTGAAGACGCATCCCATGCGATTGGCGCGCACTACATGGGCGAACCAGTGGGCAACTGCCGTTACAGCGACATCACGGTGTTTAGTTTTCACCCAGTAAAAATTGTGACCACCGCTGAAGGGGGCTTGGCCACCACCAACAACCCGGAGCTTGCGCAACGCATGGCAGAGTTGCGGACCCACGGCATTACACGTGACCCAAAGCGCATGACCAAAGCCCCGGATGGCCCATGGTATTACCAACAAATTGCTTTGGGGTTGAACTATCGAATGACCGAATTGCAAGCGGCCCTTGGGTGCTCGCAGATGGCGCGTTTGAACGAGTTTGTAGCCCACCGCCAAGCGGTCGCCAAACACTACAACAACACCCTGAACGACTTGCCATTGCAACTACCGAAGCAATTGGAAGGCACCTACTCCAGCTACCATTTGTATATTATTCGCCTGCAACTGGAGCACGCGCACATCGGTCACAAAGCCCTCTTTGAAGCACTGCGGCACCATGGGATTGGTGTGAACCTGCACTACATACCCGTGCACTTGCAGCCGTATTACACTCAGCTCGGCTTTGCAGAGGGCATGTTTCCGAATGCAGAGCAGTATTACAAAGAGGCCATCAGCATCCCGGTGTACCACGGCATGACAGCTGAGCAGCAAGCGCGTGTGATCGAGGTGCTGCACGAGACTTTGAGCCAATGAATGGGGCCGCGACCAAAACTGCATTAATACGCGCGGACGCCTCGCTGACCATGGGCAGTGGACACGTGATGCGCATGCTCACGCTTGCTTTGGCGCTTGCACAAAAAGGCTTCGAACCCGTATTTGCCTGTAGGTTGCAACCCGGACATTTGAAGCAAAAAATCGAGACTCACGGATTTGCTTGCCTGCCATTAGAAAACAAAGCTGCGCAAGAAACGCGTTACATGCACTCCCATTGGTTGGAAGGCAGCAACGCGCTGGCAGATGCAGAAGCTTGTGTTGAAACCTGCAACACCCGAGACCTGCGCCCGACCCTCGTGGTGGTTGATCATTACGCGCTGGGGGCTGAGTGGGAAGCACGCATAAAACAGGCATGGCCAGATTGTACCTTGCTCGCCGTGGATGACCTGGCGGACCGGCCACACGCCTGCGAATTGCTGTTGGATCAAAATCCAGGACGCAACGCAGGCGACTATGCACCTTGGGTACCCAGCTTTTGTAAAGTGCTGGCTGGCCCAAGCCATGCACTGTTGCGCAAGCAATTTGAACCAACACAACCCGCCCGAATCGCGCCAGCGCAGAGCAATGGCGTGTTGGTCTGCATGGGCGGCGCAGACCCAGACAACCTGAACCTCCTGGTATTACACAGCCTGAAAGACCGTTTGGCCCGCTTTGGCTGGAGCGCTCATGTGGTTGCCGGGCAGACCAATCCAAACCTTGGCAGCTTGAGTGCTTGGTGTGAATCGCATCCACAATTGGCAGAATTGCATGTGGATGTGGGCGACATGGCAAGCCTGATGCGCCGCTGCAAGCTGGCCGTGGGTGCCGGGGGGGTGATGGCACTGGAGCGCTGTGCGGTGGGTTTGCCATCCATCACCGTGGCTGTGGCTGAAAACCAAATGCCAGGCGCATGCGCCCTCGAACGCCTGGGTGCAGTTGGTTTTGTAAGTTCCCCGGCAGCAATTGCCACTGAAGTGCCCATGTGGTTTGACACATTGATGAACGAGGCGTTGAGGAAAACCATGGCGCACAAGGCCATGCAGGTGTGCGACGGGCTTGGCACGCAGCGTGTGGTGCAGGCAGCCTTGGAGCTTTGCCAATGAGCCAAAACACACCGCAGCTGATTGCACTCCAAGAACAACACTTGGAGCTGGTGCGTGCATGGCGAAACCATGACGACATTCGCCCATTGATGTTGAGCCAACACACGATTGACGCAGATGAGCACCGTGCATGGTTTGACAAATTGGCAACGCAGCCGCAACGCAAAGCGTACGTTTACACTGACTCGTCCGGCCCGGCAGGCTTTGTGCAATTTGACGGACTGATGCCACAAAGCACCGCCACCTGGGGGTTTTACAAAGCCCCCAACGCACCAAAGGGCACTGGCTACACCATGTTGACGTTGGCCTTGCAGGCGCTGTTTAATGAATACAAGGTGCACAAGGTGGCAGCGCAAGTGCTCGGTAGCAACATCGCCTCGTTGGGACTGCACAGCAAACTGGGGTTTAGACAAGAAGGCACTTTGCGCGCGCATGTGCTGCTGGGTGGCGCCTGGCATGACGTGGTTTGTTTTGGATTACTTGATACGGAATATGCAACATGGAAGTGAGCATTAATGGCAGAGCGATTGGTGAAAAACACCCGCCGTATGTGATTGCAGAATTGTCTGCAAACCACAATGGTTCACTGGACACAGCACTTCACATTGTGCGGCAGGCCAAGTTGTGTGGAGCAGACGCTGCCAAGCTGCAAACCTACACAGCCGACACCATCACGCTGAACTCAGACCGGCCTGAGTTTACGATCCGGGGTGGGTTGTGGGACGGCTACAAGCTTCACGATTTGTACCAGCAGGCGCATACACCTTGGGCCTGGCACAAAACGCTGTTTGACGAAGCCAAACGACTGGACTTGACCATTTTCAGCTCCCCGTTTGACCACACAGCGGTTGATCTGTTGGAAGATCTCAACGCACCAGCCTACAAAATTGCCTCTTTTGAGGCCATTGATTTGCCTTTGATTCGTTACGTGGCGTCCACGGGCAAGCCAATGATTATTTCTACAGGCATGGCCGATGCAGAAGAAATCGCTGAAGCGGTGGATGCTGCCCGCGCCGGGGGCTGCAAGCAACTGGTGCTCCTGCATTGTGTGAGCGGTTACCCTGCGCCAGCCAAGGATTACAACTTGCGAACATTGGCGGACATGCGCGAGCGCTTTGGTGTACCCATCGGATTGTCTGACCACACCTTGGACAACACCACCGCAATCGCAGCGATTGCCTTGGGGGCTTGCGTGCTTGAAAAGCATTTCACCCTGGACCGGCAAGGGGGTGGGCCAGACGACAGTTTCTCGCTACAACCAGAAGACTTGGAGCAGCTGTGCAAAGGTGCGCGTACGGCCTGGGAGTCACTTGGACAGGTGGACTATGGGCGCAAATCCAGTGAGATGGGCAACGCACAGTTTAGGCGATCGCTGTACTTTGTAAAAAATCTCAAGGCTGGGCACACCATCACCGCTGACGATATTCGCAGTGTGCGCCCGGGGTTTGGCCTGGCTCCCAAACATTTGGATGCTGTGCTCGGCAAAACATTGCGGCACGATGTGGAGTTTGCAACACCAGTCACCCCCCAAAGCATTGAGGGGTGGCCTCAGGTTTAATTCAGGCGCTTGAAGCCGGCGTGGCACACCGGCCCTTTGAGCAAACTCTCCACCTGCAAATCACCACGTTCGCAGGCGGCGATTGTTTTAAAAATTGGATCGAGCGCATCAAAGTAACGATCAATGATTTGGTCTGTGTGTGCCACAGAAACATACACACTGTTGCCCGCCAAAAAACCCTTGGCGAGCATTTCTTGAGACACGAGTGTTTTGTATTCCAACGCTTTGCTGCTTGAAAAGCTATAGCCTGTTAACGCAGGCAAACCCCAGTGTGAAATCTTCAAACCATGCAGGTCTGCCAATTGCTGCCAACGCTGACGAATCTGCAGACCTTTCTCGGTGATGTATTGCCAGCTTTGAGTGCGCTCCATCACCTCCAAGGTTTTAAGGGCTGCAGTGGGGCCAATGCGTTCTGTCCAAAAGGTGCTACTAATGAAACTGGTTTGCGCAGCCTCCATCACAGAGCGACGGCCAATGGTCGCAGTGATGGCATACCCGTTGCCCATGGCCTTGCCAAACATGGCCATGTCGGGTTCCACTCCGTATTTTTTGTGCAGCCCACCAAAGGTCTCGCGAAACCCCGAGGTGCATTCATCAAAAATAAGCACGGCATTGTGCTGGTCGGCAAGTTTGCGCACCTCATGAAGGAAGTTGTTCTCTGGCCCCATGTTGCGGGACACTTCCATTTTGATCACCCCCACATCATGCTGCGTCATGAGGTTTTTTAGGCCCTCAATGTCGTTGTATACAAACGGGAGCACGGTTCCTCTTAGGCTGCGGGGCACCCCATTGGGCTCCAAACCGGGCAGCAGGTGGCCGCTAAGGTTTTCGTCATCGGCAAGGTTGGCAGACAAATACCAATCGTGCCAACCGTGGTAACCACAAAATGCGACTTTTTCTTTTCCACTGGCGGCACGCGCAATGCGAATGGCAATCGCATTGGCCTCGCCGCCAGAGCGTGCAAACCTCACCATGTCGGCGAAAGGATGCATGTCCACCAAGCGCTCTGCAAGCAATACTTCTTCGGGGCAATTGAGTGTGGACATGTTGCCTTTTTGCACGGTTTCCAACACGGCTTGGTCCACCTCAGGATGACCATAGCCCAGAATATTGGTGCCCACGCCCATGATGCTCATGTCGGTCAGCTCGTTATTGTCGAGGTCCCAGACCGAGCAGCCCTTGGATTTGCTGAAATAGGTGGGCCACTGGTCAGGCAAAAACATTTCTGGCCGTTTGGACAAGAGCATGTTGCCACCGGCAATCACACGTTTGGCTCTGCCCCACAATTTTTGACCTGTTGACATACTGGCTCCGGCGTTTCGATGTGAGTTGGTGTTGGCCTCAAACAGCTCGGGCTGCTTGTTGGCGAGTTGGAGCACTTGCTCCCAAGAAAAATCGAGATTCGGTTTGAAATGCTCGAATACGTTTTGAATAACCTGCAGGTCCGCGGGATCGTCCACCGTCCAACGCATGCCTGAACAATCTTTGGCGTGAGTGATATTGCCTGTTTTAAACAACCTTGGCTTGCGCAAATGCGGTGTGACGTGTTCGCGGTCGAAAGGCTCTAACGCTTCGGTGTGTGCCGCATTGAGCGATTGGCGTGTGAAAACCTCGACATCCAGCCCATCGGGATAGGTGGGTGGTGCAACATTGCTCACATAGTCCGCTTGATTATCAACGCAAGCCTGAATGCATGCATCCACCACGTTGGGATCAACCAGCGGGCAGTCTCCAGTGATTCGCACAATGTGTGTGGCGGCAGGCGCGAGTTGGGCCGCTTCGTGAAAGCGTGTGAGAACATCGTTTTCACTACCACGATGAACCAGATACCCAAGGCTTAGGACATGTGCACACAGGGGGTCGTTTTTTGGATCGGTGGACGTGGCAAGAATCACCTGATCGATTTTTTTGGATTTGGACAAACGGTGCAATAGCACTTCGATCATGGGCTTGCCCTGAATAGGTGCCATCACCTTGCCAGGCAGACGTGTTGACCCCATGCGGGCCTGAACGATTGCGAGTGTGTGTGTCATGTTTTTACTTTGCCAAGCATGATGCAATCTTCACGGCCAGCCTTTGTGTTGAATTGCGACAAACGAATGCCCTCTTGTTGCCAACCAGCTTTGACAAATGCATTTTTTGAACCGAGGTTGGAGGCATAGCAACTTGCGGTTAATTTGAGTAGGCCAAGCGCATCAAAAGCATGTTGTGTGAGCAATCCAATGGCCTGCGAAGCATAGCCTTTGCCCCATTGCTGTTGCTCACCAATGAAGAGCCCCACATCGGCTGTGCCATGGTAGGCGTTGATCGGCCCCAACTTGATATTGCCAATGTGTAGCCCAGTTGCAGCAAGGTGAATGCCCAGCAACAGGGAGTGATCGCTCGCGTTGGTGGAAGCGACAAACTCTTGAATATCTTGAACGGCGCCAGGGAGGGCCAAGCGAACCTCCAAGTGCTGATTGACGAGAGGATTGTGCAACCAAGACAAATAGCGGTCATCCACACGGGATGGATCCAGGCAATCCAGAAATATATGCTCGCCGTGTAGGGGTTGGTTAAGTTTCATCAAACGCGCTTCAAAGGAATGCCGTAGTTTTTGAGGAATGCCTTGGCACGCAGTGGGTTGTTGTCCCCAAAGTTGAAAAGGCTGCCACAACCCACGGCATCGGCGCCGTGTTGCAGCGCTTCCAACAAATGTGCAAAGTGCCCTGCTCCAGCGGCAAAAATAACCGGCCGTTTGCTCAAACTCACCACTTGGTCGAGCAATTGGATGTCATAGCCTTGCATCATGCCGTCGTGCTCAATGCGTTGCACAAGAAACTCACCTGCGCCAAGCTGCTGCATGTGCTCTATGTGTTGGGCAAGCGACTGGCTTTGTGCCTGTTGCCCAAGGCCTGCGTATAGCTTGTATTGCCCAGACTCGGCTTTGACGTCGATGCTAACCACCACCGCCTGACTGCCGTAGGTACTGGCCAGGTTGGCAACCAACTGCGGGTTTTGGTAGCACACCGTGTTGAGCACAATTTTGTCGGCCCCGGCATTGAATAGCGCACGGGCTTGCTCCATGGTGCTCACCCCACCACCCACGCTCAGCGGTACAAAGCATTGCTGGGCGATGCGCTCGGTGTAGCGCACCAGGCGAGAAAAATCCCGCCCACTGCGGTCGATTTGTAACAGCAGCAATTCGTCTGAACTTTGGTCGCTGTAAACCTGGGAGCTTTTGACGGGATCACCCACATCTCTGTAGGTGCCAAAAGCCTGTGTTTTGACCAACCGGTCGCCCAGCAACAATTCGATGGGAATGATTCGACGCTTCAGCATTGACCATCCCACAGGCAAAAATTGTCTAGCAATCGCAAGCCGTTGGTTTGGCTTTTTTCTGGATGAAACTGCAAACCGATCACATTGCCACGGGCAACGATGCTATTGAAATGTTGGCCGTACGGCGTGGTTGCCAGTGCATGCTCAGGCGAGTCCACCAAAAACTGGTAACTATGCACAAAGTAAAAATCAACATCATTGGCAATGTTGCCCAGCATGGGGTGCCCCTGCCCCTGTGTGAAGTGGACCTCATTCCAGCCCACATGGGGAATCCGGAGGTCTGGCCCGCAGTCCAGGCGCTTAACACGCCCCGGAATAAGCCCCAGGCCCACACTTTTGCCGCCCTCGTCGCCCTCACTGGCCAGCAATTGCATGCCAAGGCATATGCCCATGAGGGGGCGACCACCTGCGGCAAATGCCTGCAAAGCTTGCAACCAACCCGACTGTTGAAGGCGTTGAGAAGCCTCAAAAAAGGCCCCCACCCCTGGCAAAATAAGATGACTGACTTCTGAATTGAGCTGGTCGGGCTGTTGCAGGCGAACTGGATCCCAGCCTTGGGAATACACGGCTTGCTCAAGGGAGCCCAGGTTGCCCAAACCAATGTCGACCAGACCGATCATTTGCCGGACTTCTCGCGATACCAGCGATCAAAGTCGGGCGTTTTTTTGGCCCATTGGATGACCTCGTAGTCTGGTCGGAATGGCGGAACCACGAGTTTGTCGACAATCTGATTGAACTCTGCCTCGCTCATGTCGAGGTACTCCAGAAAAATCTCGAGTGATGGTGGTTTTTTGCCTTCCCATTGAGCAATCAACTCGTCGGCGTGTTGTTTTTCAATTCGACCATTGCGAATATCCAAGGCTGTCATCTGCGTGACGCGTGAGTATCCCCGTTTGAGATACTTCAGATAATCGCGCACGCCCTGCATGGAGCATTCGATTTTTTCGTAGGGGTACAAACCAGGTGGCATGCCTTCCACTTCATCGCCTTGCCAACCTAGTTCTTTTTCAATGAGAGCCGACTGCACTTTCACATCCCATGGAATGAAAGAGCCCAAACACACTGAGCGATAGCGCAGCTTTTTAAGGTCCCGCAGGGCTGGATATGTGTAAGGGGCCAGGTCGCGCGGATCGAGTTTGAAATCACCTTCGATCATGCCCTTCATGTCTTCTGCAGTGATGCCCAAATTGACATAGCGGTTAAAGCGAGTCTCGTCGACCTCTTCGATTTGATCGTCTTGATAATCGTAGTAGGCGGTGTACTCAGAGGACGGCTCCCCCCAGAAAACCAATGGCACATTGAATTTGATGGCCAGGTGCATTGGGTAAGAAAAAATGCCTGTGTGGCAATGCCAACAAAAATCGCCTTTGCGAATGAGGGCCTCTCGCATGAGGCGTTTAACAACATTCCAATTGGGTGTAAAACTGATCACATCCACACCGAGTTTTTTAAATGTGCGCTCGTTGTTTTCTAGAAGATTGGGGCGCATAAAGCCATGGTTAAACTGCACCACAAGAGGCTTGAGTTTGTATTCCTTCATGAGGTAATACAACGTGAAGGTCGAATCTTTGCCGCCAGAAAACGGGATGAGGCAGTCGTAATCGTATTTGCCTCGGTATGATTCAACCAGATCATCCAACATGGTTTTGCGCGCGGACCAGTCGATTTTTGTTTGTTTAAACGCGTGCTGGTTGCAAATATTGCAAACACCATTGGCATCGAATTCAATGGTTTCATAGGTCTCGGGCAAGCCGCAGCGGGTGCATTTTTTCACGATGTTCTCTCTTGAATTTTCCAATTGGAGGGGTTGATCAACCCTTCATCCAGCATGGACAGGTTATGCAGGCTTGGCAGTGATGCAACCGCTTGATGAGCCTGCGCTATTTGTTGCAATTGTAGACTTGAGTCCACCCCGACCACAATCGCCGACACCTCAGGCTGTTGCTTGACATGTTGCAAACAGATCTGCTGCGCAGCAATGGCAGACTGAGCACACAGTTCATGCCATTGAGACAGCACATTCTGCCAAGGTGCAAAGTAGGCTGGCACCTCAGAAGGTGGCATCAGCAAAAGCCCTTGCAAAAAGGCTGAGCGCACATGAATTTCCATGCCTTCACTGTGCATTTGCTTGAACCACCCCAGTTGAGCAGCGCGCTGATCCAGCACATTAAAAGGCAGTTGAACCACATCCGGCCGGAAAAACGGGAGCACTGCCTGGACTTGTGCATAGGAATAGACAGACAAGCCCAATTTGTGCACAACCCCTGCATTGCGCAGTTCATTGAGCGCACGGACCAGTGATGGCCCGGCGGTGGACAGCAACTGCTCTGGCCTGTGGAAAAGCAAGGCCGCCAGGCTGCTGCGGTTCAATCGCTTGAGACTGGCTTCGACCTGCTCAACCACCCACCGCTCACAATTGGACTCGCCCGCAGGCAGTTGCACCGGGAGTTTGCTGATAAAAGGCAACTGATGGGTATTGAGTTGCCCCAAAATTTGCTCCGCTTGCCCATAGGCCACTGCCGTGTCCAATGCCATCACGCCGGAGGCAGCGGCAACATCGAGAATGGCCTGGGCCTCTTGATGTGCAATTTGCCCGGACTGATTGGCCACACCGTAAGCCAAACCGAACTGGGCCGTGCCCAAAATAAGCGCCATAGACCTGACTTACCCCAAGGAGACGCCGAGTTGGGTTTTGATGAGTTCGCGGATTTGCTCGACTGACAAAAAATCGGGGTTGGTTCCACTGTTGTAGGCAAAACCCGGGGTCACTGGTGTGCCGCCGTGAAGCTTTGCATAGGCCTCGACCGAATGATCGCTGGCGGAAGGGAGTATGGCAAAGTACGGCCCCAGATCCACGGTGTTGAAACTATCGCTCTCGGTGATCATTTCTTCGTGGATTTTTTCACCAGGCCGCACACCAACAATGGTTTGTTTACACTCCGGGCCAATCGCCTGCGCAACATCGGTGATTCGATAGCTCGGGATTTTTGGAACAAAAATTTCGCCTCCACTGGCGTTTTGAATGGCCCACAACACCATGTCTACGCCCTCTTGAAGGCTGATGTTAAAGCGAGTCATGTTGGGGTCAGTGATTGGCAATTCCCCGGTGTGTTTTTTGTCCAGAAAAAACGGAATAACTGAACCACGCGAGCCCATGACGTTGCCGTAACGCACCACCGAGAATTTGATTTTGCGGTGTCCCTTGATGTTGTTTGCAGCGGTGAATAGTTTGTCTGAACACAGCTTGGTGGCACCATACAAATTGATGGGTGCAGCGGCTTTATCGGTGGACAACGCCACCACATTTTGAACACCCGCATCCAAACAGGCCTCAATGAGGTTTTGAGCCCCCATGATGTTGGTCTTGATGCACTCAAAGGGGTTGTACTCTGCAGCGGGAACCTGCTTTAAAGCAGCCGCGTGGATGACTGTGTCAATTCCTTCTAGGGCGCGCGCCAAACGCGGCTGGTCGCGAACATCTCCCAAAAAGTAGCGCAGTGCAGGGTACTGCACATCGCTAAACTCTTGATTCATTTCAAACTGTTTGAGCTCGTCCCGAGAAAAAATCACAAGACGCTTGATGCCAGGGTAGCGCTCAAGCACGGTTTTGACGAAGGCTTTGCCAAAGGAGCCTGTGCCCCCGGTGATCAGGACGGATTTGTTGTTCAACATAACAGGAAATTTTATTTAGATATCAATAGTGTAGCTCAATCCTGCGGACCGACACGGCCACAAGGATAAATCCGGGGCTCCTGGATTTAAGTTGGTTCAAGAAGGAACGCTTTCTCGTTAATCAGGTGAATTTTGGCGTTGCCTCCTCGCCCATGCAGTGAGGAGATTTCAGCGTAGCGTGCCTGCAACCAAGCGGATTCGAGCTGGGGATATTTTTGCTCAACATAATCAAAGTTCAGGAGATAGGTTTGAAGGCGCTTCCACGGCAGCAAACGCAACATGCGCCAAACCAAACCACGCTTGCGCACCAAAGAGATCATTGCCTTGCGGCGAAGGGAACTTCCGTTGGTGGCAAATGACGCCGTGCGGTGGTGAATCGCCTGAATACTTTCAGCGACTTTTTGGCAACAATCTGCGGATTGCCAGTTGTTGATTTTGTACTGCACCTCTTGCGCTGAAATGGCAGTTTTACAGGGTTGCTCCAAACGCCTTAGACGCTCGACTGTTGCCCTTGCTGAGCCCAAATTTTCTGAAAATTGGTTGGCGAAATGACCGTAATCTAGATCCAAACCATCTGGCCTGAGACCAAACACGGGCATCTGCATGGACAGCGCCTCAATCGCGGTTGTGCAGCCCTCGTGAACGACCACATCGTGATCCTTCATTTGCTGCAACAGGGATGACTGATTGTCTACGACCACGTTGGAGAGGCGCTCGGCCAGCCGCTGATACAAACGCGGCGACTCTGCTGGATGGGGGCGAATGGTAATACGCCAGCCAGGCTGACGTGAAGCGAGGATACAAAACCGAATGAACTCTCGAATGATGCGCTGCTCAGCCTTGGCGAAATCCCGAATCGCCTGCTCGTGGCTCAGGTTTTTAACCAAGCCCAACTGCCGTTGCGTCGCAATCTCTTCTTCGACGGTGCGAAACCCGTTAGCGTTCACAAAACGTGTGTTGACCAACACTGCCAAATTGGAAAAACCAGCCGATACTTTTGATCGAGACTTGGTGGCGCTGTACAGCCGTGTGAGGTCGAACCGGGGGTTACCGACCACATGAATCTTTTGATCTGCAAAGGCAAATTGAAGCAATTGCTTTTGTTCTTGGCCCCAGGCGTAGGCCAAATCACAATAAGGCTCGACAAGCTTTGACACACGGTCTTTGATGTAAATCTCGGGAGACACAAAGATCAACCCCTCATCGTCCATACCAGCAACTGTGTTGCCATGTTTTTTCCAGAGCTTGAAACGCTTAAGACTGGACTCTGCATGGTCTTTGTACAAAATGAATGAGTGGTAAACTTCTTGCAACAGTGGGTCTGCATGTGGGCATACCAACACTGAGTAGCCCCGATCTACCAAATGGCTTGCAATCAACAAACGACCATCGAACTCTCTTTTGAAAATTTCAATCGGGAGCACAACAAGTTTTTTGCCAGCCCCGAGGAGATTTTTTTGCGATTCATGCATGACTGATTTCACCTAATATGCCTAAACCACCGAAGGTCCGGTTTTCCAACATGACGCTTGCAACCTTGCTGGTGAGCGCCCTGCTGTTGATGGGTCGTTTGGCGGGGTATGTACGTGAACTGACGATTGCCCGCACTGTGGGGGCAAACGCGTCTTCGGACCAAATAATTGTACTCCTTACCCTGCCGGATCTGCTTTTCAATATGCTGATTGCAGGCGGTATTGCGGGTGTGCTGGTGCCATTGCTCAGCGGCAAAAGCCCAGAAGACTGCGCAGATCTGGTGAAGACTTTTTTTATGGCCACGTTTGCAATTTTTTTGGGGGCCGTGCTGGTTCTGATAATTGCTGCAAACGGGGTTGCGGGGGCGCTTGCTCCTGGGCTTGATAACACCCAGCAACAGACGCTGGCAAATTGGATTCGTCTGTCAAGCCCGGCAGTCATCGCTGTGGCCTGCGCAGGCGTATTGAATGCGTATTTGAACAGTCGCAACCAGTTTTATTTGTCGTCTGTGGGTGGGTTGGTGATGAATTTGTCGCTCATTGCTGCCCTGCTCTTGGCTTATTACCTTGACAGCAACGCCCTGGCCTGGGCAGTTGGTGCGATTGTCGTTGGTGGAATGATCCGATATGCGATCCCAAAGTTTGCGGCGGCAAGAACCCTGCCCCAGGGCAAAGTGAATCTGCACCTGATGGACAACGCTTTGCTCAAGCGCTTGATGTTTTGTATGGTTGCAGTGGGGGTTGCGCAGTTTACACCCGTGATTGTTAGATCGTTTGCGAGTAGCACTGGCGCTGGCGCATTGACTAACTTCAACTACGCATTAAAACTGGTGGAGCTACCACTGACGCTGATTGCATCTGGCCTAGCAACAGTGGGTTTGCCTGCAATGGCGGGCCATTACAAGGCAAAAGATTTTCCTGAAATGCGCAAACTTTATTTCGCTCAAGTGCGTCTGGGAGTTGCCATGGGCTTGGCTTGCTTGGTGATGGGCCACCTGCTGGCGGAGTGGGGTGTGCGCTTGCTGTTTGGCTCAGAGAAAATCTCCGAGACGGGGTTGATGGAAATTACCCACTACCTTAAGTTGTTGCTCTGGGTGGCACCTGTGTATGCAATCTATGCGCCCACCATCAATTTGTTGAACGCCTCAGATCGCCAAAAGCAATTGCTGTATGCAACGCTACTTTCCACCACAGGTGCTATCCTGATTTGCTACATTTTGGCCAAAACAGCACCACACTTTGTGCCCATGGGCGTGTTGGCAAGCTACAGCATCAGCCTGGCCGCGGGGTACTGGTTCTCGAAGGACTTGATCGCAAAGTAACTGCGACTAAACCAAGTGCTTCACCAGTTGATCCACAACCAAGCTCGTGGCCAGTGGTGTTTTGGTGTGGCTGTGCGCCAAAGGATCGGTGCAGGTCAGGCGTTGTATTTCGTTGGCAAGCTCATGGGCGTTGTCCACCGCCCTGCAAAGGCCCACCTCTTCAAAGCGAATGCCCTTGCGGGGGTTGCCAAAGTTGGCTGCAATCAAACCCTTGCCCACCAAGGCACCCTGCAA
>DASUEF010000154.1:0-16177 GCA_036275215.1 Limnobacter sp. | reverse complement strand
CGCCTGATGCACCAGCGCTGGTTGGGCAACAGCACCACCGCCTACCGCACCACGGGGCTTGAATTGGTTTATCGCTTCTAAAAGCTTGGGGAACACACATGAATACAACATTGAAAAGTTTGATGCGCATGGCCTGCACGGTGCTTGCCGTGTTGACGCTCACAGCTTGCGACGAAATCGGCATTTGGGAAGGCAGCAAGGCCACCGGTAAATTGAACACACAAGTGAGCGAGTTTTTTAACGCCAAAACAGACGAAGAAAAACGCGCCGCCACCGCCGCGCTCAAGCCTGTCATTGAACGCTATAACATGGTCTGGAGCGGCTGGAGCAGTTTCATTGGTTACATGGCGGTGTACTACGACGATGCGCAGCGGGCCGCGGTGGTGCAAGATTACAATCAGTTCCGGGATGTGATGGCGCTGTCGCTGTTGTTGTCCAACACCACCTACCAAGAGTACTGTGAGGCGGTGGCCAACTGCACGCAAGAGGATTACAACGCTCTGCTTGAGCGTGGCAAATTTGTGAAGGCCTCGCTGGAGTTTGCCAAGCCAGACGTTGCCTATCGCGTCCAGTTGTTTCAGGCCCGTGTGCCCGGCCTAGACATGGAGAAGGTGAGTGCGCTCAACCTTGGCCCGTTGATTTTTGATGATGAAAAATTCAAGCAATTTCTCACCGACGATGCGTTTGCCGCACGCATCATTTACAACGAAGTTGAAAATCGTTACAGCACCAAACCTAGGATGGAAGAAATCTACAACCTACTCAAACCGGTGGACCTCACGATCACACCGGCTTTGGGTTCTTAGTTCAAATCGGCATGTCCAGCGAGCCGACTGATTTGGGAGAAACGATCACCCCCCAGGGCATGTGGCCCTCGGGGATCTCCTTGAGCAGTTGGCCGGTGGCGTAATCCAGTACCAGCACGTTGTCGCTGCGGCCGCAGGCCACAACCAGTTGCTTGTCGTCGGGTGTAAAACTGAAATGCCAGCAACGATCACCCACAGGCATTTCCCGTTTCAGGGCCAGCGTTTCAGCGTCAAACACCTGGATCATCTTTCCGCGTGCCAAGGCCACCACAATCTCCGAGCCGTCGCGGGTGTAGGTCACACCATAAGGCACTTCGCCGGTGGGCGCCTCTTTAATCACGTTGTAGTTCTTGTCCAAAATCAACATTTTGTTGCCATATTCAAGGGTGACCACAAACTGCTCGCCGTCTGGTGAACGTTTAACGCCACGCGGTCGAATGCCGTATTCCTTGGTGTCGATTTGCTTGATTTTTTCACCTGTCTCAATGCTGTGCACGGAGACATTCTCATCGGCCTCGTTGGTCACAATGATGTGCTTGCCGTCGGCAGAGAATTCAATCCCCTCGGTTTCAAACCCCGCTGTGATTTCCTTCACCTTCTCGCCTTTCACAATGTCGATGATCGCGACCTGTGCAGGCAGCTCATCGCCTTCCTCACGTTCTTTTTCAAGAGCTTTGGCCTCCGCCGATCCTGGTTTGGGCGGTGGGCCGCCTTTGGCGGCGGGTTCATAAGCCACAAAGGCCATGTTGCCCAGGACGCGCACAAATTCAGGATTAATGCCCACTGGCACGCGGCGCACCACCTCACGCGTGGTTGTGTCCACAATGGCCAGGTCTTTGGTTTCCTTCACGGCCACCACCAGCAGCTTGCCGTCTTCGCTCAAGCCCACCCCCCGACCTCCTTCGCCCACCTTGATCTCGGCCAGCTTGCTGAAGTCGGCCAGCGAGTACACGGTCACCGGGCCATCTTGGTGGGTGATGTAAAACACGCCTGCCGGGGTGGTTGCTTCAGTGTGTGTGGCTGGTGCCATCGCTTCAGGGGCCACAGTCTCTTCTTTTTTGGAGCATGCGCCCAGCGCAAGGGCAAGGCCCAGCACCATGGCACTGCGTTTCCAGTGCTTCAATTCCATCTCACAATCTCCTGCCAATAATTTTTCAACCTAGCCCAGTATGCACAGCCTGTCCCGGGAAGATTTCCTGAAATATGTACTGTGATTGTGACAGGTCACGTTGACGATTTCTTCCAATCGTTGATTTGCGCGGCTTTCCGGGCATTTTTTGAGCCTTTGTGACGCTTTGGTTTCAATACACTGTCAGGTATTGATGAATCGACTTTCTTTTGTCACAAAGCAGCGCCCATGAACATGCCCGCCACCAAACCCAACCGTGTAGTGCCCAAAGTGGCTTGGTCTGCTTCCATGGGTTTGGCGGCTTATTGGGGTTACTTGTACTTTAGCCAAACCCGTCACATCTTTAGCCCGACCTACAAAGCATTGACCCACGATACCGCTTGTCCGATCAAGCTGGCTGCATTGAACAGCGAGTTCACAGAGTTGCGCTTGCAGGTGGCCCCAGGTGTTGCCCTGGAGGGTTGGCTGCGCATGCCCAGCTGCGCAGGGGATGAGGGCAGCCATTTGCCGTGCGCCATTTATTTTGGTGGGCGCAGTGAAGATGTGCGATGGTTGCTCAACGAAGCGCAAGGATTCAAGGATTTGCCCATGGTGTTTTTCAACCACCGAGGCTATGGCAAAAGCCAAGGCACACCCGAAGAAAAACATCTGATTGCCGATGCCCACGCCATTTACAAATGGGTGGCGCAGCAACCCTGGTGTAGTCGAGAAAAAATATCGGTGATTGGACGCAGCCTGGGCACGGGCGTGGCCATGCAACTGGCCGCCAGTGCGCCCATTCACAAGCTGGTGTTGTTCACGCCATACGACAGCTTGCTGAATATTGCCCGGCGCAAGGTGCCCTTGGCACCAGTGTCCCTGTTGTTGCGCAGCAAGTTCAAAAGCCACGAGTGGGCCACGCAGGTGCACAACCCCACCTTTGTGTTGCTGGCCGAAAACGACCCCGTGGTGCCCCACGATTCCTCCCTTCGCCTGGTGCAGCATTTTGCCGTCAAGCCGCTGGTGGCCACCGTGAAGGGCACCAACCATGTGACCTTGCCTCACGATGTGGATGCGCAAGGTTTGGTGAGTCATTTCCTGCTGAGCTAATTCGCTTCAATCCACTGCCGGTATTCGCTGGGCGTTTTACCCACACGCTTTTTAAAAGCCCGTGTGAAGTTGGCCCGGTCCTGGTAGCCCACACGCGCTGCAATTTCGTCCACCGTCAATCGTGATGTTTCAAGCAGCAAACAGGCGTCGCGTTGCACCACCTCGCCGAGCAACTCGGTGAAGTGTTTGCCTTCGGCCTGCAGTTTTCGCTTCAAGGTGCGGGGGGACACGTGCAGGCTTTGCGCCACGTCGTCCACGCTGGGGTAATTCCCACCACGGCAAATCAGTTGGTTTTTTACCCGCGTCGCCCAGTTTTCGCCAAAGCCCAGCAGCGCCATTTCTTGCTCGCACTGCGCAATCACCATGTGTGCAGTGGCTGCGTTGGCGGTGGGCAAGGGCAGGTCGGTCCATCGCTTGGGGATGCGAATCTGGTTGCCCGCAGCGCTAAAACGGCATTTGGGCAAGCTGCTGGCAAAGCTGGCGTAATAGGGCGGTTGCGGCCAGTCAAACCACAACTCAATGCCGCTTTGTTCCCGGTGCTGGCCGGTGGGGTCAAACAGGTTTTCAAACAAGCGCCACACTTCAATCATGAAATTCTCGAAGGCAAACTTGCGCACCGGTTCCAGTGGCATGGCCTCACGCACATGGCACACCAGCGTGTGCTCGTCCTCGGTGGTGTCAATGGTATAAAACGGCACCTTGGTGGGCAAAAAGCGGATGCCCAATTCCACAGCTTCACGCAGTGTGGCGCAGCTCATCAGCCCAAAACCAATCATGCCAGCCTTGGTGAGGCTGCTTTGCAAACCAATGTCGATGGCAATGTGCTCGCTCTGGAATAGGGCCAGCAAATTCATCACAATCACGCCGTGCAACGCGGCCGGTATGCGTGCATTGGGCACTTGCAATTGCGCCAAGGTCAGCCCGGTGCCTTCCAAAACCTTCTCGGCGGCAAACCCCCGCTGCACCGCATAATTCACAAAAAACAGCGGATAGGCTTGCGCCACCGTGCCGCGCATCATCCAACAAACCCGGGCACAGGGGGCACATTGCCGGGGTAGGCCCAATAGGCCAGTGCGGCGCCAGTGGCCAGCAGTTGCACCGTGTTGATCATCACGCTCAAGCGGTGTTTGCTGTTAAAGCTTGCGCTGGCCTGCGTGTCTCCAGCCAGCTCGCGGTCGCGCAGGGCGTTAATTTGCGGCATCAACACCTGCCGGGTGTACACGCTGGCCAGGCCCACCAGCGCACTGGGCAAGAGCACCGCCAACCCGCCGCCAGCCAGTGCTGCCAGCACGGCGCTTAGCAGCCCCAGCACCACAATATACAGGTAATACCACGGGAACACCGCCCGTATAAAAGGCCCTGCATGCGCCATGGGCAGCTTGGTAAACACCAGGGGCGCAAACACCGCCGAGAACATCAGCATGCCGCCAAACAAGGCACCCAAAGTGAGGGTGGTAAGCACATTGAACCAATCCATACATCACCTGCTTAAAAGTACTGCGAGCATCTATTATGGCCCAAAATGACTCCAAACTCGTCCCACTTCACACTCACGCCCGGCCGCTGCTGCAACCTAGACTGTGCAACATCCAAACAAATCAATGAGACAACACACACCATGGCTTCCACCCCCAACATTGTTCTAGAAGTCGCCATCGTCGGCGCAGGTGTATCTGGCTTGGGCATGGGCATTCAATTGCTCAAGGCTGGCGAGAAAAACTTCCGCATTTTTGACAAAGGCCACGACGTGGGCGGCACCTGGCGCGACAACACCTACCCTGGTTGCGGCTGCGATGTGAAAAGCAGCCTCTACAGCTACTCCTTTGAGCCCTGGGCCGAGTGGAGCAACAGCTACGCCAAGCAAGGCGAAATTTACAAATACCTGCGCCACTGCGCCACCAAGTACGGCGTGTACCCTTACATCCAGTTCAACACCCGTGTGACCGGTGCCAACTACGACGAGCAAACCGGCTTGTGGAACCTCACCACCGACCAAGTTCAAGCCATTCAGGCCAAAAACGTGGTCACCGCCGTGGGGCCGTTTGCAGCGCCCAAAATGGCCGAGTTCGAAAACGCATCGGCCTTCAAAGGCAAGGTGATTCACACTGCCGCCTGGGACCACACCGTGGACTTGACCGGCAAGCGAGTGGGTTTGATTGGCACAGGCGCAACCGGTGTGCAGGTGGGCCCGGCCATTGCTGACCAGGTTGAAAAGCTGGTGGTGTTTCAGCGCACCGCCAACTGGATCATGCCGCGCCCCGACCGCCGCATCGAAGAGCGAGAGAAAGCCCTCAACCGCAAAGCCCCACTGAACATGAAGCTCAATCGCCTGGGTGTTTACTGGTTCAACGAGATCACCGCGCCGTTCCTCATCCTGAAGTACGACACCTTCAAAGCGCAACCCCAGAAGATGGCCAGCAGCTACCTGCGCCGCAAAGTCAAGGACCCCGAACTGCGCAAAAAGCTCACGCCCAACTTCAAGTTTGGCTGCAAGCGTGTGTTGGTCAGCTCCGACTGGTACCCCACCATGCAAAAGCCCAACGTGCACCTGGAGACCGCTGGCATTGATCAATTCACCGAGAAAGGCATTCGGTTGGCCGATGGCACAGAGCATGAGTTAGACGTGGTGATTTACGCCACCGGGTACGAGGTGCGCCACACCGGCTCGCCCATCGATGCCAAAGGCATTGGTGGTGCCAGCCTCCACGAAAAATGGAAAGATGGTGCCGAGGCCTACCAAGGCATCACCACAGCCGGCTTCCCCAACCTGTATTACTTGGTGGGGCCATTCACCGGCCCAGGCCACACCTCGGTGATTGCCTACGCCGAGGCGCAAATCAACTACGTGATTCAGGCCATCCAGTTGCGCAACGCCCGCAAACTCAAAGCCATCGAGGTCAAGCCCGAGGTGGAGCAGGCGTTTGTGAAGGTGATGGACAATCGCAGCGAGCACACCGTGTGGAAAAGTGGTTGCGCCAGCTGGTACCTCAGCCCCAACGGCCGCAACAACACCCTTTACCCAGGTTTGAATGCGGAGTACCGCTTGCGCATTGCACGCTTTAATCCCGCAGATTACCGTTTGGTGGGCAAAAGTGGCAAAGAGGTCAAACCCAAACTGCGCGATCACCTGCGCACAGGCCTACAGGCATTCAAGGTGATGTAATCACCCCTTTGGGCAGACCCAAAATAGTACTTGATTTGGGTTTAAAGGTTTGTCACATTGTGAGTCAACCCGCGCAAACGCATATGCGTTTAGCGTGGGACTCACATAACGACAGATCACGCCATGGCTTTGAAAAAATTGCAGATTTCCGAGGTAACCACCTTGCTGCGCACCCGTCGCCGCGAGCTTGGCTTAACCCAAAAACAGTTGGGCGAGTTGTTGGGCATCGACCAGCGCACCGTGTCAAGCCTGGAAAAAAATCCAGGCTCCATCAGTGTCAACCGCTTGTTTCATGTGCTCAGTGCCTTGCAAATCACGCTGTATTCTTCGTCCGATGTGCGGGACGAGTCCAGCGTGGCCCGCGTCACAGTGGACCAGCTGTTTCGCAACGCCAAGATTGTGTAGGGTTTACTCGACTGAAAAACTGGAGCCGCAACCACAGGTGGTTGTGGCTTGCGGGTTATTGAACACGAAGCGTGCACTCAAGGTGTGCTGCTCGTAATCTATTTGCGTGCCCTCCAAGTAAGGCGCACTGAAGGGGTCCACATACAATTTAATGTATGGGTTGACCTCCAGCTCAATGTCGTCCTCGTTCAGCTCTTTGGCCAAATCAATTTTGTATTCAAACCCGGAGCAGCCGCCACCCTGCACATACAGCCGGATCATGGCAGGTTTGTGCATATTGTCCCTCAAGTCCAAAATGCGCTCTTGCGCCGCATTTGTGAGAGTGATGTTGCAGGTGGGGGCTTGGATGTCTGTGTGGCTCATGTCAAATCAGGTTGGTGGCCGCCTTTTCGGTCTCGCAGCCAGAAATTTTCCAGCGTCCGTCCGGCCGTTTCTCCAACACATAGTATACGTTCCACAGCGTTTTGTTGCGGTCGGCCATTTGTAGCACGTGTAGAGCATTGGCTCCATCGGTTTCAAAGCGCACAAACTGCACCGCTGCTGGGCGGTATACCACATCGTAGCCGTCCTTCACCATTTGCATGAAAGTGGCTGAATCGCCAAACAGGGTTTGAATGTTGGGTGTGGCAAAGGAAAACGCTTTTTCCCCGTCGTTGGCCTGAAAAGCCGCCAGTTGAGCTTCAATCACTGCGCGGGTGTCGCGCTGGTCTTGCGCGGTGTCGGCCAGCGCACTTTTGGTGAAGGCGGCCGCCAGGCCCAGGGTAAAAATAATCAGCCAAAGTTTCCAGATTTTTTGCTGGAAGGCCCGCTCTTTTTCTAGGTAATGCTTGCTACTGGGGGGCTCCGAGGGGCGTTCGTTCAGTGTGCTGGGCATGTGCTAACTACCTATACTGCCATGGAAAATTGAGTGTGCATAAAAATCAGCGGCTTTGCAACTGGAGCCCGCCGCCTAGCCTACCCCCCAAAGTCTGCGTTGCATGGTAATTAAATGACGTTAAATATTCACGTCATAAAAGTCTAACCGACCTGTAACGCAAGCTCTCCAAAATCCTTCGGGTTCAACACGGAGGTAAAGATGTCCAACATGTCCAAAAAAGAGCTGGAAATTTTGTCCAGCCCCACATTCCAAGAAATCATCAACCAACACCTGGAAAACCCCGCACGCCGAAAAATCCTGAAAGGCTCCATGGGCGTTGCAGCGCTGGGCTTTCTTGGTTTGGCTGGTTGTGGTGGCGATGGTGCGGTGGCTGGTGTCAGCGGCTCCACCCAGCTTAATGCGGTGGGTTTTAGTTCCACGCCCTTGAGCGTGGCAGATTCGGTGCAAGTGGCCCCTGGTTACCAGTTCCAAGTGCTTTACAAACTGGGCGATCCCATTGCCAATGGCATTGCAGACTATGCCAACAACGGCACCGATGCGGCAAATAACCCGTCCGAATTTCAGTTCCGCAGTGGTGACCACCACGACGGCATGTACTTTTTTGGCTTGAACAGCAGCAACACATGGGACCCCGAGGCCAGCGACCGTGGCCTGCTTGTGATCAACCACGAGGCCATCACGCCGCTGTTTTTGCATGCCAATGGCCCCACCACAACGGCCGGCGCACGCGATGCAAACGAGGCACTTAAAGAAATGTACATCCACGGGGTGTCTGTGATTGAGGTACGCCGCGCGAGCAATGGCCAGTACAGCGTGGTCAAAGGCTCGCCATTTAATCGCCGCATCCACACCCTCACCGACATGGAAATCAGTGGCCCACTCAATGCCCACCCCAGCATGGTGACCAAATATTCACCCAATGGCACACGCACACGCGGCACCATCAACAATTGCGCCAGTGGCTACACGCCTTGGGGCACCTACCTGGCCTGTGAAGAAAACTGGGCTGGTTACTTTGGCAACAGCAACAACACCGGTCGCAGCAGCAATGACCAGGCCTCCATGCGCCGTTATGGCGTGCGCACCAGCGGCAACGGCCGCGAAGGTTGGAATACCGCCAGCGATGTGGGCCAGGTTGGCGAGCCATTTGGCCGCTGGAATGTGGGCATCACGGGTGCGACTGCCGCTGACGATTACCGCAACGCCCATTTCACCTACGGTTACAACGTGGAAATCGACCCCTTCCGCCCCAACAGCACACCCAAAAAGCGCACCGCCATGGGTCGCTTTGCCCACGAGGGTGCTTGGGTGGGCCCCGTGGAGGCTGGCAAGCCCGTGGTGTTTTACATGGGCTGCGATTCTCGCTACGAGTACATCTACAAATTTGTTTCCACCGCCAACTGGGACCCCGCCGACATGATGGGTGGACTGCAGGCCGGTGATAAATACCTGGACTTTGGCAAACTGTATGTGGCCAGGTTTGATGGCGATTTCACTGGCGACTGGATCGACCTGGCCACGGTGGCCAATGGCACAACAATCACCAGCGTGCGCGGCAGTGGCTCACTGTCCACCGCAACCATCACCTACACCGTCACGGATGCAGACGAGCAGTTCTTGAATACCCGCATCATTGCAGACATTGCAGGTGGCACACCGATGGACCGCCCAGAGTGGGGCGCGGTGAACCCACGCAATGGCGAGGTGTACATGACCCTCACCAACAACACCGCGAGGCGTGTGGCCGACCCAGCCAACCCCCGTGTGTACTTTGACCGCGACGACGATGGCGACGGCATTGGTGACAGCGGAGCCCAAGGCAACGTCAATGGGCATGTCATTCGCTGGCGCGAAGACGGCAATAACCCCGCTGCACTGGGCTTTGCATGGGACATTTACCTGTTTGGTGCCGAGACCGATGACCTCACCAACCCCAATGTGAATATCTCTGGCCTCACGGCGGACAATGCTTTGTCTTCCCCCGATGGATTGTGGTTCTCGCAGAAGACTGGCGTGCTCTACATCCAAACGGACGATGGCGCATTCACCGACACCTCCAACTGCATGCTGCTGGCTGCCGTGCCTGGCGAGGTGGGCGATGGAAGCAATGTGACGGTAGACAACACCAAGGCTGGCGGTGGCACTGTCACCACCCGCGCAGGCAGTGTGGGCATCTTGCGCCGCTTGTTGGTGGGGCCGGTGGAGAGCGAAATCACTGGCTTAACCGAAAGTGCCGATGGCAAAGCCCTCTTTGTCAATATCCAGCACCCCGGCGAAGACACTCCAAACCTCACCAATGCACCAAGCAGCGCTTGGCCATACACACTGGCCAACGGTGGCTTCGGTAATCCGCCTGCTGGTGTGGTGCCAGTGGTGGGTAATCGCCCACGGTCGGCCACCATTGTGATCACCCGCACAGATGGCGGTTTGATCGGCCAGTAAGCGCTTCAGCGTTGGCAATCCGGTTCACCCTGCGCCTGGGTTTTGGTGCGGGGTGAATCCTTTTTGGGTTTGTTCGGGTAAAACCTTCTAAGCCCCAGCAGGAGTAGCCGTGCGCAGTTTTTTTAAGTTTCGAGTATTCACGTTATTGGCGACAGTCTTGAGCGCCGCCTCGTCGCATGCCTTGGCAGCCAACCCAGTGCCCCTGCGCTGGATTGTTAACTCCGATTTAGCCAACGCACAGCACGTCCTACAAACCATTCAAAACGCAGTGGGTGTTCCCGTACACAAAGTGCGGCCCATGCTGCAACCCGGCAGCATGTTGGTGGAATTGCAGGCAGTACCCAGGCTTGTGCATTTACAAAATGCAAAAGCGCTTTCCAGCGCCATGAATGCTTTGCCCGGCGTGAAGTTTGCCAGCCCCGATCTGCCGATTCGCCGCGCTGCGGTGGCTGCACCAAGCGACCCCGTGTATTCCAGCAACCAAGCCGCGTATATGGACAGCAGCAATTACGCCTCGCTGGGCATGCGCACTGTGTGGGAGCAAACCCGGGGCAGCAGCGGTGTTGTGTTGGCTGTGCTCGACAGTGGCGTGTTGTTCAATCACCCAGAGCTGCGCGGCCGTCTCTTGCCCGGCTATGATTTTGTAAGCCGAGTGACTCCGCCAACTGGCCAGGCAGAAACCGGTGCAATCGCCGACAGTGGTTCCAACGATGGCGATGGACGGGATGCCAACCCAGCAGACCCCGGAGACGCGCCGCCGCCTGGATTCACCTGCAGCGACGGTAGCACCGAGAGCTCCTTCCATGGCACGGCGGTGGCCTCCGTGGCTGCTGCACAAAGCAACAACAGCCGCTTGCTAACAGGCATGGACTGGAATACCAAGGTGTTGCCGGTGCGTGTTTCTGGCCGCTGTGGCATTGCTAGCAGTGCCGACATTGTGGATGCCTTTTATTGGGCCACCGGATCTGGCCGGGTAGACCCCAACATAGGCGTGAATCCCAACCCAGCCCAGGTCATCAACCTCAGCTTTGCAACCAACACGCCTTTGTTGGGTGGCAATGGATGCACGGGAGGTGGTGCCGCTGCTGTGCGTCAGGCCATTGCCGATGCGGTGGCCATGGGCGTTGGCGTGGTGATTTCCGCTGGTAACAACAGTGGTGGCGCCGTTCAATTCCCAGCCAGTTGCCCCGGCGCCATAGCAGCCAGCGCAGCTCAAGCAGACGGACGGCTGGCCTCCTACACCGCCAAAGGCAGCACGGCCGAAGGGGCACTCACCATAGCAGCCCCTGGTGATGCAAACGGCAACTATGTGGCTGCGACCAATCCTGGCCTAGCCGACGGTCAACCCGACCCCAATAACCATGTGGCAGGTCTGTTCGCAGGCACCAGTTTTTCTGCACCCATGGTGGCTGGCACCATCACCTTGCTCAGGGCCGCGCAACCAAACCTCAGCCCTGCACAGGCCGCCTCCTTGCTGCGCAACAGTGCGCGCCCATACCCTGCGAATGCCAATTTCTCTGCGGGTTTGTTTGGGGCAATCAATCGCAGCAATTGCTCAGAATCAAGTTGCGGGGCGGGCTTGCTTGACCCCGTCCAAGCCTTGGTCGATTTGCGTGCTCAAAGCGACGCAAGGCCATTGGCCAACGTGCCGCAATCGTTGGCTGTCAGTGGTGATGGCCCCGTTAACCTAGATGCCAGCCTGTCTAGCAACAGCGCAGGTGGCAGTGGCAACCTCACTTTTGCGTGGCAACAGGTGTTTGGTAATCCAGTGGTGCTTGTGGCAAATACCAGCAACACCCTGCAGGTGCAAAGTGGTTTGAGCAACAACATTGCAGAAATTCAACTCACCGTGACGGACACTGGCACCAACCGCAGTAACACGGCCTTGGTGAGGTTGGCGGGCAGCGGGGTGAATGAACAAACCTTCAGGCCTGCCTCCACTGGTGGCGGTGCCACACCGCCACCAGGCATGTCCACGGTGTCATCCAGTGAAAATCCAGCTCCAAACCCCGGTGGGGGTGGAGGAGGAGCGCCAAGCCTTGCTGGGTTGCTGGCCTTGGTGGCTCTGCTCCACGCTCACAAGCGCAATCTTCAGAGTGGCTGTAGCTCGTAAGTTTTCAGGTAGATGTTGTTGTGGTGGTCTAGCGCAAGCAATACGTAACTGCTGGTTTGCCCGCGCAATAGCGTGCTGGGTATCCGCACGCTGCGGCGCTCGCGCACGCACACGCCGCTCTCAAATCGGCCATCCACAATGCACACCGAGGCAAAGCCAGGGGCGGGCTCCAAGGCAATGGTCACTGACTCCGGAGTGTTCTGCGCTGTGCCATGGTTGTGCAAGGCGCGCAGGCTAGCTCGATTCAATTTTGCAAACACATCCGAGTTCACCACCGTTGGGCGTCCCAAGTGGATGGGCAGGCTCTCGCGCCGAACTTCGTTTGAACCATTTGCAGAGTAAAACGCCAGTGAAAGTTCTTTCATCTGCGCCTGCTCTGCAAGCGACTGCACAAAACTGCCCTCTAACACTGTGCTGCAATTGGCGCTGTTTGTGGGGTTGACCACCATAGCATTGCCCGGGGCGTTGGTGCACTCGTTGTTACCCGCTCGCCGCACACCGGCCAGCACATTGCTGTTGCCATTCTGAGTGCGTAGCAACTCCACACGCAAGGCGTTCGTATTGCTGTTTTCGCCCGGCTCGCCGCTCATGCTGCCCATCAACTGAGGCACTGGTACAAACATCTCCACAGCAATGGTAGGGTTACGAATCACTGCCGCTGTGCCATCTGGGCGTGCAACCACCGTCTGAGAGAACACATGCCGCACGGTGGCCGCGAGGGGTCTGTTCGCTCCGCCAGCAAATTTCAATGGCCCAGGCCCGGTGGCCGTTCCGTTCTGGAACACCATACGCCGCTCAATCACCAGGTTGTAAGGCAACAGCTCAAACTGTTCCTCCAGGTTCTCGCCACCGAAGTCTTCTATGCTGCTCAACAAAGGTACACGCAAAAACACACGGATGTAGCAGCGGTCCAAAATAGTCTCGCTGTCGGGGGTGCAAGCAAGCAAATCGTAGCCGTTGGTGCCCAACGGGATGTTGCGGGCAGCCTCCCGAAGGTGTATAAGTTCGAAGCCATCGTCGTCTTTAAACCCGGTATGCAGCACATTCTCGAGGCTATTTTGCCCCAAGCCTTCATTCTCCAGAGCCTGGTTCAGGCCCTGTACCAGTGAGGCTATCTCTGTGGGTGTGGCATGCATGCGGTGGTCTGGCGATGGCAACGGTCCCACGTCCCCAGAACCCGTGGCAGAGAATCTCGTGGACAGTGAACGGTCAATCTTACTGCTCAGCAGGATGTCACCGTTGGCCGTGGACACTTCGACCAAATCCAGTGCGCCGTCCAGGTTTCCGGAGTCAGCGCGGAAGTCTGGGTCTTCAAAGAAAAAGTCCCCACCAATTGCATAAGCTTGCAAGGCCTGTCCAACCCGCTGTTCAGCATTCCGTAAGCGCTGGGCTGTCACATCACTGCCCAAGGTGTCCAGAATGGCCGTGGTGATGGGGTGTGCATGCGCAATCCCCGATTGCCTGCTAAGTGCCAAAGAGCGCAACACAATGCCCGAGGACGCGTTGCGGTCTTCAACCACGATGGTCAGTGGATATTGCAGGTTTTGGGTGGCTGCAATGTAGCGGCCTGCCATGTCGGTTGTGGTGTGTATGCTTCCACTTCCGTTGGCCCCCGTGATGGTCACCAACCCGTTCACAATGGGTCGCCCCACCGCAGCCACTCCCTGCAGTGTGATGGTGTTTTCGTTGGGGTTTGTACCCGCGGTGCTGCCAGCAGGTGAGGAAGAACCACCTCCGCCCCCTCCACAAGCAGCCAGGGTGGCAAGCAGAGCAAAGCCCAGCGAAGTGCGAATATGCATATAAAAAGGCCTACAGGTAATTATTAACAGATTGTATAGGTGCAACCGCACCATACCAGAAGGCCCTGCATGCCCAAGCCCCCGCAAATTCGGGGGTTGGGAATGTGATTACGTTACAAATCCATGTGGAACTACTGCAAGTTGTATTGCCTCACAAAGTAGTTGCCTTCGTTGTCGGCAGTAAACAGGTTGTACTGTGCTTGCCTTGCAGGAAGCAGGTTGTTTGGGATGCTCACAGTGCGGCGTTCGCGCACACACACCAAATCGTCTGGGCTGGTCAGTGAGGTGCCAATGCACACCTGATTAAAACCCGTGGGTGGCTCCAGTGTGATAGTCAATGCGGTGGCTGGCGTGTTGCTTCGTCCGTAGGCATGTAGCGCAATGCGGCTGTTTTCGTCCAGGTTGGGGAAGAAAGCATTGTTCACGCCGGCACCGCGTTTAATGCGCACAGCCGGAAAATTCACCGGATTGGTGACGTTGTTAAGCAACACATTCAGGCCAATAGCCCCGTTGCGCGAATTCACCTCCAATGCCCCCAGATCGTCTGCAGCCACCAAGTTCCCACAATCCGCATTGGCCGACGGGTTGCGGACCATGTTAAAAATACCCAGACACTGGCCGTTGGCTGGCCGACTGACTGAAATCAAATTGCTTGCCACATTGTTGACGGTTTGCTGCAGGGTGGCACCACGCACATTGGTGTTTGCCCTTGCAGCGGGCCAAAGGGCCTCAATCGATGCGTTTGCCGCAGGCATGTTCAGTTGCAAAAAGCTGCTTGTGACCGCTGCTGTAACCTGGGTGCCGTTGGCCCTTACATTGACAGGCGCAAGGTGCAACAGGTTGATGTAGGCCGAATACGGCCTAAACTGGCCACCAGCAAACCGCAGGGGTCCAAATCGAACGCCGTTTTCAGTGTTGATAGGACGCCGCTCAATCATCAGATCTTGTGCTTCCGCTATTTCAACCTTGGCAAAGTTTGGATTTCCAAAATCAAACAGGGGGTCATTGGCCGTGCCCTTCACCCATACCCTCACCAAACAGCGGTCTTGTGTCATGGCGTTGTCTGCAAAACATTGCAGCACCTCATGGCCTTCAATTTGCAGTTTGAATTGCACACTCAGCAGCGCCAGATTGGCCGCGGTCAGGCCGTTGTTGTCTACAAAATCGGGGTGCAAAGCCCGGTCCATCTTGCTGGGTGCATCCGTGGGTTTTGCAAAAGCATCACGAAGTTCTTGCACCAGGTTCAGGAGTTGTATCGGGTTCACATCGGTGTTGCCCGTGGCCATTGGAAGCGGGGTGGCCAGCGGGAAATTCAGCGTGGTGTCGATGGTTTGTCGAATAGAACGGTTGGCGCGGTTCTCGATCAATATGCCATTGCCAATAAAAGCAATGTTGACTTGGTCAAACACCGCATCCAGTTTGTCGCTATTGGCCACAAAGTTGGCATCTGCAAAAAAATTGGCGGCTTCTTCGTTCACCAGGTAAGTGCGCAAATAACTGCGCAGTGCATCTTGCAAAACAGCCATCAATTGCGTGCGCTTTACCTGGGATGCCGCATTGCCCATGGCCTGGGTAATGGCATGCGTGGCCGGGTTGATGTTGGCCACGGTTTCGCCCTCAAAGGCGATGCTTGTCAGCGCAAAAGCCTCGTTGCTTGCTTTGCTATTGGCAAACACGCGCAGAGGCGGTGTAAGCGCGGTGACGTCGACGTTGTAGCTGCCGTCTGCTCCCGCTTTGGTTGTGACGCCTTGGTTACCGCCGCTGCCAAGCACGGTGATGGTGGCGCCCATCATGGGTGCACCTTGGGCTGCCACACCACGCAACATGACGCGCGGCGTGTTGTTACCACCGCCTGTGTTGCCACCGCTGCCGCCGTTACCACCATTGCCGCTTTCGCCAACGTTGCCGCTGCCAGCGCCATCGCCACCACCACCACAGCCAGCCAGCGCCATGCTGGCCAGCAGTGCCCAAAAAATATTTTTGTATGTCAATTTCATAAAAATCCCCCTAGAACCGCTTAAGTAGCATTGGGGGCCAATCGGTTCCTGCTGGTGCACCGGGGATGATGGTGTGTAGGCAATCTCGCTGAGCACAATTCGCGCACCCCTCTCTTGGGTTAAAGGCTTTGCTGATTTTTGTGTGCAGGGCAGTGTGGTGCTAGGGTATGGGTCCATTTAAAACATACAGGCACGGATCATGTATCGCATCCTGCTGGCTTTGGCATTGCTGCTGCCCTTAACTCCCATTTCCTCGGAGGCCTTTGTGTTCAGAAAGATTGTGTACTGCTCGCCCATCGAGGGCGTCATTCATTGGCAGGGCAAGCCGCTGGTCAATGTGCTTGTGACGCGAGAGCT
>DASUEF010000153.1:0-42412 GCA_036275215.1 Limnobacter sp. | reverse complement strand
GCCAACCTGAGCTCTGCCCGTGGTCGAATCATGGACGCCGACTTTGCCAAGGAAACTGCCAACCTGACCCGGGTGCAGATCCTCCAACAGGCTGGCACCGCCATGCTCGCACAGGCCAACCAGTTGCCCAACAACGTGTTGAGCCTGCTGCGTTAAGCAGACGAACGCTGAAAAGCCCACCCCCAAGCCACCACAAGTGTGTGCGGGGGTGCACAAAGAGCCCGGGAGAGACACACTCACCGGGCTTTTATTGCTAAAGAAAGGCGGGAAAGCCGCCGTTAATCCGATCATGAGGGCTTGTAATGCCTGGATAGAATCAAGAAGGTGGCGAAAATGAACATTTCGAAGCTGGCCGATTATGCCAATGCACTGCAGAAACCACAGCAAGGCAACCCTGCACCCGCTCAGCCTGTGGGCGGCACAAAGGCGCCTTTGCTTGGCGAGGGTGCAGACCTCAGCGTGAGTGAGGTGCTGGAAATCGTTCAAAAAGCCAACGCAGCCATGGCGAGCAATCAATCCAATCTGCAGTTTGTGGTGGACCCTGACAATGGAAAACCAATTGTGCAGATTGTTGATCGGGAAACTCAAGAAGTACTCAAGCAAATCCCTTCTGTGGAAATGCTAAAAATCGCCAAGGCCATTGAAAAAATGCAAGGTGTGTTGATGTCCAAAGAAGCATGAAACACACGCAACAAGGAGTATAGAGATGGCAGCAATCTCATCAGCCGGTGTCGGTTCAGGTCTGGATATTGAGGGCATCATCAGTTCCTTGATGGCAGCCGAGCGCATCCCTTTGTCCAAGGTGACGCAGGAGCGCAACCAGATCAACACCAAGATTTCCATCTATGGCGTGATCAAGAACTCGTTCTCAGAGCTACAAACCGCCGCGCAAAAGCTGACGAACTTGTCCAACCTGAATCCTTTGAAAGCCACTTCCAGCGATGACAAGATGCTCACTGCGACAGCGAGCAGTGCCAACGCCAAGGGCACCTACAACATTTCGGTGAGCCAATTGGCAAAGGCACAAACAGTGGCCGCAAACAGCGTAGCCACCAGCGATACTGTGGTGGGCACCGGCAGCCTAACCATCACCCTCGGCAGTTACAACGCTGGCACCAACACCTTCACCAACAATGCCAATAAGACACCCGTTACCGTCAACATTGGCGCAGGTCAGCAAACACTCGATGGTATTCGCCAGGCCATTAATGACGCCAACGCGGGCGTGAGTGCCTCTATTGTCAACGATGGCACCGGGTCACGCCTTGTGCTTACCAGCAAGGACACTGGGGAGGTCAATGGATTTAAGTTGACCGTGACCGATGACGATGGCAACAACACCGACACCACGGGTTTGTCTAGGCTTGCATTTGACCCAACAGCCACAGCCGGTGCGGGCAAAAATGCCCAGTCCCTGCAAGTCGCACAAAACGCCGTGTTCACCATCAACAACCTCTCTGTTACGAAGGCCAGCAACACCGTGACCGATGCAGTTGAGGGGCTCACGCTAAACCTCAAAAACGTCACCACCTCACCCGTCACCTTGGAAGTTGGTCTAGACAGCGACACCCTGAAAAAAACCCTGGACAGCTTTGTTGCTGCGTACAATAAAATTCGGGGCAACCTCAAAGATCAGCAGGAGAAAGACGCCACGTTGTCCAAAGAAACCACCCCTGGATCGCTTGAGCGCCAGTTGCGGAACATTCTGCGGGAAACGGTGGCAGCGTATGGTGTGGGTTTGTCTGACGTTGGCTTGAGCTTTGACAAAGACGGGGTACTTTCCCTGAACAAAACCAAGCTGGATGAAGCCCTGGTAAAAGACCCCACGATGCTTGAAAAAGTGTTCGCCAATACAGCAACCACCACAGACTCCAGGGTGAAATACGTTGGCGCCACGAGCAAAACCTTGGAAGGTACCTACGCAATCAACATCTCCCAGGCCTACGATGGCACCAACACAATCGCAGGCACCATCAATGGCGTTGCTGGTACTGGAGTAGCCAACACCTTACGCGGCGCCACAGGGGACGCATCAGAAGGACTCCAATTCAGTGTCGCCCAGGGCGCAAGTGGCAACATGGGTACAATCACCTTCAGCAAAGGCCTGGCAGAGCGCCTGGAAGAGTGGATCACCACCCTGTCCGAGGAAGGCGGTGCACTTGTTTCCCGAACCGAGGGACTGAACAGTCGACTCAAACGACTTGATGATCAGGAAGACCGCATCAACCTTCGACTGGAGCAGGTGGAAAAACGCTACCGTGCACAATTCACTGCCCTGGACAGCATGCTCGCCAGCATGCAGCAAACAAGCGCCTATTTGAGTCAGCAGTTGGCGGCACTCAGCGCCAAATAAACGTTGTGCGCGATGGCTCTATGCCCAGAACAATGCCCCAAAAACCCTGTTTTTGTACGCATGGATGCCACCCCCACAGCAGTACACTTTGATCAAGACAAATGATTTCAGTGATGACCACCATGATGTTTGGAGCCAAAGCATACGCCCAGGTTGGATTAGAGACCGGAATCAACAGTGCCTCACCGCACGGATTGATTGTGATGCTCTATGACGGGGCAATTGAAGCGATTCGCAAATCCAAACTTTACATGGAAATGCAGGACATCGAAATGAAAGCAAAGTCGATCGACAAGGCACTTCGAATCATTCGGGATGGCTTGTCGGCCGCTGTCGATGTAAAAGCTGGCGGCAACCTTGCCGAGCAACTGCTTGCGCTCTACGACTATGTGGGCAAAGAGTTGGTGCTAGCAAATGTACAAAACAACCCTGAGCGCATGGACAACTGCATGACTTTGCTAGAAGATCTGCGCGACGCCTGGCTGGAGATCGGCAATGGCGCTACAGGCCAATAACAACAACACACAAGGACTGCAAAAGACCATGATATTCGCGACCGACAACAACCGCGCGGTGATGAAGCTTTACGCCGCGATTGCGAATCAAAGTCAAGCCATGCTGGAATCGGCCAAAGCCGGCGACTGGGACGCACTGTGTGCTGCAGAGGAACAATGTTCTAGATTAATTGCAGAACTACAGGCTGTAAAAGAGGTCCAGCAAATTGAGCTCAATGAAAAGGAACGCAACGAGCACATTAGCTATCTGAAAAAAATTCTGGCCGATGATGCTGCCATCCGCGACATCACTGAGCCCCGTCTGAAACAGTTAGAGGAATTTCTGCGCACCGCGAGCAATTCGCAAAAGTTGAGCAATTCCTATGGCTCCAACTGAACACAGGCAATAAACAACCCTGGGTGTGAAAGATGGCGCTTACTCCAGTCAAACCTTCTGCACCCAACATCAACTCCGTTCTGCAGGCCAATCCGGGTGACAAAGTCAGCTCGGGCAAGGGAGAAATAGCTCCGGTGGTGGCGATTTTGTCGCGCCAACTCCCCCTGCCTCAAGCGCAACAACTCGCAGGCCAAACCGCGATGGTCCGCGTTCTAAAAAGCGGCCCGGGCAACGACGCTGAACTTGAGCTCAACGGACAAAACCTGCAGGTCAAGTTACCCCCGGGCAGAATGCTCACAGCCGGAGAGCTCGTGACTGTTGCCTTTGCATTGACCGACAAAGGGGATGGCTTTTCCACAGGTGGACCACAGGGCAGTCGTAGAACGCAAGAAACCCGCAATAACCTGATTCCCACTCTGCCCCAGGTGAACGGTGATGATGAACCCCAGGAATCCCCAAGTTTTGTTGACAAACTTTCTGGGCCTGCCAGGTTGATCGGATTTCTAGAAAAACTGGGGCAAGGCAAATCGACAACGCTGCCAGCCACACTGGGCAATAGTTTTAAACAATTGGCAACCCAGGTCCAAATTCAAAACCAACTGCCGATGGCAAGCGCCGCCCCGAGCAACGGTGCAATGATTTTGACCGATTCAGGATCCACCATCCCGAGTAACAAGGCAGAGGATGCACGCAGCACCACAACACAGACCAATGCACTCCAAGTGGTCACCAAACCACACACTTTGGCCACAGCCCTAGCTCAACAGGTCAGTGCAGCAGTTGAAAAAAGTGGTCTTTTTTACGAATCCCATCTTCAACAGTGGGCCAGCGGCCAACGCAGCGTTGAGCAATTGGCCCAAGAGCCACAAGCGCGTTTTGGTACCGAGCAAGTAATCAGTGACAAAGGCCTAGATCCTTCCGCCCTGAATCAGTCCGTTAAATTGATCAATGCCCAGCTGGCCACGCTGGACACATCCAGGATTGCGCTGTCTTTGCAAGGTCTCCTTGGGCAACCAATCGAAATTGAAATCGAACCGGATCAACACCAAGACAATGAACGCCCCCAAGGAGAGGACACTGAGCCGGCGAGACCTTGGGTTGCCAGATTGAAGCTAGACATGCCATATTTGGGTGAACTGCATGTGCGGGTGCGCATGGTAGGTTCACAATGTGATGTGCAAATCGAGGCAAGTTCGCATGGCAAAATGGCCCTTGACCCGCATTGGCAATCATTTCAACAGGCCATGAAACAGCAAGGCATCGACCTTGTACATGGTCAAGTTAAATCCCGTGACCGGGGAACGGGGGCAAATAGCCATGAGCAATAAACTTAGTCCACAACAAGCTGTCGCCCTGGCTTATCTCGAGAATTCTGGCGCCCCTCAGGTGGTGGCCAAAGGCAAAGGCCTGATTGCTGAGCAAATCATCCAGAAGGCAAAAGAATCCGGCGTTTTCGTTCACGAAAGCCGTGAACTGGTATCGCTGCTAATGAATGTGGACCTGGACCAACAAATTCCTCCAGGCCTATACCAGGCGATCGCCGAACTGCTGGCCTGGGTGTACCAAATAGAAAACCGTGAACAGAGGGTCTCATGAGTCAAAACACAAGTATTGCGCCAGAGCGCGACTCCGCACTGCTAAAGGAGTTTTCCCTTTCTGCCGAGCCCACGGTGCGTAGGCTGCTACAAACCATTTCCGAGGATGAACATGAGGTGTACGTTTACCCAGACGGAAGCGAGCCACATTTTGTTACGGAAGTACTGAAGCTAGACTGGGACACTGGCAGCATGTGGCTAGGTACCCCTTACGACAAAACCTTGAGTGCCCACTGCAATTCGTCCACCCCTTTTATTGCGGTGGCATTTCCAGATGGAGTTAAAGTGCAATTCAATGGGCTCGGGCTGTTGCATACGCCCTTTGAGGGCACGGCCGCACTTCGGATCCAAATTCCAAAAACAGTGGTTCGTTTGCAGCGTCGCAATTATTTCAGGGTGGTCGCAGATGAGGAACTGAATCGGCAGGTTGGTCTCACCATTCCAGGCATGCCAGCTCCCCACCATTTGGTCGACATCAGTCTGGCAGGCTGTTGCTTCACCATTGAAGCGCCTCAGGGCATATACTGCACCGGCCAACCCTTTCCAAATGCCATGCTACGACTGCCCGACGGCGAGCCCCCAATGCGCGTGAACCTTGAGATTCGGAACGTAAAACCGCTAGTCGACTATCCAGAACAAGTTCAACTTGGCTGTGAAATGAAGCCCGTGGAGCGCGGCGCAGAGCGACGTTTGCAGAGGTTCTTGCTTGCGACTGAACGTCGTCAACGCGCCATGTTGCACGCAGCCGATTGACGTCTCGGAAGCCAAAATACCCCGCCCCCCTCAACGGCGGCGGGAGCCTCCAAGCATCGAACCCAAAATACCACGCACAATCTCGCGCCCGACTTGCGAACCAATGGCGCGGGCTGCACTTTTGGCAGCGCTTTCCGCCACGCTTTCACGTCGTTTGGACCCTCCACCCGTGCCAAACAACATATCACCCAAGGTGCTCAGGGTGCTCTTTTCTTCAGCTGGCGGATTGTTTGCGGGCTGCGCTTGCCCAGGCGTGGCGGCCGCCGGAGCCGCCTGTTCGGCCCGGGCTTTCAATCGCTCAAAGGCCGACTCACGATCTTCCGCCTGCTCATACACCCCCGCAACCAGCGAAGTGTTGATGAGCGTCTGGCATTGCTCTGGTGTGGCCGGGCCAAATTTGCTTGCTGGTGGGTAAACCCAGGCACGGCAGGTGGGGCTGGGTGTGCCCTTTGCATCCAGAAAACTCACCAAAGCCTCGCCCACCCCAAGCTCGGTGATGGCCGATTCAATGTCCAGCCCAGGGTTGGGTCGCATGGTTTCTGCCGCCACCTTCACAGCTTTCTGGTCTCTGGGCGTGAACGCACGCAAAGCATGCTGCACCCGATTGCCCAACTGGCCCAAAACGCTCTCAGGCACATCCAATGGGTTTTGGGTCACAAAATACACACCCACGCCCTTAGAACGGATGAGCCGCACAACCAATTCCACTTTTTCAATCAAGGGCTTGGGTGCATCGGTGAACAGCAAGTGCGCTTCGTCAAAGAAAAACACCATCTTGGGCTTGTCCACATCGCCCACCTCAGGCAAATTCTCAAACAATTCCGAGAGCAGCCACAACAGAAATGTGGCATACAGCTTGGGGGAATTCATCAGCTGATTGGCAGCCAGAATGTTCACAACACCCCGCCCCTGGCCATCGGTTTGCATCAAATCGGCGATGTTCAGCATGGGCTCACCAAAAAACTGGTCGCCTCCCTGCCCCTCCAGGGCGAGTAAACCCCGCTGAATTGCTCCCACCGAAGCGGACGAAATATTGCCGTACTCGGTGGTGAACTGCTTGGCGTTCTCGCCCACAAATTGCAGCATGGCACGCAGGTCCTTCATGTCCAGCAACAACAAACCGTTGTCATCGGCAATTTTAAAGACCAGATTCAACACGCCTTCTTGAGTTTCATTCAAACCCAGCAACCGCCCAAGCAACAAGGGCCCCATGTCTGAAATGGTGGCCCGCACAGGGTGTCCCTGCTTGCCAAACACATCCCACAGGGTAACGGGGCTGCCAGCAAACGCAGGCATGGGTATACCCGTGCTAGCCAGTCTTTCTTCAAACTTTGGGGATGTTTTCCCGGGCTGGGAGATGCCTGTGAGATCCCCCTTCACATCGGCCATAAAAACAGGCGTACCGATCCTCGAGAACGCCTCAGCCAACACCTGCAAGGTGACGGTTTTGCCAGTGCCGGTTGCCCCGGTAATCAATCCATGCCGGTTGGCCAACTGCGGCAGCATGCATAAATCAGCTGGTGTGGAACTGCGGTTGTCTCTGGCAATCGGGAGGGGAGCAATCATGGGCAAAACTCCAAAGCAGGCTGTTGAACACTGCTTTGGATTGTGCCACAGCCAGGCATTACACCGGCATGTTCATGATGTCGTTGTAAGCTTGAAGAATCTTGTTACGCGCCTGAACAACCGCAGTGAACTGGATCGACGACATATTACTTGCCAGCACGGTTTCTTCCACAGTGGCGCTGGGATCATCCATCTGCAGGCGTTTGCCGAGGTCAGCGGCTTTTTCAGAGGACATGCTTGCCTGCTCCAAGGCTTTTGCAATTGCATCAGCAAAAGAAACCTGATCCACCGGTTTCGGCTTGTTTGAAATGGGCGACCCAGCCAATGCATCAGTCACTGCATTGCTGAGGACACCCCCCAAACCTGTCACAGCACCTGTGTTGTTGATCATTTCTAGCACTCCAAGCAAATTTTTTTTACACCCTCTATTTGTACAGCCCAAGCTGGTCAAGCGTTTCCAGAAACAGGGGTAGAAAAACCCTTTATTTATTTTTGCAGCACCCTCAAGTTTTCAAAATAACCACCGTTAAGCCTGCCTTTTTATCGATTTGTTTGCTTGAGGGGGCAAGCACAATGCAGTGGTAGAACAATTTATTCCTGGAACAGGACACCCATGGCAGAGACACTCACGAGCCCCGAAGTGGTGGGGCCTAGCGGCAACAACCCAATTGCCAACATGCAGCAGCGCTTCTCACAGCTACCGCAAAAAAACAAGATGGCCATTCTGGTGGGTGTGCCCCTCTTGATTGCCATGATTGTCTCCATGTTGATGTGGGCCAACAGCTCCAGCTATCGTGTTTTGTTCTCTGGCCTGAACGATCAAGATGGCGGCGCGATTGTTGAAGCATTGACCCAACTCAAAGTGCCTTACGAATACGGCGCCAACGGCACATCCATCCTTGTACCCGCAGAGAAGGTATATGACACGCGTTTGGCACTTGCCAGCCAAGGTTTACCCAAAGGAAGTGTGACCGGCTTTGAAGCGATGGACAACCAGAAGCTGGGCATCACCCAGTTTCAGGAACAAGTCAACTATCAACGCGCTCTAGAAGGTGAGCTGGTTCGCTCCATCCAGTCCATCTCCGCCGTGCAGAGTGCCCGGGTGCACCTGGCCATCCCAAAACCGTCCATTTTTATCCGCGAGAAACAGACCCCCAGTGCATCCATCGTTTTGAATCTGCATGGAAGCCGCACACTGTCCGAATCTCAAATCAACGGCATTGTGCACCTGGTGGCCTCAAGCCTGCCAAGCATGAACCCCGAGGACGTAAGTATTGTTGACCAGACTGGCCGTTTGCTGACAGGCAAGAACGAGCTCGAGAGCGGACTGAACCCCACCCAACTCGCTTACACCATGCAAGTCGAGAGCAACTTGGCCAATCGCATCATCAATATTCTGACACCGGTGTTTGGTGCAGAGAATGTGCGCGCCACAGTGACGGCCAACATGGACTACTCCACAGCAGAGCGCACCGACGAAATCTATAAACCCAATGGCGACACAAGCCAAGCCACCATCCGCAGTCAGCAGATTAGCGAGTCCAGTGATGGCAGCAACACCAATCCCAGCGGTGTACCCGGCGTGATGGCCAACACCCCACCCGGTGAGGCCACAGCGCCAATTGGAGAAAACCCACAACAGGCTTTGAACAATCCAAACGCACAAACCGCCAACACCACCAACAGTTTGCGCAAAGACTCCACCATCAACTACGAAGTGGACAAATCCGTGCAATACCGCAAAGAGCAGGTGGGCAAAGTGCAACGTCTGTCCGCTGCCGTGGTGGTGAACAACAAAACCATCACCGACAACAAAGGCGCTGTACGTGAGGTGCCACTCACCCCAGAAGAAATGTCCCAAATCGACAGCCTAGTAAAACAAGCCATCGGATTTGATGAACAACGCGGCGATGCAGTCAATGTGGTCAACCAAGGTTTCACCAAACCCACCGAAGAGACCATCCCCTTGTGGGCCCAGCAAGACACCATGGACCTGGCCAAATCGTTGGGCATGCCACTGGGCATTGCACTGATTGCAGCCATCCTGGTGTTTGGCGTGTTCAGGCCTCTGATGAAGCCCCCTGTGATCGAGCCCTTCGACGAAGGACCAGAATTGCTGCCAGGCCAGCGCACACCTCTGCTTTCAGCCGCCGTGGGCGACAACGATGCTGAACTGCTTGAACAGTTGCAACGTGAGGGGACGCTGCCTGGTGCCAATCGCCAGGAAAAGTTGGAAAAACTTCGCCAATTGGCCAAAGAACATCCTCAAATTGTCGCCAGTATCGTGAAAAACTGGGTAAACGGCGAACCGAATAACGCATCGCATTGAATGCCCAGTACACAAGGAAAACACCATGGCAGAAAGTGAACTCGGCCTTCAAAAAGGCGCCATCCTGATGCTGAGCCTGGGAGAAGAAGAGGCTGCAGAGGTCTTCAAATACCTGGGCCCCAAGGAAGTCCAGCGCTTAGGGCAGCAAATGTCGAAAATCAAAGATGTCCCCGTTGACAGAATTGAAGAAATTGCAGGTGAAGTGGTCGGCTTGGCCCAAAGCCAGAGTGCATTGGGGCTGGACTCTGATGCCTATATTCGCAGCGTACTGACCAAAGCGCTGGGTGAAGACAAAGCGGGATTCCTTCTGGACCGAATTCTTCAGGGAAGCGACACTTCGGGCATTGAAGGCCTGAAGTGGATGGACCCGGCCACCGTGGCTGAACTCATCAAAAATGAGCATCCACAAATCATTGCAACCATTCTGGTGCACCTTGAGCGCGACTTCGCGGCAGCCATCCTAAATCTGTTTGTAGAACGGCTTAGAAGCGATGTAATACTTCGAATTTCCACACTGGACGGTATTCAGCCCAATGCCTTGCTTGAGCTCAATGATGTGCTGTCTAAAGTGCTCGCTGGTGGCGACAAACTGAAGAAAACAACACTCGGAGGTGTTCGCGCAGCCGCAGAAATTCTTAACTTCGTGGGCACAACATCCGAAAAGGCTGTGTTGGACACCATTCGCGAATACGACAACGAACTCTCTCAACGCATTCAAGACGAAATGTTCACATTCGATAACCTGCTGGATGTGGACGATCGCGGTATTCAGACCATTCTGCGCGATGTTCAGAGTGATGTCCTCGTCATTGCCCTCAAAGGCGCGGACGAAGCCATTCGCGAAAAAGTATTCAAAAACATGTCGACACGTGCTGCCGAAGGCTTGAGGGACGACTTGGAAAGTCGAGGGCCTGTGCGCTTGTCCGAGGTGGAAGCCGCACAAAAAGACATCCTGAAAGTAGCAAGAAAACTGGCAGACGATGGACAAATCGTATTGGGCGCGGGTGGTGAAGATGCCTTCGTCTAATCGCATCATTCGAGGCCTGGAAGCTGCCGAGTTACCAAGCTGGTCTGTGGATCTCATCGGCGCTCGCTACAGCACACCTGTGGAACGTATTTTCTCGGAGATCGGCAGCACACAGGTGAACACCCCAGCACCGCCACTCCCCCTCAGCGAGGAAGAGCGACGCCTGCAGGCTTGGGAGCAGGCCCTGAAACAAAGGGAAGCCCACATTGAACAGCTCGAGCGAGAGGCATTGGCCCGCGCTCAAGAGCGTGGCCAACAAACTGGCTATGAGGCGGGTTGGAATGCCGCGCACAATGAACGTGTGGTGCTGGTACAAGCAGCCCAAACCATGGAGACTGAATTCGAGCGTTTCAAATTGGATCTGTCAGAGAAGTTGCTGGACCTTGCCGTGTTAGTGAGCAAGAAAATTGTTGCCGACACCGTGGAAGTGCAGAGCCAACAAGCCGGGCTCATTCTTGTAAACCTGATCGAAAGCATGCAACTCAACGCCAAGGCAATTACCTTGCGTGCACACCCCAACACCATCCGCGTGTTGGAGCAACAATTTGGCGATCAACAGATGCTTGGCAATCTCCGATTGGTTGAGGACAGCAAGCAACTGCAAGGTGGATTTGTGCTCCAACACCCGGAAGGCGAAGTTGACGCGACACTACAAACCCGCTGGCTACGCGCCATCGAGGCTTTGGGGAAAAATGAGCCATTGAAACCTGACGATTTGAACCCACCCACAGAGAGCGAATGATGGCTGATCTCCTCGACTGGCTGGATGAATGCAAATTTTTGGTGGAGCACACACACACCCAGGTGACCACAGGCAAGTTAACGCGTGTGGCGGGCTTGGTGATGGAAGCGGTGGGCCTGAAGTTGCCTGTGGGTAGCGTGTGCACCGTGGTGCAACAGGGCGCCCCTGCCTTGGAAGCCGAGGTGGTGGGATTTAACGGTGACAAATTGTTTTTAATGCCCTCCACCGACGTGCACGGCATGACACCTGGTGCAAAAGTGATCGCCCAGGAGCCGCCCCCGATTGCACCCAAATTGGGTCAGAAGGCGCACCCATGGCGACGGCCTGAAGACAAAACCAAACACTTGCCAGTCGGGGACAGCCTACTGGGCAGGGTGGTGGACAGCAATGGAAAGCCACTGGATAGCCTGGGTGAATTGAAATTTGAAAAACGCTGCCCTTTGGCGGCACGCCCAATCAACCCCCTTGAACGCGAGCCCATTTCAGAACACCTTGACGTGGGAGTGCGCGCCATCAATGCCCTGCTCACCGTGGGACGAGGACAGCGCATTGGCTTGATGGCAGGGTCTGGCGTGGGTAAATCCGTGCTATTGGGCATGATGGCCCGTTACACCAAAGCTGACCGTGTGGTGGTCGGACTTATTGGCGAACGAGGCCGCGAAGTAAAAGAATTTATTGAACAGATTCTGGGCGAAGAAGGCTTGAAACGAAGCGTTGTAATTGCGGCCCCTGCAGACGTCAGCCCCCTACTCCGAATGCAAGGTGCAGCCTACACCCAAGTCGTGGCTGAACACTTCCGCGATCAGGGACACAACGTGCTGATGATCATGGACTCGCTCACACGATACGCCATGGCGCAACGTGAAATTGCCCTGGCCATTGGTGAACCCCCGGCCACCAAAGGTTACCCACCTAGCGTTTTTGCCAAATTGCCCACCTTGGTGGAGCGGGCAGGCAATGGTCGCAAAGGTGGAGGCTCCATCACAGCCTTTTATACCGTTCTCACAGAAGGGGACGACCAACAAGATCCGATCGCTGACTCTGCGCGAGCTATTCTGGACGGTCATATTGTTTTATCACGCCAACTGGCCGAAAGTGGGCATTACCCTGCCATTGACATCGAGCAATCCATATCACGCGCCATGCACAACATTGTGCCTCCTGGCCACTTGAATGCAGCCCGACAATTGAAAGCGGCATTTTCACGGGTTCAACGCAATCGTGACCTCATCACCGTGGGAGCTTACTCTCCAGGGGCAGACCCACAATTGGACCATTCTTTGGCGCTTTATCCCAAGATTGAAAAGCTGCTTCAGCAGTCAATGTTAGAGAGCGCCGGTTTTGAGGAGGCGTTGAGCGGCCTTCAGAATCTGTTCCCAGAAGAATTTAAGAATAACCAACACTAAATCGCTTGGACGACCATGAGCAATGTGCTTCATATCCTGATTGATCAAGCCAAAGAAAAGGCAGAAAGCTGCCTGAAAGCGGTGGCCAAAACTCAGCAAAAAATCAGCCAAGGGCAAGATAAACTACAAATGCTGCAGGATTATGCACAAGAGTGCCAAGGAAGCATGCACAACCGCGCAAGCAGCGGCATCACCGGCCAACAGCTGCGTAATCAATTGGCATTTGTCGGAAAAATTAGCCAGGCGATCGACCAACAACAGGCAGAACTCGCTTTTCTCCAGTCCACGCTGACTCACCAACAAAGCCAATGGCAAATGGCGCTGGCCGAACAGCGCAAATACGAAGCGCTGCAAGAGCGCGAAAAAGCCAAGCAAACCAAATTGCAGAACAAACGTGACCAGAAGATGAACGACGAATTCGCTGCACGCATCCACCGGGTACAAACCGCTGGAGAACCCTCATGACCACATCGACCACCGCCATGAACAATGTCAGCAAACTTCAAATAGGTACCGCCAATTCAAAGGGAAAATCCAAAGAGACTGGCAACGAAATGCAGTTTGACGCATTATTCAGCAATGCCCTGGGACAACTTGGCGCACAAACTCATTTGGGTGCTCAGGACAGTGCCTTGCGGGAAAGTCTTCTGAGCAATAAGCCTGAAGACAAAGCCAAGAAAAATGTGGAGTCAGGCACCAATCCGGTTACCGACGCAGCGATGATGTGGGCTCAGAGAGATTGGGCCGCAGACAACACACCCGTCTTTGTCGAACCTCAATCAACCACGACATCGGCACCAAACATCCTAGGCACGCAAAATAACACCACATCCGCCACGCAAAGCGTTCAAAGCAAGCCACAGGATACAAACAAACAAATCGACGCCCAAGACGGCGAATATCACAGCAGTGAACAGTCGAAACAGGCCACTGTTCAGAGCGAAGCGAATGGAACCAGCGCCACAAAGACAACAGGCCAGTTATCAACAACAGGTGACACGTCCAACACTGACGCAGCGAAAACAGCACAAACAATCAGCTCGAGCCAATCGGCGGACAAACTGCTCGCCTCTGGCCAAAACATGGCGGATTCGGACAGCCCGCTGGAAATATCCCTTTTAAACGATCGGATCATGGGCATCGAGGAGTCTGTGCAGGCCGCGCCATCACAGCCCGGCGAGAAGCAAGGCACTCGCAAAAATTTGCGTACATCTGGACCAGAGGCCTCAGCGAGCGCATCGGCCACTGCAAGCGGTTCGCGTGCGGAAAACAATGGGCAAGCCGGGGTTGGAAATACCGGCTCAGCGCCAGCGGCCAACCCGATTGTTGCTCAAGTTGCAGCCCAATTGGCGCAACAAAACCCCAAAACATCCGACAGCACCACAGAGCCACAGTCCCTGCAAGTGGGTGACAAAGTGATGGCCAATCGCAGCTCCGTGACCAACAACCCAGCAGCACTGGTCGGTGGAGTACTGGCACAAAACAGCCCCACGCAAAGCACTGCGCAAACACAGATTCGCACTCCCGTACATCAACCTGGATTTGCCAAAGAATTGGGCAACACGGTGCAATGGGCCATCGGCAAGAACCTATCCACGGTGGATATTCGTGTGAATCCAGAGTCTTTTGGTCCACTGAATATGCGCTTGGTTCAACAAGGACAACAAGTGCATCTCGTCATACGAACACAAGACGAGGCTTCAGCCAACCTGCTTCAGCAAGCATTGGGGGGGCTCAAAGAAGTCATGGCCCAGAACGGTCTGCAATTGAACCAAGTGCAGGTGAATCACCAAAACTCAACGCACACAGGCCAAAACCCGAGCTTCTCGGGGCAACAGGACTCAGGCCAATCTGCACAGGGTCAACAACACGACCAAAAACGGGGGCATGGACAAACTGCTGAGGATGGCCCAACCGTGCAAGTCTCTGGCCCCGGGAACAGCGGAGCACCCAAGGGTCGACTCGACCTGTTTGCCTGAAGATTCGCCTGAATTTGGCTTGAGAATAGGCCAAAAAGAGCACAGCTTTTCGGGCATTTGCAGTGGGTGGATTAAGACACAATAGATTGTGAACAACACAACAAGTGCAACCGACTAGACGGAGTAAACCATGGCCAGAGTAGCCCCAGCGCCTGCCGCTGCCGCCCCAGAGGCGCCAGTGCCAGCCAAAGGATCCAAGAAGCTAATCATCATAGCAGCAGCCGTGCTCACCTTGCTGATTGGCGCGGGCGCTGCCGCTTATTTCATGGTTTTGGCACCCAAAGGTGACATTGCCGAAGAAGAAGCGGCAAAAAAACCAGAATCCCCTCCTAGCTTTGCCGTGTTGGATCAGTTTGTGGTGAATCTCGCAGAGCCTGATAACACGCGCTACCTGCAAATCGGGATTACCTATGAAGTGTCAACGCCACAAGCTGCTGAGGAAATCAAAACCTATACACCAGTGATACGCAGTCGCATCTTGCTCGTGCTTTCTGGAAAAACCGTGGCCGAATTGACCTCCATTGAGGGCAAACAGCGCCTGATGGACGAACTGGTGGATCTTGCGCGCGTGACGGTGCAAGGAGACCCCAAGGACCCAACACGCGGCATTCGAGATGTTCACTTTTCCAGCTTTGTGATTCAGTAAGGAAGACCCTGAACCATGCCAGGAGAATTTCTTTCCCAAGATGAAGTCGATGCCCTGCTTCGTGGGGTTAACGGCGAAGAAGAGACCAAGGAACAGTCCGAGTCGGCGGAGGGCGTTCGTCCTTATAACTTGGCCACGCAAGAGCGAATCGTGCGTGGACGCATGCCCACACTCGAGATCATCAACGAACGATTTGCAAGGCTCATTCGGATTGGCTTGTTCAATTTCATGCGGCGCAGCCCGGAAATCTCGGTCGGCCCGGTCAAAGTGCTGAAGTACAACGAGTTTATTCGTAACCTGGTGGTACCGACCAACTTGAACATCATGGCCATGAAACCCCTTCGCGGGAACGCCTTGTTCATTTTTGACCCCAGTCTTGTATTTGCAGTGATCGACAATCTGTTTGGTGGAGATGGCCGATTCCACACCCGAGTTGAAGGACGTGATTTCACCTTGACAGAGCAGCGCATCATTGCCCGTATGCTGGAGGTGATTAGAGAAGAGTTCGTCAAGGCTTGGGCGCCGGTATTTCCCCTCAAGCCAGAGTACCTTCGCTCAGAGATGCACACCCAATTTGCAAACATCGCAACCCCCTCCGAAATCGTGGTGACAACCTCGTTCTCGATTGAATTGGGCGCAGGTGGCGGCTCTCTGCATGTCTGCATGCCCTATGCAACACTCGAGCCCATCCGAGACCTTCTTTACTCCAGCATGCAAGGTGACCAAGCCGAACCCGACAAACGTTGGGTCACCATGCTGAAAAAGCAGGTGCAAATGGCCGAGGTAGATCTGGTCGCGAGCCTGGCTGAAACTCAGCTAACAATCGGCGACATCATGGAATTGCGGGTCGGTGATGTGATTCCGATCGAAATCGGCAAAACAATCGAGGCCAGGGTGGACAACGTCCCGATCTTCAGTTGCACCTACGGCACGAGCGCAGGTCAATATGCCCTGAAAGTGGAAGAGGTGCTTGCGGTCAACAACCAGGATGGCGTCGGCGACGCGCTTAACCTGGAGGCCATTTTGCAACGTGAACAACACAAAGAATCGCATTTGCCCGAGAAGGCAAACCCATAATTGCATTGAACAAGGAAACGATCATGTCCAATCAACAAGATGAAGTGATGACTGACGCAAGCGATGACTGGGCGGCGGCTTTGGCCGAACAGGCCAATGCATCAAGCGGGACCAGCGCAGACACAGACGCAGACGCCTTGTTTGCACAGGCATCAGATCCCAAACCAGCGGCAGGCCTATTTCAGCCATTCGCTGGCAGCGTGGCATCTGGTACACAGAATGACATCGACATGATTCTGGACATCCCCGTGCAGTTGACTGTGGAGTTGGGTCGGACCAAGATACCGATCAAGCACATTCTGCAATTGGCCCAAGGGTCCGTGATTGAGTTGGATGGATTGGCTGGTGAACCCATGGATGTGCTGGTGAACGGTTACCTGATTGCACAGGGCGAAGTGGTGGTAGTCAACGACAAGTTTGGCATCCGTTTGACTGATATCATCACCCCATCGGAGCGACTCAGAAAACTGAATCGATAACATTCCCTTGAACAGACCAAGGCATGACAAACCAACAAAAAAGCATCAAATCGGTGGGAAACAGATCAACAAGGCGCAAGGGCTATCATAGGCCCAGGCGCCTTTTGTTCTTAGGCAGTGGCGTGTTTGCCTGTATGCCAGGCCTAACATGGGCGCAAGAGCAAGCCGCGAAAACCACTGACTCCCCCATGACCGGACATTTGCTGCAAACCACGCTTGGATTACTCTTTGTGCTTGGCCTGCTGTTGGCCCTCGCTTGGGCTCTCAAGCGGATGGGGGTGGGTCCAAACCAGCGTCGAGGCGGGTTTTACAAAGTGTTAGCCATGTCGTCACTGGGTCCGCGGGAAAAAATCGCACTCATTGAAGTTGGAGACACGTGGCTTGTGATTGGGATGACTGCTCACAGCATCAACACCCTGCACAGCATGCCCGCAGGCAGCATTGCACTGGACGATCCACAAAACCCAGCCGTTAGCTTTGCCAAAATGCTGGAACGGGTCAAATCTGGCAAGGTTCAGCCATGAGCGTAAGTCACATCCGCATGTCCATGCTGCTTCTGTTCATTGCAGGATGTGCTCTTGCATGGCCAGAGGCCCACGCCCAACAAGTATTGCCTGGTGTTACAGCAACTCCCGGGCCTGGTGGCAGCACCAACTACAGCGTGCCCATTCAAACCCTGTTGTTTTTTACATTTCTCAGTTTTTTACCCGCGCTTTTACTGATGATGACCGGCTTCACCCGCATCGTCATCGTGATGTCCCTGTTGCGCATGGCCTTGGGTACTCAAAACTCCCCACCCAATCAAGTCATCATTGGCCTGAGCCTTTTCTTGACCTTTTTTGTGATGTCACCCGTATTTGACAGGGTGTACAGCGAGGCATACCAGCCTTTTGCCAACAACGAGATTGCATTCGAGGAAATGGCTGAGCGCGCCAGCGTGCCCATGAAAGACTTCATGCTCAAACAAACTCGGGAGCCAGACCTCGCTTTGTTCATGCGTCTTGGGAAGGTAGACAATGTACAAAACCCGGAGGACGTTCCGCTCAAGGTATTGATACCGGCATTTGTAACAAGCGAATTAAAAACTGCCTTTCAGATTGGATTCATGATTTTTCTTCCTTTCCTGGTGATTGATCTCATTGTGTCCAGCGTGCTGATGTCCATGGGCATGATGATGCTCTCCCCCATGCTGATATCCCTGCCGTTTAAAATCATGTTATTTGTGTTGGTTGACGGTTGGACTTTGCTGGTCGGATCTTTGGTGGCAAGTTTTGAGGTCTGATGATTAGGTGAACACAATGCGGGAGACACAATCATGAACAGTCAAACGGTACTCAACTTAGGGCAATCCGCTCTAGAGGTGATGCTGCTCGTTTCTGGCCCCATGCTGGCCGTGGCACTGATCGTCGGTCTCCTGGTTAGCATCTTGCAGGCCGCCACCCAGATCAACGAGATGACCTTGTCATTTATTCCCAAGATTTTGGGCATTTTTGCCACCTTGCTGTTGCTGGGCCCCTGGATGCTTGCGACCCTCGTGGATTACACACAGCGGCTTATCATGAGTATCCCGACGGTGATCGGTTAAACACAGGCCAAGGCATGATTCCCATCAGTGGCGAACAACTGGAGCTATGGATCGCCGCATTTTTATGGCCTTTCATCCGTGTGATGGCCATGTTGGCAACAGCACCTGTATTCGATAACCGTGTTATACAAAGGCGGTTACGCGTTGCCTTGGCCGCGCTGATTGCAATGCTGCTCATGCCACTGTTGCCCACGCCGCCAACACTCAACTCTGCACAAGCCATTCCGGTATTGCTACAGCAAATTCTAGTGGGTGTGGCCATGGGCTTTTCAATGCGACTTGTGTTCGCAGCATTCGAGATGGCTGGGGATCTGCTTGGCCTGCAAATGGGGCTTGCGTTTGCACAATTTGTAGATCCTGTGCGCGGAGGGCAAACGCCCCTCATCGGAAGTTTTATGGGCGTACTCGCATCGCTGGTTTTTTTGGTGATTGACGGTCACCTTTTGGTCATTGCCGCAGTGGTACAAAGTTTTGACTTGGTCCCAATCAGCGCCCAGCTCAATGTGATAAACCCACAGAACATTGCACTGGCCGGCAGCATCATGTTCATGCTGGCGCTACAAATTTCTCTACCTGTGCTGGCGGCTGTGCTCGTCAGTAACATTGTTCTTGGGATTCTGGCCCGAGCAGCGCCTCAACTCAACGTGATGTCAATCGGCTTTTCGATCACCATCAGTGCTGGGCTCTGGGTCTTGTGGGTGAGCTTGCCTTATTTTATTTCAGGCATTGATGGTGCTATTGAGCGATTGCTGAGCATCTCGGTGTTGAATGCGGGATAGGAATGTTGATGGATCTACTCCAATACAAAATCTGGCCCGCTGTTCGGATCGACCAAAGAGGTGCCCACGGCCTCACCTGATTGCCGAAGATGGTAACGCACCAAGTCCATCAATTGCTCTACTTCGAAAGGCTTCACCAGGTAATCGTTGGCTCCCAAAGCAAATGCCTGCTGAATGTCGCTGGCATCGCTTCTTGCACTGAGCAGCACGAAAGGCAGAGCCTCATACAGTGGATCTTTTCTGATCGAACGCAACAACTGGTAACCATCCATGTTGGGCATCATCAAATCACTGATGATCAAGCGGGGTTGACGGTCAGGACTGTCTTTCAATTCCTGCAACATATTGGCGGCCATGAGCCCATCGTGCGCCTCAAGCACATGCAGGCCACTTAAACTCAACAACTGAGCCATGTTATCCAATATGGTTCTGTCGTCCTCTACGATCATGACGCGTGGCATGCATCCTCCTTCATCGATGGCAAATCCACACACAGCCAGTGCCGGTTGCTCTTGTTTTTGATCATAAGGCGTCCGCTCACCAAACGTATCACCCGCTTGGTGAGTAAAAGGGTAAATGGCAGGTGCTCACCTTTGAAAGGCACCACGGACTCCTGCTCATGAGCCGGTTGAAGTTGACCGCTTCGAACCATCCATTCAGGCCACTCCAGCAGTTCGATACAGATCATCAACGCATCTTCCGGGGTGCGTTTCACCCGCAGCTGACCTGCAAAGGAGTCCTTGTCTTGAGAAAAGATAATCAACTGCCGAAGCGCTTGAGTTACAACATACTCATCCGAATAAAAAGCCCAATCATTCAGTTTCTCATCCAGTAAAAATTCAAACCAATGATCACCATGCCTTCGGCGCTGCTCCAGTTGAGCAAACTGCTTAAATACAGCGGGAACATTCAAAGCAGAAATGTGCAAATTCTTGCGTGAGAAGCTCGAACCCATGAACATCAAGGTCTCGTCGACCAAAGCACGCAAGGCACGCAGTGCTGTGCCTATTTGGTCCACATAGATTTGTGCATTTTCGAGGCTGAAGGGTGTTCGCTGCAAAGTACTTTCTAGCAGGGCTTTGGCCGAACTGATCACTGTCATCGGTGTGCGAATTTCGTGGGAGAGATAAGCAACAAACTGTGACTTTCTTGAAGACAATAGCGACTCTTCGTTCAGCTCCTCACGTATTGCCATCTCCAAATCCATTTCTTCAGTTCGATCGTGCAAAATACCCACCGTCTTTGCAGGCAAACCATACGCGTTGCGCACAGCCACAATGCGAATCTCAAGCTTAAGAAGTGATCCGTACGTGCTTCGGTATCGCAACTGCACCGCCACGCCTTTGCCCTCTGCAGTCAAACTGCGCTCAAGCGCCTCATCCAGCAAAGGGAGATCTTCTGGCAAAAACCCTGCACGCCATTGCGCTGCAGGCACAATGCGCTCGCCCAGTCCTTCGAATCCAAACAAGCGCATCCAGCCGGGGCTGAACATCACAGCCTCCTGCTCCATGTCCCATTCAAACATACCGTCTTCCAGGCTAGACAGCGCGGCAACAAGGCTGTCGACCGACAACTCATTGCTATGCCGGGCCAGCAGCACGGCACGCTCCAATTCCACGTTTTTGTCCTGCGCCTGTTTTAATTTTTCAGAAGCTTTTTCTGCGCGGGCCACCGCATCGTCTGTCATGGCCTGCAGTTGCTGTTTGTCCTCTTTGAGCAGCGTCACCGACTTCTCGAACACCGTGTACACGTAACAGACAATCACAGAGATCATGGCCAGTGCAAAAATACTTATCACCACCTCAAAACCAGACCAATTGACCCATAAACCGTACCAATTCAGATCGTGAATGCCGTCGTCCACATACACCAAACCAATCAGGCTCAAGGCGATCATTTGGTTGAGCCCCACAATCCCGAAGATGTAGAACATTCGATCTCGCAAAGGTTTAGACCCACCTGCAGAGGTTTGCTGGGCAAAGCTACTGAGCATGCCCATAAAAATGAAAAGGAAAAGGTACATCACAACCAGCCCACCCCAGTGCACTTCTACGATCCGCTGATCATTGGGCAGGAAAATGAAACAGGCGTGAATACCGAACTGAACGCAAATTCCCAAGGATGTGAACAGCAACATGAAGAGCTTGGCCCTGAACTTGGCCGACTGCACCAGATAATCCACATACAGAAAAACTGCGATGCATCCAACGAAGGTCACCAAAGTACCGCTTAGACTGAACATCGCAGACTTGGCGGACGGCAATGTCAGCCCCACAAATGCAGAGGCAAAAAACATTGAGATCACATAGAGCGTGATTAACACACCACGGCGGATCAAGTAATGGCTATTGGCAATGAGGGGGGGGTTTTTGATCCTCACTTCCACCGCCACGGTCATGGCCAGAAGAGACGCGAAAAAACCGAACGCCAATCCAGACAGCTGCGCGTCTGAAATAACCTGCGCTGCGTAAATAAAATCCGCGAGAATTTTGTCCATTGACTTTGCTGCCCTGCTTATTGTTTCAGCTCAAGCTGATCTTTATTTTGAAGCATGGTTAAACCTATTTAACCTTGAGTGCACAGGTTAACAAGGCACAATGGTTCACCCACCCCCCCAATCGGGTTAGCTACAGACCACGAGCGCTGCGGATTCTACGCATTGCAATTGCCTTCAGCCATCACGAACGCATCAAGCTCGCGTTGGCGCAGCGCATCGAAACAGCGGTTTGCCATGAATGAAGGTCTTTGATGCCTGGCGGCGTACGGCGCGGTTAGAGCGTTGCAAACCGCATTGTAGACATAGTACAGATTCGCTCGCAAAAACTCACTGGAGTTCCTGCCGGCACCATGCATCACGTTGCAGTCAAAGAGCAACACCGAGCCAGCAGGCGCAACCACTTCCTCAATACCGCCGTGCTCCTCCAGCAAATCCAGCAATAGCGCGGGTGGCTTGCCCACGGCTTGCACATCAAATGACTCTTGCACGGTGTTGCGAGGTGTCTCACCAGGACAGGCCACGAAGGTTTTATGGCTCTTGGGCATGAACTTTAACGAGCCGTCGCCAGATACCTCGTCCGTGAGCAGCACGGTGGCACTGATCGCTCGCATTCCAGGCATTCCATCTTCCGCGTGCCATGTTTCAAAATCACTGTGCCACTCAAACCCGCTGCCATATTGCGGGCTCTTGAAGTTCAACCTCGACTGATGAACGTACACCGCATCGTTGAGCAAAAACTCCACCACATCCAAAATACGCGGATCGCTCGCAGTGTGTTGGAGCACCCCCGTCAAGGCATGAATGCCAAACAGAGTGCGCAACTGCTCACCGCCTGGCTCACAAATCAACCGGTCTTCATACTTGCCCTTGCACACCTTCGCAACATGCTCGCTGGCAGCACGGAGTTGCTCCAGCTGATGAGCAGAAAACACATCCGTGAGTACCAAGTAACCATCTCGCTCAAATTGCTCTGTTTGAGACTTGGTGAGCGGTGCCCCTCTTCCCCATTCGCTGTAGACCACCGGCTCAGCACGCCGAATCAACGCCCCTTCTACCTTGTCTCGGGTTGGATAAGGATCTCTTACGGCAGAGACAATCATCTGATCCTCCTGAAATGTTTGTTAATCAGCCAGCGCCGGATAAGCGCCACTTTCATCGTGCACCTCTGCGCCAGTCACAGGCGGGTTGAAGACGCACGCCATTACCATGGGCTCATCAAATGCCCGCAATACATGACGATCATGCAAATTCAGCGCATACAAGGTGCCCGCCTCTATGGCGTGAACCTCACCGGTCGCCTTGTCTTCAATCTCACCGCGGCCACTCACGCAATACACACTCTCCAAGTGATTCTTGTAGTGCATACGCAGTTCCGCCTTGGCGTGAATGGTGGTGATGTGAAAGGAAAAGCCCATCCGGTCATCACGCAACAGCATCCGAACGCTGTCCCATCCATTCGAGTGAATATGCTTCTCTGTGCCTCGTATCTGGCTGAGTTTTCTCACAATCATGCTTTCACCTTGGATGTTTTGTTGTCCTTTGCTGCTTTGGCGCTGACTTTGGCCACGGCCTCCTCTAGCACCCTCAAGCCACGTCTCAAGTCATCCAGCTCAATGTTGAGCGCTGCAAACACCTTGACCACCTGGCCCTCGTTGCCACAGGTCTCGATGATGAGTTTCTTCTCAAAGCAGGTGGCTACCACCTCGTCAGCCAAAGCGCCGCTGGCCATCTCGATGCCCTGCATCATGCCCCGCCCCTTCAGGCGCACACTCACATTGCCATTGGCCTTCAGGATAGAAGATAAACTCTCCTCCACAATGGTGGCCCGCTGCGCAATCCCACGTTCAAAAGCAGGGTTGCTCCAGTACTTCTCAATTGAAGACGCCGCCGTGATGAATGCATGGCAATTGCCCCGGAAGGTGCCATTGTGTTCGCCAGGCTTCCAGAAATCCAAATCTGGGCGAATCAGCGTGACTGCCAGCGGCAAACCCATGCCTGACAGCGATTTGGACAAACAAATGAGATCGGGCTCAATGCCTGCCCCCTCAAAGCTAAAGAAACTGCCGGCACGTCCAACGCCCGCCTGAATTTCATCGAGAATCAACATCGCACCCGCTTTGCGAGTCACCCTGGCCAGGTTTTTTAGCCAGGCCATGGATGCTGGGTTCAAACCGCCCTCCCCTTGCACGCCTTCTACAATCACGGCCGCAGGCGCATCTTGGCCGCTGGATTTGTCGGTCAGCATTTTTTCAAGGTATTCAGTGGTGTCTACGTCCTCGCCCATGTAACCATCGTAGGGATAGCGGTCCACACCACACAGTGTGGCCATCGACGGCCCCCGATGATGGCTGTTGGCTGTGCAGGCCAACGCGCCCTGCGTTACACCATGAAACCCGTTTGTAAAAGCAATAACCTGCTTGCGCCCCGTGATTTTGCGGGCCAGTTTGATGGCAGCCTCCACCGAGTTTGTGCCAGTAGGCCCTGTGAATTGCATGCGGTACTGCATGCCGCGCGGCTTCAAGATGTATCGATTGAACACATCGATAAACCTGGCCTTGGCTGCGGAGTGCATGTCCAAGCTGTGGCCAATCCCATCATCCGCAATGTAGTCGAGCAATGCCGATTTCATCTCGGGATCGTTGTGCCCATAATTCAGGCTGCCCGCTCCAGACAGGAAATCGAGATACTCCACCCCATGCATGTCGGTCATCACGCTGCCTTTGGCTTTCACAAACAACGTGGGAAAGCTGCGGCAATAACTGCGTGCCTCCGATTCATTCTTCTGAAAAGTACGAATCTTGGACAGCGTCTGAAAATCAATCGACTTGGTGTCGTTGCTCATGGTTTTACTCCTTGGTTGTTGGCAGGGAAATTTCAACCAGCACTTCTGTTGCATGTCGCCCGCCGAAATGGACCTGGCTGTCAAACCAGTCCGCATGGGTCAAATGGCTACCCCAGTCCCGGGCCAGCGATTTGAAAAGCCCCCACGACGCCAAGTTGTCGGGGGTGATGGATGTATGAATTCGGTCAAGCCCAGTGCGTTGCTCCACAATCCACTTGATCATTTGTTTGCCTAAGCCCATGCCCCTTGCCTGCTCACCAACCGCCACCTGCCAAACAAACAAAACACTTGGCTCACGCGGAGGCACATAGCCAGACACCCAAGCAACAGGCTCACCGCACACGGTGGCCACCACACAGGTGTCGCTAAAATGGCTGCATTGAAGCAGGTACAAATAATTAGAATTCAGATCGAGAGGCTTGCAGGCATCCACCAAATCAGCGATGGCAGTGGCGTCTTCAAGCGTGGGGTGTCGTAAAACGACATCAGCGCTGGACATAGGGATGAGGCGGCCCTGTTATTGGCAGAATCCGCTTATATCAATAAATGAATGTTTCTCTCATCCTTTCGTAAAAGCTCATTAAGTTATTTCAGGTACTTAGCAAGTTTTTATGAAAGAACGGAATCAATTTTAATTCATTTTGTAAATTATTTCAAATGAACCGAAAAAAACCGCGTGGTGCAGGTAAATCGTTAAATATCGTGCCTTTTTAGCATGTCAAGCAAAAACCGACCCAAGCTATGTTGAACCCTCTACAATTCACAAAAACAAATCATTTCAACCCTTCAATCGGCCATGAACAACACACTTCAAGACAGCCTAATCTCTCTGCGACGCATTATCCGGGCCACCGAATCTGGCGCACGCGAATTGGCGAAACGTGCAGACATGGCCACATCGGAATTGCTTACATTACAAGCAGTCGCAGACAATCCTGGGATTTCACCGGGAGAGCTGGCCAAGGCCCTGAGCCTCTCACCTGTTACATCCACGGTCATTCTTCAAAAGCTCGAAAGCCGCAATTTGGTGCAAAAAATCCGCAGTGAAACCGACAAACGCAGGCTTGAAGTGGTGCTCACCGACAAAGGCAAACACGAGGTGAACGATGCCCCATCCAGCCTCCAAACTCGGTTCGCGGAGCGGTTTAACCAGCTGCCAACCTGGGAACAACATCTTCTTGCCAGTGTGCTTGGTCGTGTGACCCAACTCATGGGAGCCGATAGCCTGGACGCGGCCCCAATTCTTGACGTGGGTGAATTGCACAAACCAAGCAAATAAATAGGGGGCAATGCATTACCTGCTTAAAAATCGATTGACTTGGCGGGTAATTGTTTGAATAATTGTCAAAAAATAACAACAGTTAACCCTTTTATTGTTTGACAGGCTGAAATGTTTGACCTAGGCGCGTTTTTTCGTCGCAACCAGCGGCTTTTGTGGTTAGTTATTGCCGCGTTCATGATGGTTTTTGTGTCTGTTCAATTGAGCAAGTCGTTCGCATCCCGAAAAACAAACTACGGCGCGATCGGTGAATGCAACTACACCCACCAGCCCTCTGGCATGCAAAACCCGGCAAGGGTTAGCCATCACCAAAGCAGCTTTTGTACAGGCAAGAGCTGATTAGGGCGTCTCAACCAACACGGTATTCTTGCCCGCCTTTTTGGCCTGATACATCAGCTTGTCTGCTCGCTCTAGAAGTGCCTGCGCATTTAGATTGGCACCCGAAACAAGAATAATTCCGACGCTTGCCGAAACCCGAACGCTGGGCGTGGTGTATTGAACCGCTTCGTGAACAGCCCCTTGAATGCGCTCCCCTAGCGCATGGGCGAAGTCTGTTCTGATTTGCCCCACACTCAACACAACAAACTCATCGCCAGCCAATCGAAACACCCTGTCCTCTGTGCGAAGCCGAATGGACAGTTTTGTGGTGATGCGCCGCAAAAGCTTATCCCCAGTTGCATGCCCCAATGTGTCATTGACTGCCTTGAAGTTGTCGAGGTCCAAAAAAGACAAGGCAAATGGCTTTTGTATGGTCAATTGCTCCGTCACTGCGAGTTCCAACGCTCTGCGATTGAAGGCTTTGGTCAGGGGATCTGTCAAATTTTCTGCATAGAGTGTTTTGGAGTTGGCCTGGATTTTTGCGCTGACGCGATAAAACTGCAAAGGCAACACGGCAAGCAAAAACAGATTGGCATACACCAAATGCGACATGGCCTTCCATTCAGGCACCAGGCCATACAATGCAAGCACCATGAAAAATGCAAATGCGGTATGCGTACCCAACAACACCGGTCCGTAACGAATGCCGCGAATCAAGGCCACCACAGCCATCAGCGGTGAGAGAAATGACAGGTAATGCGGGGCCAGGGCCAAGCCAACGCCAATCAAGGGCAAATCGAGTACATAACAGATGCGCTCGATTGCCTGCCATCCCCTTTCCCGCTCAGAAATAAGCCAGGCCTGAAGCCACGCCAACGCACCATAGATTGGCAAGATCACCATGAAGGCCATCAAGCCCGGGTTACTGGACACCGCATTGCCCGGCGACGCAACAAACACCACCGCGAAAGCCAAGGCACAAAAACCCATGCGCTGCCTAGCACGGGACAGACTATCGGACAAATCAAGTGGCAGGTGGAATATTCTCATGTCTTTGTTTTGCCATGAAACAGCTAAAAAGACAGTCCCTTGGAAGGGTTATTCTAGGCGGCAATCTAAAACCGGGCGGGTACAGACTCCTTTCTGGGACAGCACCAGCCCGTTTTGACCCACAGCCAAGGCCAACGGGCGCAGGCCTTGGGGCTTGGTAACAATCAGGCCACAACCTCCTCCAGATCTGAAGGAATTTCAAAGTCCAGTAAGCGCTCAACATTGAGCACAAGGACGAACTCCTCATCCACCTTCCCAATGCCTCGCAAAAAGTCGGTGCGCACCCCGGCTCCAAACTGGGGTGGTGGCGCGATGGATTCGTTGCCAATGTCCACCACCGCATTAACCGCATCCACCATGAACCCCACCACCTGGGTTTGATCCGCCATTTGAGATTCCAGAATCACAATGCAGGTTCGACGATTGACGGTGGTGCTGCCTTGCCCAAAGCGTGCACTCAAATCCACCACAGGCACCACAGAGCCTCGCAGATTGATCACCCCACTGATGCATTGCTGCATCATGGGAACGACTGTGATTCGACCAAACTCAATGATTTCCTTGATCCGTAAAATTTCCACGGCCAGCTTTTGGCCCCTCACCTGGAAGGTCAGAAACTGATGGCTTGCGCCATCGCCCTGGGCCGCTTGTGCAATTTGTTCATTCACATGTTGCATGATGCAGCCCCCCATTAAAACTCATCGAAATTGTCAAAATTGTCTTTGCTGCCACTGGCCTGGTGTGCCTTGCCCGCCAAATGGTTGCGTGTGCCCCCACTGGGCGCATTGCTACGCTTGTTCCCAGTGTCAAAGAAGCTCATGGCGTTGATCAGCATGCTGGCCTGGCCACTCATTTCCTCTGCGGTGGCAGCCAGTTCTTCCGAGGCAGCCGCATTCTGTTGGGTTTGCTGGTTGAGGTTCATCATGGCCTGGTTGATCTGTGCCACACCGTTGGTTTGCTCATTGGAAGCAGCAGTGATCTCTTGCACCAAGTCCGATGTGCGATTGATCGCAGGCACCATTTCCTCCAGCAAAGCGCCGGCACGCTCAGCCTGTTTCACGCTGCTACTGGCCAAATCACCGATTTCCTGAGCCGCCACTTGGCTACGCTCAGCCAGTTTACGCACTTCAGCGGCAACCACTGCAAAGCCTTTGCCGTGCTCACCTGCGCGGGCTGCCTCAATCGCTGCGTTTAAGGCCAAGAGATTGGTTTGGTAAGCAATGTCGTCCACGATGCCAATCTTGTCCGCAATCGCTTTCATGGCGTTCACGGTTTCTGTCACAGCACGACCACCCTCCTTGGCTTCCTCGGCTGCCTTGGTGGCAATCTGGTCCGTCACTCGGCTGTTTTCGCTGTTCTGCTTAATCGAGCCTGCCATCTCCTCGATGCTGGCAGACACTTCCTCCACACCAGCGGCCTGACTGCTTGCACCCTGGGATAGACTTTGCGAGGTTTTAGAAATTTCCCGCGCCGCATTGGTCAGTGAGTCGGCATTGCCTCGCACTTCCTGGATTACATCGCTCAAGCGATCGATCGTGGCGTTCACATCATCTTTCACTTCACCAAACAACCCTTTGTAGTTCGCAGTTATTTTTTGAGTCATGTCACCATTGGCCAGCAACTTCAACACACGGCCCACATCCTCCAAGCCCACTGCGGTGGTACCCAGCAGGTTGTTCACATTGCTGGCAAGCGCCTTTAGAAAGCCCTCTTTGTCATCTTCACGAATGCGCTCATTGAAGTCTCCTTGCGCAGCCTTGCCCACGATGCCAGAGATCTCATTTTCGATGGCCACTTCTGCGGTTCTATCACTCCATTCCACGACTGTGCCCAAACGCTCGCCAGCCTCGTTTACCACAGGTGAAGCGATCAAACGGAAGCTGAGGTCACCCACTTTAATCCCGGTTTTCAGGGGGGTATTGAGGGCGGCCAGCATGCCGCGCTGGTGTGCGGGGTTTTTGTGGAAGGTGTCGATGTTGGCACCAATCAGTTTGCGCACGTTGAAGTTGGGTAAGCTCTTGCGCAACATTTCTTCGTTGCGTGTCATCATGGTGTTTAGCGAATTGTTCAGGTAGGTGATGATGCCTTGGTTGTTTGCAATCATCACATTGGTGGTCACCGAGTCCAGCGCGATTCGGATGGCCAGGTTTTCAAGCGCCACTTCACGCTCTTTGGCCACGCGCTCTTCCTCGCGCTTCTGGAACAGCACTTCAGCGGTGCGGTCTTTCCACTCCACCACAGTGCCCACGCGTATACCAGATGCATCGAACACTGGCGTTACCAGCAAATTGAAGTGACGCTCGCCAATGGTGAGGTTGGTGCTATACGCATCGCGCAAGCGGGCCAACATGCCACGCTGGTGACTGGGTACCTTGTGGAACACATCAATGTTGGCACCTAAAATTTTTCGTGCATCAAACTGAGGCAGATCTTTTTTAATGTCAGTCTCGGCCTCCACCAGCATCTTAGACAACGAATTGTTAACATAAACGATGTTGTAATCTGCATCGGCGATCATCACGTTGGTGGCCACGCTCTCAAGCGCCTGCACTTGCCGCTGTGAAAACATGGTCTCAGCTTCCAGTTTGCGCAGCGCGTCGCGCAACGCCGCAGGCAGCTCATCTGCTGTGCCTTTAAGTGCCTCTTTTTTCCACAACTGATGAAGACTGCGCACGGCCTGGTCTTCCACTTTGCGATTGCGATCGTTCAATGCAGCAATCATCTCATTGACACGATTGGCCAACTGCAATACATCACCTGTTAGGTTGTTGGTTGACAGCGCCTGCAAGGGCTTGTCCACCGAGGTTTTCAGCCCGCTAACCTCTACAGCCAGGCTATCGGCCAGTGCGGCCAATTGGCCACCTTTCAAAAAATCAAATGCTCCCATGGTCTTTTCCTTTGTTTAAATTAGATGTTGGCCTGTTCAAGGCACTGGCTGTTTGCTGCGGGTTGTTCAGGCAAGGAGTCAAGCAAAGTTGCCTCATTGCTGTGAATGGAAATGCTGCTGACTTCTGAAATTAATTTGGGCACATCGATGATGAGAGCCACATCGCCGTTGCCCATGATGGTGGCACCACTGATGGCACGGTTACTCTCAAACAAATTGCCCAGGGGTTTGATCACTGTTTGCGACTCACCATGCAACTGATCGGCCACGATGCCAGCCTTGGTGCCGCCAAAGCTCACCACGATGATGTTTTCGCGCTTGGGTTTGCCAGCGATGCCGCCAAACACTTTGCGCAAACGCACGCAGGGCAAAAACTCGCCACGAAGGTCATAGTGAATATCCATCCGGTCGTCGCTGCCCAAGGCACCAGGAGGCAACTCTAGGCATTCACGAACATATGACAGGGGAATCACATAGACCGATCCACCCACACCGATCATGAAGCCATCGATGATGGCCAACGTGAGTGGCAATCGAATCTCAAATGTGCAGCCATGCCCAGGCGTTGAGCGGACCTGAACCGAACCACGCAAGGCCTCGATGTTTTTCTTCACTACATCCATGCCCACACCGCGACCAGAGATGTCGGTGACCTTGTCGGCGGTGGAGAATCCGGGCGCAAAAATCAGCATGTTCACCTCGGCATCGCTGAGGTTCTGCTCAGGGGTGATGATGCCTTTCTCTAGGGCTTTGGCCACGATTTTTTCTCTGGCTAAGCCACGGCCATCGTCGCGCACCTCAATCACAATGTGTCCGCTGTCGTGATAAGCATGCAATCCTAGACGACCACTGGCCGGCTTGCCTGCGGCCACACGTGCCTCGGGTGTTTCCAAACCGTGGTCCAATGCGTTGCGCACCAGGTGCATCAGTGGGTCACCTATTTTTTCAACCACGGATTTATCAAGCTCGGTGTCTTCTCCGGAAATTTCAAGCTGAATTTGCTTGCCCATGCCCATGGACAGATCGCGAACCACGCGTTGAAACCGTTGAAAAGTTTCACCGATTTGCACCATTCGCAGGCCCAAAGCACCATCACGGATTTCTTCAATCAGGCCAGCCACAGCGCTTGTGGATTCCAGCATGCTGGCGTGGTTAAGTTGCTTGGCTTGCTCGACAGTGCCAGCATTGGCAATCACCAACTCCCCCACCAAATTGATCAGGGCATCCAGTTTGTCTGAAGGCACACGAATAAATTGACTGCTGGCCACCACCTTGTTGGGCGTGTTTGCTTTGGAAGTGCGATTGCCCAAAGCGCTCACCGCCACACTCAGGTCTGCGCCACTTTCGGACCGTACAGAGCCTTGTGCCGAGCCGTCAGAAACAGGCCTGGGGAAGCCAGCTTCAATCAACAGCGCACAAGCGCGCTCGAAGGGTTCTGGCATGTCTTGAGCGAAAGCGTCCCACAGCTCTGGCGTGCAATCATGAGGCAAACAGCGCACGCTGCTGTCGTCACTCAAAAATTCAAACGCCTCTTCAATTCCCGCCTGACCTTTGTCGGTTACAAAGCGCAACTCAAAGCCCAAATAACAGGCTTCTGCGTCTAACTCGGCAAACGTGGGCAAACGATCCAGCACCGGGATCACTGCCTGCATTTCACCGTAGCTTTGCATATACGCAAATATCGGGGATGGATCAAAACCATCGCACAGCGTGGATCGCGAGAGTCTCACCGACACATGCCAAGTCCGAGCCTCCTGCGCCGCAGTGCGCTCGGTGGCGGATTGATTCATGGTTTGTACGCCGCCAGCAGCACGGGCAGTGTCGACCAAATATGCCTGCAGCCTACTTGTGAGTTGGTGTTGCAGGGGAGCAAGCTCCTCATTCACTTCCACCGAACTTCCACCAGCCTCAATACAATCTACCAACTCTGCGATGTGGTCTCGGCACTCCAACACCAAGGTGCTCATGTTGGCATCGAATCCAATTTCGCCGTTGCGCACGCGATCCAATACGGTCTCCAGGTCATGCACAAAATGCGTGATCACCTGTAGACCAAAAACACCCGCGCTGCCCTTGATGGTGTGGGCCGCACGAAACGCTGCATTCAGCACCTCGTGGTCGGTGGGATTCTGCTCCAGTTGAAGAACATGGCTTTCAACTTCACCCAGCAATTGCCGGGCCTCGGTAAAAAATATGCCCCGTGATGAATCAAGATCAATTTCAAAGGCCATTTTTAGCGCTCCACCACACCAGCGTTAACCCATGAGCCAAGACCAAGGCGAGCAGCCTTTTGCACCACGGCTTCGGACGGCGCAAGCCAGTGAACTCGCAGATTCACGGAAGGATCGTTTTGAATGCAGACCAGCAACTGCAAGCCGGCTGTGTCCACTTCGTGGCAATCACGCAAATCAATCAAAACCGACAAACCCATGGCTGTGTTCTGCCGAATTGTCTCGGCAAGCTCTGCACAACGCCCAATGGTCAGATCCTCCAGGTGAACGACACACTCCTGCACTGCAGTCGGATCATGTTCAAGTGCTTGTTCGATGTCCTCGTGCCACACCAAATCGTTTTTCATATCAGGCCACCAATTTGTTGACAGCGGCAATCATCTGTTCAGGCTTGAACGGTTTAACCATCCATGCCTTGAGACCAGCAGCCTGCCCCTCAGACTTCAGCCTCTCATCCGACTCTGTGGTCAGCATGATGATGGGCACAAATTTGTAGTTGGCGAGTTTTTTTACCTCGCGAACAAAGCTCAAGCCATCCATGTTGGGCATATTCAAATCACTTACAATCAAGCTGATCTTCCGACCGTCCAGCTTGGTCAAAGCGTCTTTTCCGTCACAGCCCTCGAGCACTTCAAAACCCTGGCTCTTCAAGGTCATCGAAACCACCTGCCTCAAGGAGGTGGAGTCATCAACAATCAATACGGTTTTGCTCATCGTGGTGTTGTTCCCAAATCAGAAAAATGTGAGGTCGTCGCTGGGCGCAGATGCCACTTTTGCGCCGGCGACTTTGGGTGCTGCATGATTAATCCGCTCTTCTGCCATGGTGTAGTTGCGTTCAAGCTCGTGCATCAAAGCGTTAACGTTCAAGGCCTGCATGCCGTCCTGCAATTGATTTTGGAGTTGCACTAGGCTGTCTTGCACATGACCAAGAATTTGTGACACGCGGTCTTGAAACTGGAAATGCACCACCGCGTTATTTAGGCTTGCAGACACTTGGTGCGTGTTGGCAATAATTTGCTCACTGGCTTGCTGCAACGGCGTTGTTACTTGTTCAAACTGTTGAACCACGCCATCAAGCGTATTGCTGGCCTGCTTGAGCACCAACTGATCGCTGTTTTGCATGCGTGTGGCGCCCTCACCAGCACGCTTAGCCGCTTGGGCAATGTGCTGCACCCGTTCGCGAATCTTCAACCCAGTGTCTGCTGAGAGCATTGAAAGTTTGCGCACTTCGTCGGCCACAATCGAGAAACCACGCCCTTCCTCACCTGCCCTGGCCGCCTCAATCGCGGCATTCAAGGCGAGTAAGTTGGTTTTGGCGGCCAAAGCCTCCACCGAAGAAGCCATTTTGGCAAGCTCTTCTGTGGAAGCAATAAAGCCTTTGACCTCCTCCATGATGGCGGACTTCTCGTCCAATGACTGACGTATCTGCTTCAACATGCTGTTCAAACTGTCGGACACATTCTCAGCCAAACCTGCAGAATGACCATGCACAGACGACGTACCTGCTAAAACCTGCGCTGCATCTGTCGCCACGTCCACGGTCGAGTTCAGTTTGGCGTGAATGTCCGAGAATGCTTCAGCGAGACTCACAATCCCCTGTTCCATTTGATGGTTGGCTGTACTCAACTGCTTATTCAGTGTTGGGACCCAAACTGTCGCCACACCAACGAGCTCGGTGTGGCCAAAGTTCTGAACTGGCAATTCGGTCGGTTTCACTTCTGGTAACGACTTGTTCATCGCCGAAAGACGCGCATTCATCAAAAGATAGACGGAATACGCACTGGCAAAGGCGGCATACAACCCAAAGACAGCGCCCATCCGCCCTTGCCAAAACCAAGCACCCGCCACCAACGCCGCCAGCGAGGAAATCAGCAGCACCAAGGGCCAGGGCCATGATCCATATCGGCTTGATTTTTTCTTTTTAATCATTGCTGGTCATTCCAGAGAGCGGTTGAACGAAGGCGCGACGAATCTGTTGAGCAGGGCATTCGGGAGTTGAATTCGGCTGGCGAGAGTGACCAATGGCCTCAAACCAACCGTGTTCAAACACAGCAAATGCGGTCATGTAAAACTTCGCAAGGGCCCGATGCACCACGTTGAGAAATGCAGACATGTCACCCACCAATTGTTAAATGTGAATACGAAATCAATTCACGCTTAATCAGTTTGTACCCAATTCCCACACCGTCATCATGGGAAAAGAATGGGGAAAAGCCACCAATATTGAGTTAATGTTTTTGGGGAGACCAAAAAAGGGGGGAAGTTGTAAAACAATGTAAAAAAGCCCACATCAAATGTGGGCTTTTCACGTGTGAAACGGCTTCAAAACGACATTAAATGTAAAACGCTTTAAAAATCGCCGTGAATTACTCGGGCTTTAAAGTCATCCCCAAGGGGCCTTTGATAGTGCCATCATCATTCAAATCATAGATGGTGGTGTCACCTTCGCTGGAAATTTTCACCTTCTTATCTTCAAGCACATAGGTAGACTCCTTGGTGACTCCCATGGTTGAAATGTAAACCGTGCCATCGCTTTGAAACTCATATTTTTGTATGCCTAGCTCGTCTTTATAAACACCGTTTAGGCCCTTGCCACAAGCTGCAAGCGCCAACACACTGGTCAATACCAACAGGCTTTGACGAATTTTCATGCTTCAGATCCTTTCGCTTAAATGGACATGAAGGTACACCGATGTCAGCCCTGCCAAAACTCTTGCAGCACACGTGCTGTGCGGATAGGAATTTCGACCATGGGCAGGTGCCCCACTCCATCAAAAAGTACCACATCGGCATGCGGAATGATGGCTTGGTAGGTGTAAGCACCGGTGTAATGCACCAAACGATCCTCTTTGCCCCACATGATGAGCGTTGGAGCCTGGGTGGCCGCCATGCCTGGACCATTGGGGTTGGGAGCATTGACAAACATTTGGTGGAACAAGTGGCGATTCACATGCCTGCGGCTGATCAGGTCTTGCGCCATCATCGGTGCCAAAGCCAAAGCAATCGCCTTGTTGTGAACAGCCAGGCTCATCAGGGTGTGGGCCCCAGCGAGACTTTCTACAATCATTGGATTGCGCCCTTCCTTCAGGCCAGCCTCAAACAGAGTGTGATCCTCGCCTTTGCCACCGGCTGGATTCATCAAGCACAAGGTGTTCAGCAAATCAGGGTGACGGCCAGCCAACAACGCAGCCACCAAGCCCCCAACTGAATTGCCCACCACATGCGCTGGGGTCGCCACGTGCTCGCTCATCCATGCAGCCACGCGCGCAACCTGGTCGTCCAGGCCGTAAGGCAAGTTGGCGTTGAACTCGCTTTCCCCCCAACCGGGCAAATCCAGCACAAACAGGCGGTGTTGTTTAAGTAAAAACGGAACCAAGGACAACCAGTTCTCTTTGTTCGACGCAAAACCGTGAAATAGAACGACAGCATCTCCATCGGGATTACCGCCCTCCAGCCAGACCAGGTTGTGGTCTGCCACACGGCCTGATTTCCGCTTCAAGCCCGACAAGCCAGCGTGCAGTTTGTTGATCAGGGGCACTGCACTGCGATTTTTCCATTCTCGAATTTTGAGCCCATGTGGTGGGCGTGCAAGTGTGAGGTAGTTGGGGGCAACATCTTGCAAAAAAGCCAATTCCAGATCGTGCATCACTGGCAAACACGTGCCATCAATCAAACTGCCCATGAATGTTTAACCTCCGGTGGAAACCAGGTGTGTGGTTGTTGGCCGCGACCAAGCACCAAACGTTTGTTTGTTTTTACGACTGTAACATCGATGAATGTAAAGGTATGGACATGATCCACCCCTGTCAACGACAAAAATAGAGGGGTTTTTACTAATTAGATAAAAACCCTTTTATTTTCATTTGCTTGGGGTTATTGGTCGTAGGGCTGAACGCCCGTGGCGATGAGTTGATAGGCTGCTTCACCAAACTCGCTGCTGAAGCGGTTCAATTTAAGCTCCCCCCACACCCAGTAGGCTTGCATGGCCCCAATCGCCGGTTGTGGATTGCTGAGTTTTACATGCACGATTTGATTGGCTGGTGGAGGCGGTGTGTGGATACAAGCACCGAAATAAGGCACCAGCAGCAACTCTGCAACGCCTGCTTCGCTTTGCTCCACCGGGATCACAAAGCCTGGTATGCGAACTTTTTTACCGCTCAAATCGGTGTTGACGGGAGCCTTGTTCCACGCCTCACGCATGGCGTTCAGGGCTTGCTGGGCCCGAGGGTCATTGTCTTGCAGCTCGGCAATGTTCAACCCTCGAAAAGCAGCCATGGGATCCCAATCGGCCGGCATCAAACGGTCCCACTCCAATTCAGGGTATGCAGGGTCAAAGCTGGCTGGAGCTGCTGCATCCCCCTGGGCAAGCCGATCGCCCACGGCGTAATCACCTTCGGCCAGGGGTGGGTTTTCGTTGAAAGAGGCCAATGCCTGGTCAAGCTGAGAACTGGCTTGCTGACTCTTATTGCCCATGACCCAAGCCGTCAACCCATACCCAACCGCGGTGAGCAATGCAAGCAAGCCAACGATGAGTAAAACATTTTTCAACTTCACAATAATTGCTTCCTATGAAACACCACGCGGACTCAGACCATCCTGCAACTGTTGCCGATACGCCCGCCACGCCGGTATAGCACCCAGTGCACTGCCAAACACCGTGTAGGCCAGCACGGCCAGCAAACCTTGATTCAATGCAAACACACCAGCCAATTGAACGCCAAACTGACCCAAGACCCAAGGGGCCAGCACTGAACTGCCACCCGCTGTGAGCAATATACCCAAGCATGCGCCCAGACACATCACAAGAATACTCTCCAGCATCACCAAACTGAAGATTGACCAAGGCCCTGCGCCCGTTGAACGCAACACCGCCAGTTCTTTGCGACGCTCACCCAGGGTGACCAACATCACACTGATCAAGCCAAGCACACTCACCAAGCCCACAAGAGCAGCCACGAGCAGCAAAATGTTCTCTACCATGCCCACGGTTTGCCACAAGGTAGACAAGGCCACGCCAGGCAGAATCGCACTCAATGCCACACCGGGCATGGACTCCAACTCACGTTGAATCCGAAACACACCCGCACGATTGTGTAAGCTCACCAGCGTTGCGGTCACAGATTTGGGAGTGAGGTTGAATTTGCCCACCAGCTCGGCAGGAATCTCCGCACCGCGCACAGGCATGCCTGCCTGCCAATCCAGATGAATGGCCTCCATGCCTTGCAAACTGATGTGCACACTTTGATCCACCGGGGTGCCCGTGGGCCGCAAAACGCCGATCACCTTGAACGGCTTGTCCCCATGGCTGGGCGCCCCCGCCTGCAATTGCATGCCATGACTTAAAGCGATTGGATCGCCCACGCGGTGGTTTAATTTACGGGCCACATCGGCACCAAGCACCGCTTCAAAAATACGTTCCACGGGATCGCCAACGGCATAATCATGAAACGCTCTCCCCTCTTGGAATACCAGGGGTTGCTGTACCCCGTACTGAAACTGACTGAAATAATTTGACTGTGTGCCCACCACTGCATAACCGCGATACGAGTCACCCAGGGCAATTGGCAAGGCGGATTTAACCCTAGGATCTGCCTGCAATTGCGCCAGCACGGTGTATGGCATGTTGCGGGTTGGCTCCCCAATCCGAAATACACTGTAAAGCAACAGCGCCACCGGGCTGTTTTGTGCCCCCACCACCAGGTCGGTGCCCGACACGGCGTTGGAAAACGTGTTACGCGCGCTTTGGCGGGCCAAGTCGATGCCCAGCAACAAACTGCAAGAGGCAACCACACTGAGTGTGAGCAGCAACAGGCTGCCCCTGCGACTCCAGGCACTCAGGGCTGCAAGCTTCAACACGGTGCGCATCATGGCGCCACCTGCCATGGCTCAATCGGACATTGCACGTCAAACCGTGCGGCCAACTCCGGGTTGTGGCTCACCATCACGACTGCGGTGCCCTGGCGTTGAGCACGGGTGAGCAACAAGTCCACAAATCGCCCTTGGTGGGTCGCATCCAGCGCCGAAGTGGGTTCATCTGCAATCAGCAAATTGGGACGCCCAATCAGTGCTCGGGCCAGGGCCACACGCTGTTGCTGCCCCACGGACAAGGTTTGTACAGACTGATGCAAATGAGTCTGCATGCCCAAATCCCCCAGCAAACCAAGCGCTGCAGCCCGAACCGAGCCAAACTCCTGCACAGCATGTTCACGGCGTACCGTCGAAAACTGGCATGGCAGCGTGACGTTGTCGATCACACTGAGGTAATTGAGCAAGTTGAATTGCTGAAACACGAAGCCAACATGGTCAACCCGCAGCGCATCGCACGCGCGTTCACTCATTGTGTCAAGCGCCTGGCCCATCAACTCAATGGTGCCACTCCTTGCACGCAGCACACCAGCCATCAAATTAAGCAAGGTACTTTTGCCACTGCCGCTCTCCCCGTGCACAAAAACACCCTGCGCAGGCAACAACTCAAAGGCTGGGATGTGCAAACCAAACCGCTGTCCAGGGTAAGCAAAAAGAACCTGCCGCATGCGCAGCACGGGCTGCGTCATGGGGCCACCAGTTTGCTCTGTTTGCTGGTGAGCTTGGCCCCCACCTGCCCTTTGGCAAACAGCGCCTGTGTTTGCAGCGTTTCAAACCCCGGGAAGACCTTGAACAAGCGCACGTCAATCTCTTTGACGGCTTCGGGTTTGGCGCACTCAAACTCCCAGATCACTTTGACATCCGAATGCTCTGACCCCCCCGCATGTTGATGATCGGCTCCTGGACCATGGCCATGGGGGTTAAGCACCTCGGACCGAATCCTCACATCGGTTTGCTGACATTGTGCAGCAGGTGTGAAGTCATACAAACCTTTGGACTTGAGCTGTGCGTTGGATGCCTTTACTCGGCTTTTCTCGGCCTCGGTGCGTGGAGCGCGTTCGAAGCCCAACACATTGTGCAAAGGTGAATACAGGGAGATGGAGACCCTGGGTCCGTCTTGTACCACCTCCAGTTCACCCACGCCATGTACATGAGCCTCATCGGCGTGATGATGCTTGTGCGTATGCGCCTTGGCGTCGCCATGCGCCTGCACTACAGATACGCTGGCGAGACAGACCATACCAACGATGGATGCGCGAATCAATTGAGATGAAATCATGAGAATGCGTCCAAATATGTATCAGCAATAATCAACAGAGTGCAGAACAGACCGTGGGATAGAAACAAGGTTCCGGAGAGTATTCAGACTGGGCCAAACTCCCGCCAGAAACCTTTGTAGATGGCTTGCTCGGCATCGCCACGTTTCTCTAGCGGGCAAGCCAAACGAACAATCATTTTGTGTGCGAGTTCATTGTAGGCCTGCCAGAACACCTCGGGATGCGCTGCTGGTAAATCCACAAACTCGGACACCTCAATGCGATCAAAGTATTGGTCTGCCTCTTCCACCCAAGCGGCTGAGACAGTGCGGGCCACCCGCAGGGCCACCTCCTCCGCTCTCACCGTATCGGCTTTGAAGGGCAAAATTATTTCAATGGTATACAGGCTGAACTTGCCGAGCATGGAGTTGTGCTTGATGGTGTTCATAAACACAGCCGCGTTGGGCACTGACAGCCGGCGACCTGTGTATTTGCCGGACATGCCGATTTCAAAGAGCTTGGTGCTCAACAGATCAATGTCGATCACGCGCCCGTTCTGGTTTCCAATTTCTATGTAATCCCCAATGCGAAACGGCTTGGACAGCGAAATATTCACATACCCCAACAAGCCAAGTACAACCTCTTTGCCCGTGATGATGAGGGCACCGGCGATGGCCACCACACTCAAAAATGCGCCGGTAATTTGTGAGGCCCAGACTGAAACCAATAACAAAAAAACCGCCATGCGAACTAGATTTTTAAAGAAAACCAGTTGCGACCGAGCTTTCTCGGGATGATAGGGATGCAGCTTACGCAGCGACCAGGACAGTGCGCGGTTGACGAAAAATCCGCTGGCCATCAGCCCGAAGGTGATGACCAGCTTGAAGATGAACAACGTGGTGGGGTCTTTGAGTAAATCCATGCCCCCTATGGTAGCAGGGGCAGACCTCCAATCAAGGGCAAGCCAGCACCACTGTTGTTGCCCTCTTGGCAGGCATCAGCGTTCTCATAACTCGCATCAATCACCTGATCAATCCACTGGTTGATCAAGGTCACCGCCTCGGTGTCCACTACACTGCGTGCCAATGGCGGCATTTTTGCGGCCAACTCCACAGCTTCAGGCCCCATGCGATACGGCACGATGGAGTCGTTGGACATGCCCGGGTGAATGTCATACAGACGGTTGCCCCGCCCCTCCGAACCGCTTGCTGTTGGCTTTTTGCAAATGCCGTAAGTGCTGTCCACAGCGCGGAACACATCCACATAAAAGCCTGTATTGGAAGCTTGACCATTCACGTTGTGGCAATGGGCACAGTTCACTTCCAGGTACGCACGAGCACGCGCTTCAATGTCACCTTTTGAGTTGGCTGGCAAGCCAGAGTCTCCAGGTTTGTTGAATTTGGGAATTCGGGGCACACCACCAGCCACCTTGGTTGTCTGGTTGACCTTCAGGTCGCTGGGGCAGTTCTGCATTAAACCAGTTTCACACATGAACTGGATCTGGTTTTTGCCATTGACTGGGTGCTGGGACTGGCCTGCTGTGAGCAATGGCGACTCATTGCGGTACTCGCGGTTCAAGTTCCTTGGCTTGGGGCCAATCGGCGACGAACCGGGTTCCACATCGTTGTTGCTGTGGCAAATCAAGCACTGGTTGGCATTGGGGAACAGGTACTGGCTGGTGTTGCCCGTGTGGCGCTTGCCGGTGTCCAGGTCCACATAGTCCCAAGACGCCGCCGCTGTGCCACCGCCCTGGCTCAACACTGCTTTGCGTTTGCCATTGCCTGCATCTTGCCAAATATACTCCAGCGCCTCCCAATAGCCGATGCCGTCTTTGCGTTGACGCTTAATCAAGAGCCGGGTTTCATAGGGAGTTTCTTTGCCCTGCGGCTGATTCACAAAGCTGAAGGTTTTGGCAATGATGGTGCCCACCGGGAACTCGATGGTGGCATTCACGCGACTTGCCTCATCGGCCAAATAATTGGCTTTCTTTCCGCGTGGCACAAAAATCACGCGGTGCTTGAGCGAGTAATCACTGAACAGCTTGGTATTGAGCACGTACGGCATGCCTTGGCTGTTGGGCATGCTGCGGGGGTCCTGGGGATCCGCAAACAGATTGTACTGCGCCAAGTCTGGGCAATTCACCCGGAATGCGGCCTCGTTGACCTCGCCTGCTTTCAGTGGCAGCTCGCAAAGGGCTTTCACAGCCTCGGCTGTGGGCTCTGGTGCAAACTCGCCGCTCGGAACAAAAGGCTCAAACTCGAAATCGGGCAAGCGCGGCAGGTCTGCACCAAAACGTGCCTGGCAATTGTGTTGCCCCAAATCAAAGGTTGCGGGCAACAAAGGAATGCCAGTGGCGATAGACTGCAAATACTCCGGCGTGAGGTTTGCCGATGGGTTGCTGGTGTTGAGGTTGATCACCGCATCCAGACCACGGGTGCCATTGAAGTTGGCAAATGCCAAGCTTTCGGAACCGAAATTGTTGTTGGGGTTGATGCAACTGAACCACCAAGCTGGCATCTTGCGCTGGCCATTGCTGTTGAATTTGTATTTGTTGTAGCGGCAACTGGGGTTGGGATTGGAGTTGCCCTGGATGGGTTTGCCATCGGCGTCCACTGGTACGGGTTTGCCATCGCGGTCTTTGGGCAGTTCGCAGCTGTTGTTCAGCTGGTCTTGATAGCCATCCCACACAATGTGTGCCCCCCGGTAGCCCTGGCCACCCGCGGCAATCTTCAAACCCACCAACAGCGGGAACGCGCTGCTGATCTGCCCACCCTGCGTCGCGATGATGCTCGCGAAGTCGGGTTGCGGCAGATCGTTGCCATTGTTCTTGAAGGTGTTATTGAAAATGTTCACCGCCTCGGAATACACATCCATGCGGCGGTCGCCGTTTTCGCCCAACAAATCGTAGCTGGTCAAAATGATGCCAGCCGTGCCATTGTCTTCGAACACGTTGTCGTACACGTCGATCTTGTCGTAGGCC
>DASUEF010000152.1:0-2314 GCA_036275215.1 Limnobacter sp. | reverse complement strand
CGCCAAAATCGCTCAGGCAAACTCGCTGACTGCCCGCTACTTGAAGGGTGAACTGAAGGTGGTGGAATACATCGAGCCGTTGGGCGATTCCACAGAGCACATTACCTTGACCGGTGTGCGCGCCAACAACTTGAAAAACATCGATCTCAAACTGCCGCTCAACAGATTGGTGGTACTCACAGGTGTTTCAGGTTCAGGCAAAAGCACCTTGGTACAAGATGTACTGGTGCCCGCGATCAAGAAAATAAAAGGTGAGCCCACAGAGGCCCCCGGTGAGTTCGATTCCGTGGAGGGTGTTGAACTCATTTCCGAATTGGCATTTGTTGACCAAAGCCCAATCGGCAAAACAACGCGAAGCAACCCCGCTAGCTATGTCGGCGCGTTTGATGAACTGCGCAAACTGTTCTCAAAAACAAAAATTGCTGTAGAGCGGGATTACAAACCCGGCTTCTTCAGTTTCAACAGTGGCGATGGCCGCTGCCCCATGTGTGGTGGCAATGGTTTTGAACATGTTGAAATGCAGTTCTTGAGTGATGTTTATTTGCGCTGCGGCGAATGCAATGGCACACGCTATCGCCCGGAAGCGTTGGAAGTAACCCTGGAGCGCAAAGGACAAGTGTTGAACATGGCGCAGGTACTTGAACTGACCGTAGACCAGGCGCTTGATTTGTTTGAAAAAGACTCTGCGCTACTAAAAACACTGCAACCGCTGGCACAGGTTGGGCTGAATTATTTGCGTTTGGGGCAGCCTGTACCCACGCTCAGCGGTGGCGAAGCACAACGACTCAAGTTGGCGGGTTTTCTGGCTAACCTGAAACTCACCGCCAGCGGTCAAAAAGTGGCCAAGCGAGGTGACCTGTTTGTGTTTGACGAGCCGACCACTGGTTTGCACTTTGACGATGTGGCCAAGTTGATGCGTTCGCTGCGTTTGTTGCAGGAAGCAGGGCACAGTGTGTTGATTGTTGAACACAATCTGGATGTGATCTGCGCGGCAGATTGGCTTATCGACCTTGGACCCGAGGCGGGCGAATACGGGGGTGAACTGGTGGCCCAGGGCACGCCCGAACAGCTTGCAAAAAACAAAGCGAGCCACACGGGCGTTGCGATCAAACAATACCTTGCGCAAACCAATCTGTTGCATGCTGCCGATTTAAACAAAGGCAGTGACAAAGGCAGTGATCACCTGGTGGCCGAGGCGGCGGCCCTGTACGGACTGGAGACCAAACACAACAAGCGCGGCCTGACTGACGGCATTGAAATTTTGCATGCGCGTGAGCACAACCTGAAAAATGTCAGCCTGACCATTCCACGGGAAAAAATGACTGTCATTACCGGGCCTTCGGGCAGCGGAAAATCGACGCTGGCATTTGATATTTTGTTTTCCGAAGGCCAGCGCCGTTACCTTGAAAGCCTGAATGCCTACGCTCGACAGTTTGTGCAACCTGCAGCCAAGCCGGATGTGGATGCCATTTTTGGTATTCCCCCCACCGTGGCGATCGAGCAGCGCACCAGCCGTGGTGGCCGGAAAAGTACAGTAGCCACAGTCACCGAGGTGTACCACTTCCTGCGCCTGATGTTCGTGAAGCTGGGTATTCAGCATTGCCCCACGTGCGAAGTGCCCATTGCTCCGCAAAGCATGGACAGCATGCTGGCGCAAATCATGCAGCATTACAAAGGGCAGGAGATAACCCTGCTGGCACCACTGGTGCAGGGCCGCAAAGGCATTTACAACGAAATTGCAAAATGGGCCGTGGACCGCGGTTATGAACGCCTGCGCGTGGATGGTGAGTACGTGCCCACCAACCCCTGGCCCAAATTGGCCCGTTATCAGGAACACCACATTGAACTTCCAGTTAAAACCCTGAGCATTCAAGCCAAAGGTGAGAGAGAACTGCGCGAAGTACTGGCACTTGCGCTGGAGTATGGCAAAGGCACAGTCATGGTCGAGGCGCCCGGAAAAAAAGGCGAATCACCTGCCATTCGTTTTTATTCCACCAAACGTGCCTGCCCCAGTTGCGCGCGCAGCTTCCCAGAACTCGACCCGCGCTTGTTCAGCTACAACAGCAAACATGGTTGGTGCGCAAACTGCTTTGGTGTGGGTGAGGAAGTGGATGGCTTCGATGCGGAAACCACCGGCGAAGAAGGCAAGTGGCTTTCTGAGCAAGACAAAAGTGCAGACGAAAATGCTGAAAATGAAGAAGGAAGCTATTTGCGGGAAAGCATGGTGTGTGGCTCCTGCAATGGTCAACGCCTAAACCCCACTGCGCTGGCTGTGAAGTTCAAGAACAGCAATATCGCCGAACTGGCTGATCAA
>DASUEF010000151.1:0-1179 GCA_036275215.1 Limnobacter sp. | reverse complement strand
TCGTTCAGCCCTTGATTCAGTTCCAGAATTTGCTTTGAAATCCCCTGCAGCTCCCAGGGCAGCTCTTTTAGGCTGGCGCGAAGCTCATCGGGTGCCCCATCCCGAATCTTGTTCATGTAGCGGCTGGCCGTCTTGGACAAGCTTCGCCCCAGGCCCAACACCATGAGCAAAGTGATGGTGGTGCCAATCACCAAGGCACCCACCGCATACATCAAAGCGATCGACACAGGCGATTCGATGGAGTCCAGTGGCATGGCGGTGGCCGAAATCCAACCCAGCGTTGCCACCTCGGGTGAGGTGTTGTTGGGTGAAAACGCCACCAGATAATTTTTGCCGTCGGTCAAACGTTCGACAGACCAATTGCTTTGTCCGTCAAGGGCTTTTTTAAACCCGGGCATGTCCGCCCAACGCGTATTTTCTTGAAAATCTGACAGCTCAAATCGGTTGCCCAGCCTCAAACTGCCGTCGCTCGCCAAAATCACCGTCGGGGAGCTTTCACTCAAACGGCTGAACACATCTTCTTCAATTTCTTCAATGAAGTATTTCCAGTCCAAGTGGATACCAAACACCGCAATCACTTCGCCTGAAGCGTTGCGCAAAGGGGCTGTGAAATCAATGAATTGATATTTTTCGTCTTTGCGGGCGGGCAACAATGCGGCCAGAAGTTGCGCCTCGTGCACATCCATGATCGCTGGCTGTGTGAGTCCCTTTTGAAACCAAGGGCGTTTGGCCACATTTTTACCCACCAACAGGTCGTCGTTGGCAGCCAGCACGGTGCCATCCGGTGCAGCCACACCAATCCACAGGTAACCGGGTGTGTGGGCTTGCATCACTTCCACCACTTTGGTTTGCTGTTCCGGGGTGTAGTTTGCGTGCGATTCCTCAATCTTCAAGGTGTACACCAGGTCTCGCAGGTGCTCCTTGAGGTGGCGGTCCACCGATTGCGAAATTTGTTCCGACTGAAGCTTCGCATTCAAGCCGGCTTGCTCGATGTTGCTCTCGCGCAGCAGTGAATAACCCGTCACCGCGAGTGGAATCGACAGCAAAAGCAGGATCAGCAAGCTGCCCAGCACCAAACGTGTGGCGAAACTGGCGCGTATGTTTGGAATCAGCATGGGGTAGAGGCGCAAACGCATGAACCCCCACTGTAGCGCAAGCCTCTTCTACCCTCAATCCAAA
>DASUEF010000150.1:0-5754 GCA_036275215.1 Limnobacter sp. | reverse complement strand
GTTTTTGCGAATGCGCGCCACCCAGTTTTTTTTGAACACGCTCAAAGAAGCCCCAGCCGACGCCGAAGTGGTGAGTCACCAACTCATGATGCGCGCCGGCATGATCAAACGCCTGGCCGGCGGTATTTACACCTACATGCCAATTGGCCTGCGCAGCATTCGCAAAGTCGAGAGCATCATTCGTGAAGAAATGAACCGCGCCGGTGCACTGGAACTACTGATGCCAGCCGTGCAGCCTGCCGAGTTGTGGCAAGAGAGCGGGCGCTGGGAGAAGTATGGCCCCGAATTGTTGCGCCTGAAGGATCGCCATGATCGTGACTTTGTGATTGGCCCCACCCACGAAGAAGTGATCACCGATGTGGTGCGCAAAGAGGTGAAGAGCTATCGGCAGTTGCCCTTGAACCTTTACCAAATCCAGACCAAATTCCGCGATGAAATTCGCCCACGCTTTGGTGTGATGCGGGGGCGCGAGTTTGTGATGAAAGACGCCTATTCTTTCGACCGTGATCAAGAAGCAGCGCTTAAAACCTACGATGTGATGTACGACGCATATCGCCGTATCTTCACCCGCTTGGGCTTGAACTTCCGCGCCGTGAATGCCGACACGGGCTCGATTGGCGGCAACCGCAGCCATGAGTTCCACGTGATTGCCGACACCGGCGAAGACGCCATTGCGTACTGTCCAAGCTCGGACTATGCAGCCAACGTGGAGCTGGCAGAGGCTGTGTGCACCACCCAGCGCCCGGCTGCCAGCAAGGCCATGGACAAAGTGCACACCCCAGGCAACAGCACCTGCGAGGCAGTGGCCGCCCAGTTGGGCTTGCCTTTGGCTGCCACCGTAAAAAGCGTGGTGTTTGCCCATGTGCATGAAACCGAGCAAGGCAAAAAGGTACAAATCATATTGGCGCTGGTGCGTGGCGACCATGAAGTCAACGACATCAAGCTGGGCAAGTTGGCTGGGGTGCAAGAGCTGCGCCTGGCCACCGAGGCCGAAATCGTTGGCGCTTTTGGCACCAAGCCTGGTTACCTGGGCCCCGTGGGCTTAAGCGCCGATGTGCGCGTGGTGGCCGACCGCAGTGCCGCCGCCTTGGGTGATTTTGTGTGTGGTGCCAACGCGGCAGACTATCACTACGTTGGCGTGAACTGGGGCCGCGATTTGCCCGAGCCCGAGGTGGCCGACATTCGCAATGTGGTGGAGGGCGATCCATCACCCGATGGCAAAGGCCTGTTGGCCATGTGTCGCGGCATTGAGGTTGGGCATGTGTTTTACCTGGGCACCAAGTACTCGCAGGCGCTCAAGGCCACCTTCTTGGATGTGGATGGCAAGCCCGCTGTGATCGAGATGGGCTGTTACGGCATTGGCGTCACCCGTATTCTGGGCGCGGCCATTGAACAGAACTTCGATGAGCGCGGCATTCGGTGGCCGGTGAGCATTGCCCCATTTGAAGTGGTGTTGTGCCCGATTGGCTACAAAAAGAGCGAGCAAGTAAAAGCGCAGGCGGATGCGCTTTACGAACAGCTCAAGGCCGCCGGGGTGGACGTGGTGCTGGATGATCGCGATGAACGCCCAGGTGTGATGTTTGCAGATTGGGAGTTGATTGGGGTGCCCTTGCGCGTCACCTTGGGTGACCGTGGCCTGAAAGAGGGCAAAGTGGAGTTTCAGTCGCGCGACGGCGCACTTGAAAAACAGGACGTGGATGTTGGCAGTATTTTTGAGCAAGTGCAGGCAGAACTGGCCAAGCGGCAGGTTCGGCTTTAACATGCCCGCTGCGTTGGGCTGGCGCGCAAGCACCTGTGTGTTTGCGTGCATGCTCACGTGGGCGGCACCTGCAATGGCCAGCCAGCAATATGAGCCCATGGCTGACCATGTGCGCCTAGTGCTGCGTCAAGCCCTGGCCTCGGGCGAGGCAACCCCGCGCCCTTTGTTTGACTCCGCAGAGCACCGCATCCATTGGCTCGGGGAAATGTCCCGAAGGCTTGCCCGGCGCGTGCCCAACTTTGAAGAACGCCTGGAGTTGATCAAAACCATTCGCTACGAGGCCCAGCGTGCGGGGCTCGATCCCCAGCTGGTGTTTGCGCTCATCGAGGTGGAAAGCAATTTCAATGCACAAGCGCGCAGCCATGCAGGTGCAATCGGCTTGATGCAGGTGATGCCATTCTGGACAGACGTGTTGTCGCGTGGGCGAGTCGATGAGTTGCTGGAGCCGCGCATCAACATCCGCTATGGATGCCTTATTTTGCGGCACTACCTGGACATAGAAAAGGGGAATTTGGACCGGGCGTTGGGGCGTTATAACGGCAGCCTTGGAAAAATGACTTACCCCAACCTGGTGTACGACCGCCTGGACCGCAACTGGCATTACCGCCAGCCAGCACCAAGCCTGCCGCCCACCAAAACCGCTTCTAATCCTTAGAAGGGCAGGCCACCACCCGGTGGCATGCCGCCGGGCGGGAAGCCCTTGCCGCCACCCATCTTGCGCATCATCTTGGCCAAGCCGCCTTTTTGCATGCTTTTCATCATGCCGCGCATTTGCTCAAACTGGTTGAGCAGGCGGTTCACCTCTTGCACCTGCACGCCAGCACCAGCGGCAATTCGCCGCTTGCGCGAGGCTTTCAAAATATCGGGCTTGCTGCGTTCTTCCAAGGTCATGGACAGAATAATGGCCTCGGTGCGGCGCATTTGTTTTTCGGCGGCGTTGGTGTCCACCTGGCCTGCACCCTTCATCATTTGGGTGGGCAGTTTGTCGATCAGGCCTTGCAAACCACCCAGGTTTTTCATTTGAGCCAACTGCGCCAAAAAGTCGTTCAAGTCGAAGGCCTTGCCACTCTTGAGTTTTTTGGCCAGCTTCTCGGCTTCTTTTTCGTCAATGCCTTTTTTGGCTTCTTCCACCAGCGACACAATGTCGCCCATGCCGAGGATTCGGCCCGCCACGCGGTCGGGGTGGAATTTCTCGAAGCCAGAGAGTTTTTCGCCCACGCCCATGAATTTGATGGGCTTGCCGGTGATGTGCCGCACAGACAGTGCTGCACCGCCGCGTGCATCGCCGTCCATTTTGGTGAGCACAACACCAGTCAGCGGCAGGGCTTCGTTGAACGCTTTGGCTGTGTTGGCGGCGTCTTGGCCCAACATGGCGTCAATCACGAACAGGGTTTCGGTGGGTCGCACCGCCTCGTGCAAGGCCTTGATCTCGTTCATCATGGCTTCGTCAATACCAAGACGGCCGGCCGTGTCTAGGATGAGCACATCAAAAAACTGCCGCTTGGCATGGTTCAGCGCTGCCAGGGCAATGTCGATGGGCTTTTGGCTGATGTCGGATGGGAAAAACTCCGCACCAGCTTGAGCGCTCACGGTTTTAAGCTGTTCAATCGCCGCAGGGCGATACACGTCGGCCGACACGGTGAGCACTTTCTTTTTGAGCGTGTCTTTGAGGTATTTGGCCAGCTTGCCCGTGGTGGTGGTTTTACCTGCACCTTGCAGGCCCGCCATCAAAATAACCACCGGGGGCTGGGCTGCCAGGTTGATTTCTTCGGTTTTGTCGCCAATCAGCTTAATCAGCTGCTCGTGCACAATGCCCACCAGCGCTTGGCCCGGTGTGAGGCTGTTGAGCACTTCCTCTCCCAGCGCACGCTCTTTGACCTGGTTGATGAACTCTTTCACCACAGGCAGTGCAACGTCGGCTTCCAGAAGCGCCAGGCGCACCTCACGCAGCATGTCCTGTGTGTTGGACTCTGTGATGCGTGCCTCGCCCTTGATGTTTTTAACAACGCGACTCAGGCGATCGGAAAGATTTTCAAACATGGTGGAAAAGCCTCGGGAAGACTGTTGTGCAAGCGGCGTTGCAACGCGCAAGCTTGGCAACGAATCGAGTAAACTAAATCGATATGAACAACACCTTATTGTACGCGCTTGCGGTGCCCCTGCTGTCTGCCTATGGTGGATTGGCGGCGCTCACCGTTTTCGGCAAATGGAGCAGCCCTGCATGGGTGGCGCGTGGTTTGGCTGCGCTTGCGCTGGCCGCCTCTGCGCTCTTGCTTAGTCGTGTGCTATTTCAGGCCGATGGCCTGCATTTTGGCTTTGTTATTGGCCTGATGTGTGTGGGTTGGCTTGCCGCACTGGTGGCGTTCGCGGAGGGTTTTTTTAACCGTGTGCCGCTGCTGGACATGGTGGTGTATCCGTTTTGTGGCCTGGTGTTTTTGTTGCCCGTCTTGTTGGGCGAAGAGTCTTCCATCCGCATGGCCGGGGACCGGCTTTTTCAGGTGCACCTGTTGATTGCGCTGGCGGCCTACAGTTTGTTGGGCATTGCAGCAGCGCATGCTGTCGTGATGGCCTTCCAAGAAAAAGCCTTGCACCAACCCGTGGCCACCACCCGCGAAAACCGCATGCTGCGTGAGCGCCTGCTCGACCAGTTGCCCTCCTTGCTCACCATGGAGTCCATTCTGTTTCGCCAGCTTTGGGCAGGTTTTGTGTTGCTCTCGCTCACCTTGGCCAGTGGGTTTTTGTTTTCGGAGCAGTGGGGCGGGCAGGCCTGGAAGTTTAATCACAAAACCTTGTTTGCCATGGTGTCATGGTGTTCGTTTGCTGCCTTGTTGGCAGGCCGCACCCTGTTGGGCTGGCGCGGTAAGGTGGCCCTGCGCTGGTGCTTGGGCAGTTATGCGGTGCTGATGCTGGCCTATTTTGGCACGCAGTTTGTGCTGGAATTTATTTTAAAAAGGGCAGTGTAAATGGGGCGCATCCTGTTTTTTGTGGGCCTGGCCATTGTGGTCTGGATTGTATGGAAGGCCTGGCAGCGCAAGCAGCTTGACAACCAACCTGGCGAGCAGGCTCAAAAAAAAGGCAATCTTGGCCGTAAACAACAAGAAGAGATTTTGCCTTGCCGCCACTGTGGCGCATACAGCCCACTGTCGGAGGGCGTGATGATGCAGGGCCGCTTTTATTGTGGCCTGGAGCACGCCAAGGCCGAAGGCGAAAAAGTGCACTGAACAACACTGGCGGGTGTGGTCCGCCGGAGGGTAGCGCCATGATGCTGGATGAAGGCTGGATTGAACACAATTGGGTGAAGCGTTTGCAAAGCCCCAACCAGGACGCTCGACCCATGGGCACCGTGGTCGACACCGTGGTGATTCACTGCATCAGCCTGCCGGAGCGTGGCCGCACCATGCAACACGTGCAGGATTTGTTCTTAAACCGGCTGGATTATCACGTTCACCCCAGTTTTGCAGAATTAATCGGCCTGCGTGTGTCGTCCCACTTTGTGATCGATCGCGATGGCAGCATCTTGCAATTTGTGTCTTGCGAAAAGCGTGCTTGGCATGCTGGCTTGTCTGCCGCCATGGACCGCAGCAACTTCAATCATTTTTCAATTGGCATCGAGCTGTTGGGCGATGTGTACACCCCATTTGATGCGGCGCAGTACGCCAGCCTCAACCGGCTCATGGCGGAGTTAAGGCAACGTTATCCACTGCGTTATGCACTGGCCCACAGCGAGATAGCACCCACGCGAAAAACCGATCCAGGTCCCTTCTTCGACTGGAAAAACCTGCGCAAACCATACACTTACGAGCTGCTGTGAAAGGGCGCCCCAGGGCGCCTTTTTTATTGCACCGCACCCGTTCGGGTGGGTGGAAAGACTTTTCCCAACGTTGTCCACAACTTATGCACAGTGCATAACCCTGTGGACAAAATGTGGGTAAGAAAGTGTTTGCCAAATCCAAAATGGACCACTACAATTAGTTTCAGACTGCTTACAAAACACA
>DASUEF010000149.1:0-41217 GCA_036275215.1 Limnobacter sp. | reverse complement strand
CTTGACATGAAAGGCGGCTACATTGTGACTCGCAGTGGCTTGAATGGCCTGGCCACCATGACCAGCGTGGAAGGCGTGTTTGCCGCAGGGGATGTTCAAGACCACGTGTACCGCCAAGCCATCACCAGCGCTGGAACGGGTTGCATGGCTGCGCTGGATGCCCAGCGTTGGCTGGAAGCCCAGGAAGCCTAAGCAAACAACAGGTTGTTGGGTCAAACACCAGGGTTGAGGCATGAAAAAGCTGACCTCCATGGCCGACCTCGAAGGCGTCCGGCGCGCATTGAAAGAACAGCGACTGGACGCCGAACGCGCCGAAAAACTGCGCATTGAAGCAGAAAGGAAGCGGGAGGCGGAGGCGCGACTGTTTGAAACCCATGTACAGGATGTAAAACCCCTGCCCCAAGCCAACCGCAAACTGCATGATCTTCCAAAGCCACCCCCTGTGGCCCATCAACGTGAAATTGACGACGAAAACGTGTTGCGTGAAAGCATTTCGGATGAAATGGACGTGGAGCGTTTTCTGGAGACCGATGACAAACTGAGCTACCGCCGCAACGGCGTTGGCTTGGAGGCCTTAAAGCGCCTGCGCAGTGGCAAATGGGTCATTCAGGCGCAAATTGATTTGCACGGACTACGCAGCGACGAAGCGCGTGAAGCAGTGGGCGAATTTTTGCGAAGTGCCGTAAAACATGACATTCGTTGTGTCAGAATCATTCACGGCAAAGGCTTGGGCTCTGTTGGCAAAGAGCCGGTGCTCAAAGACAAGGTGAAACGCTGGCTGGTGCAAAAAGACGAGGTGCTTGCTTTTTGCCAAGCCCCGCCGCGAGACGGCGGGGCGGGCGCCTTGTTGGTCATACTCAAAGCCAAACAACAATAAATCCAACGCGAAAAACGCAGGGAGACGCACTGCAATGAAACCTTCACCCACGCCCATTGATTGGCAAGCGGGCCACATTCGATCCACCACCACCGGTTTGAACATGGCCTGGGAAGCAGCAGGCCCAGAAGATGGGGAGACCATTTTGCTGGTGGCTGGGTTGGGCTGCCAACTCACCATGTGGAACGATGAATTTTGCAAACCCTTGTTGGCGCAAGGCTACCGGCTGGTGCGGTTCGACAACCGCGACATTGGCCTGACCGACCAGCACCCCAGCAACATGAGGGTGAACGTGCCTGCCACCTTCATACGCAACAAACTGGGTTTGAGCACGCCCACCAACTACAAGCTGGACACCATGGCCAACGATGCGATAGGACTTGTTGAAGCACTGGGGCTTAAACGCCCGCATTTGGTGGGCATTTCTATGGGCGGAATGATCTCGCAAATTGTGGCTGCACAGGCGCCCCAGAAGATCGGCAAACTGGTAACGCTGATGTCAAGCACCAATAACCCCAAATTGCCGATGCCAAGCCCCAATGTGATTCACAACATGTTTCTGAAAAAACCAAAGAGCCAGCATATCGACCATGTGGTGGAACATGTGGAACGTGTGTTCACAGCGATTGGCAGCCCAGGCTACCCCACCGACCCGGTTAAGTTGCGGGAGCGCGCGCGCAAAGCCTACCAACGTGCCTACAAGCCTACTGGCGTGCTGCGTCAAACCCACTGCGTGGTGGCCACTGGGTCCATTGAAGACTACACAAGGAGCATTCGCGTGCCCACCTGTGTTGTGCATGGCATGGACGACCCTTTGTTGAAAAAGGCGTGTTCGGAACGTATTGCGAAGCTGGTACCCAACGCTCGTTTGCATTTGATCAAAGGGTTGGGCCATGACCTACCAGAACCTTTGGCCCCCACCTTCGGTGAAATTATTCACAATCACCTGTGTGCCTAAATAAAAAAAGCCCGCATAAAAAGCGGGCTTTTTTGAGCGGAAGGCTGATTTAAATCGCTTCTTCGCCCTGCTCGCCTGTGCGGATGCGAATCACGCGCTCCACATTGGTTACAAAGATTTTTCCATCACCAATTTTATTGGTGCGTGCAGCACTTTGGATGGCCTCAATCGCCTGATCCACCAATTTGTCTTCGATTACCAGCTCGATTTTAACCTTGGGTAAGAAGTCCACCACATACTCAGCGCCACGGTAGAGTTCAGTGTGACCGCGCTGACGACCAAATCCTTTCACCTCAGTCACCGTCAGACCGGTAACGCCAATTTCGGACAGCGCTTCACGTACTTCATCGAGCTTGAATGGTTTGATGATGGCAGTGACCAGTTTCATTCAGGAAATCCTTCTAGATCGTTGAATTTGGATGTAATGGGATAACGCCAGTCACGACCAAACGCGCGGTGCGTGACACGAATACCGACGGGTGCCTGTCGGCGTTTGTATTCGTTGATACGAAGCAGTTTAACAGCCTTGAAGACATCTTCCGGATTAAAACCACTGGCAATGATGTTTTCAACCGATTCGTCTTTTTCCATGTAGCGAGTAAGAATAGCATCCAGCACATCATAGGGAGGCAGGCTATCCTGATCCACTTGATCTGGCCGTAGCTCCGCCGAAGGCGGACGGGTGATGATGCGCTCGGGAATGATCTCACCAATTGAATTACGATAATGGCAAAGCGCGTACACCAGCGTTTTAAAAATGTCTTTGATGACGGCAAAGCCGCCCGCCATATCACCGTATAGAGTGCAGTAACCCGTGGCCATTTCGCTCTTGTTGCCCGTGGTGAGCACGATGGAACCCGTTTTGTTGGACAAAGCCATCAGCATGGTTCCACGTATTCGAGCTTGCAGATTTTCTTCGGTGGTGTCTGCGGCCATGCCCGCAAACAAAGGAGCAAGGCTGCCTTCAAAGGCTTGCATGCATTGCTCGATAGAAATCTCGTCGTACCGTACGCCAAGGCGTTGCACCATGTCTCGGGAGTCTTGAAGTGATATCTCAGCGGTGTAGGGAGATGGCATCATGACCGCGCGCACCCTGTCTGCGCCCAAGGCGTCTACGGCAATGGCCAATGTCAGTGCAGAGTCTACGCCGCCGGATAGACCAATGATGGCGCCCGGGAAACGGTTTTTGGTGACGTAATCATGAACACCCATTTTGAGCGCCTCATACACTTGGGCGGTCAAATCCAGCTCAGCGGCCTGGGGCTGGGCCGAGCAAAGCGCGATCGGCTTGCCTGGGCAGGACTCCACATCAAGCACGGCCAGCGCCTCTTGAAATTGTGGCAGCCTCATTGCAACATGCTGGCTGCCGTCCATGGCGAAAGAGGCGCCATCAAACACCAACTCATCTTGGCCACCAAGCAGGTTGGCATACACAATGGCCATGCCTGTTTCTGCCACTCGCCGCGCCACCACGGACTGGCGGATGGTCTGTTTGCCCATGTGGTAAGGCGAAGCATTGGGCACCAGCAAAACCTCTGCACCCGCAGCCGCAGCGGCTTCTGGTGCGTAAGGGTTCCAGGTGTCTTCACAAATGTTCAGGCCAAAACGAATGCCGTCGACCTCAAACACCAGTGGGCGATTGTCGGGTGTGAAGTAGCGTTGCTCGTCAAACACCTCCCGGTTGGGCAGATCGTGCTTGTGGTAGACGCCAATCACCTGCCCTTTGTGCAACACCGATGCTGCATTGAACAATTCATTTTCTTGGCGCAGAGGGTGGCCGATCACCACATAAATATCCAGCTTTTGAAGTGCCACACGCAGATGATCAACGGCCGCGTTGGTTTGACGCTGAAATGACGGGCGCAGCAGCAAATCTTCTGGCGGATAGCCCGTCACGGAGAGCTCGGGCGTGAGCAAAATCCGCACGCCTTGTGCATGGGCCTTGTGCGCACAATCCAGAATTTTTGCGCAGTTGCCTTTCAAATCGCCCACAGTCAGGTTGAGCTGTGCAATGGCCAGTCGAACTCGGGATAAACTCACGACGTACCTGTGTAGTAAAAGATGCTGTAACCCACATGAATTATCGCATGCAGATTTGCCAAAGCATGGCCGACATGCCACAAGCGCCATGGAATTCGCTGGTGATGCAGGCCAATGGCGGTGAGCTTCACCCGGCCATGCGGCACGAGTATTTGCTGGCGCTGGAAGCCAGCGGCTCGGCCACTGCGGGGACCGGCTGGGGACCGCTTCACTTGAAGTTAGAATCTGACCAAGGGGAGTTGTTAGCAGCCATGCCGCTCTACCTCAAATCGCATTCATATGGCGAATATGTGTTTGATTGGGCCTGGGCCCAAGCCTACCAGCGCCACAATCAACCGTATTACCCCAAATTGCTGTGTGCTATTCCTTTTACCCCTGTGATGGCGCCCAAGGTGTTGGCACGTGAGCCCGAACATCAACAGGCCATGGCACAGGGTTTGGCCGAATTAACCAAGCAAGCCAGCCACGATGCAGATTTGTTGGGCTGCCAAACATCCAGTTTGCATGCGCTGTTTTTAACATCGGGTGATCAAAGTGCCCTGCTGGGAGGTGCCACCCACCTTGGTCTTCAAGATCGCCACGTGGTGCAGTTCCACTGGCACAACAGACATGCTGGTTCCAATCGGCCCTACGCCACTTTCGAAGAGTTTCTGGAAACCCTGAACCACAAAAAACGCAAAAACATCCGTGCTGAACGGCGCAAGGCCCGTCTGGAGGGACTAACGATTGAACGCATTCCAGGCTATTGCGTATCGGAAGAACAATTGGCATTTTTTTATCAGTGCTACAGTCGCACTTATGCAGAGCATTTTTCAAGCCCCTACCTCAATGAATCATTTTTCAGAATGATTCTGTCCAGCATGGGCGAGCAGGTGTTGCTGATTGTGGCCTCTTTGAACGGCAATCCGGTGGCAAGCGCCTTCTTTTTGCACAACAGCCAGCGCTTGTATGGGCGCTACTGGGGTTGTGTAGAAAACATCGCTTGCCTGCATTTTGAGTTGTGTTATTACCAAGCCATTGAATTCGCTATCGAAAAAGGGATTGAGTGGTTTGAAGGTGGCGCACAAGGCGAACACAAAATGGCGCGGGGATTGAATCCCCAAACCATGATCTCAGCCCACTGGGTGGCCAATGCAGGCTTTAAACAGCCCATTGCCCACTTTTTAGATCGTGAAAAACAGCATCTTGCCGCGTATGCTGAAGAACTCACTGAGCACCAGGCGTTCAGGCAGGTACAACCCTTAGCAAGCTAAAGGTCAAAACAAAAAAGGCAGCGCCAGGCTGCCTTTTTTGATGCTTCGCTGGCTGATCAGGCCTGTTCTTTTTTGTAGTTGGCAATGCCATCCACAATCTCTTTGACCATGTCATCCTTGGTGCCCCAGCCCTCAATCTTTACCCACTTGCCCTTCTCCAGGTCTTTGTAGTGCTCAAAGAAGTGCTGAATACGAGCCAGAAACTCCTGAGGCACGTCTTCAATGCTCTGGTAGTTTTTGTACATTGGCAAAAGCTTTTCTACGGGCACGCCCAGGAGCTTTGCATCGCCGCCGGATTCGTCCGTCATCTTCAAAATACCAATGGGGCGTACCCGCACCACGCAACCCGGCTGCAATGGAAAGGGCGTCATCACCAGCACGTCCACGGGGTCGCCGTCTGCGGCCAGGGTTTGAGGGATGTAACCATAGTTACATGGGTAATGCATGGCTGTGCCCATGAAACGGTCTACCCACAGACAACCGCTGTCCTTGTCCACTTCGTATTTCACGGGGTCGGAGTTGGCAGCGATCTCAATGATCACGTTCACGTCGTTGGGCACGTCCTTGCCCGGTGGAATGCTGTTGTATCCCATCTTTAGAGGTCCTTGTTCAAATCAAAATTTTAGCCATTGTATATAACAAATCTTTACGCGAGCTGACGGGTCTTTTGCAGATGCGCATTCATTTTTTCACGCCATTGTCTGGCACGTTCACCCTGGTTGACTGCTTCATATAGTCTTTCCAAGCGACCTGCGATATGCGCTGAGGGCAATTTGGCATAAACCAATTCAAAGCGTGAAATGGCTTTGCCCCACAATTGCTCACGCTCGCACACATCGGCTGCCAACTCAATCAAACGGATATCATTTGGTCGCTTGGCAAGCAGATCCTCCACAAATGGCAACGCATCGCGCGATTGCTGAACAGCCGCTTCATGAAACACGGGCAGCAGGTCGGCGTTGTAATCCTGAGCCAAAGAAGTTTGCAGCATGGTGCGTGCTGCTCCAACCAAACCGCAGCGCAATAAACCCGTCGCCAAAGAACGCAAAACTGCCGGGGATTCCAGCTCAATGGGTTTGGCATTGGACAGCACCTGCTCCATGTCCTGAGGGTTTCCCCCAGCCACATCGCATAGCCCCTGATAAATTTTCTGCAAACATTCGGCTTGTTCTGCTTGGCCAAGCACCGGCATTTGTATACAAACGCGGTATTGCTCCAAGGCTTCTTTCCAGCGCGATAAACCCACCAAAGCCATCAGTCTCAGACGAAAAACCTGCGGAAGACGAGCCAACATGGGGTCCATGCTTTCCACCATACTCAACACCCCTGCATACTGCTGCTTGGCCAGCGCAACGCGGGCATGCAAAACCACTCGGGCATGGGCATGCTCCCCATTGCCTGCTTTGTGGTTGCCGAGAATTTCCTCGGCTTCGTCCAGCCGATCCGCTTGGATGGCGGACATGGCTCGAATTAAGTAGCTCAGGTCAGTTTCAACACCCGTGCCAACAGCCGCCTTGAGCGCTTTTTTCGAACCTGCTTCGTCACCGGTGATAAAAGCAATCAAACCACTGGTGTTGGCCTTTAACAAAGCCTCCTGCTTGCGGTTTTGCCAATACGCCTTGAGTCGCGCGGGGAGCTGAGAGGAAGCCCTCAATGCTCGAAGGGCGAGATAAAGCAAAAAGAAAGAAACCAGGAGAGCAATGATGACAAAATTAAGCGACATGTCCAGACGGTACTGACCTGCAAAAACCAGCACTTTGGCATCGTTGCTTTGTGCAAGCAAAGTCACGCCCACCGCAACCACGATTATCAGCAACAGGCCAATCAATTGCCTCATTGGCGCTCCCCCCGCTGGCCGGCCACGGCCAGACGCAAAGCAGCCGTTGTGGCTTTTAACTCAGGCAAAACAAGGTCCAACTGGATCGAATTGAGCTCTTCCAGCACGGATTTAGCACGCTGCACCTGCAAAGCATTTGGATCAAAATAGGTGTCCAGCAAATAGGAAGACCTTTGTAGATCGGATTTAAGCAAATCTGCCTGCCTGGAAAGCAGCGAAATACGCGCATTGAGCAAAGAAAGGCGCAAAGTGTTGCGCAAATCAGTTTCCTGCCTTGCAGATAGCATCAGCACCTCTGGCGAATTCACTTTGCTGATTTCAACCAAAGAGCGAATGTCGTGCCATGCCGTTTTTAGGGCAGATTGTACCCAAACCCAAGCTGCGTTCCACCCCACAGCGCCCGCATCGGGCGAGCCTGCCTCTGCCGAGGGCAACTGCTCAGGCACAGCGCTGCCATGCGCGGTTTGATCGGTTAACTCAGCAAGATTGGTTTGATTAACAGCGTTCGCACCGGAGAGCATGGGAAGACTTTCTACGGAAGTGACCACCGAGTCCAAGGATATTGCGATTTTCAACAAGTCGTCTTTAGGAAGCGCCTGAATTTCAGAAAGGTCCGCCTCAATTGCGCCCCTTAAATTCAACAGAGATGGTTTGTCAGTGCGTTCAAGCAACTCAATGGCTTGGCTCAGTGCGATGGCTGCGCCGTTTACGTTGCCCAAGAGATAAAGTTGCCGTTTCGCAATAGAAATCAATTGCTCAACTTCACTCAGAGAGACTTCTGTGCGGCTTGCCAACAAACTGTTGTAGACCTCTTCCAGACTCGCTCGCTGACTGGCTTCCTCTTTTTGAGCTTGTTCAAGCAAATCGAAACGAGTCCGCATGTCTTTGAACAAATCGCTGGTTTGGCGGATTTCTTCTTTGACGATGTCAAGCGTCGTAGACTCCTTTTGAATACGTTCACCAAAAGCAAGACGCGTTTTCTCAATCTGGTTTTTGCCTGCAAAGGCAATTAACAGCACCAGCACAAAACTAAGTACAGATACCAAAAACGCAGCTTTGGACAACCAGCCTGGTCCAGATGCGGCCGTGTGGATCACGGTTGGTTTGGGGGATGCGTCATTGACCATGCTGGGTGCGGGAGGAGTCGTGGGTGAGGAGGTGTTGTCCATGCTTTTTTTATTTGATTCTAGCCATGCCTTGACCGATTGTATCCCTGTTGGAATCTCAGCAACATTGGCAAATCCCAATTCACGGCATTTGGCCGTGATTCTGGGATGGGTGGTCAAAACGGTGCAACGCTGCCGAAACTCCCGAGTCTGAAGTTCAGAGTGGGACTCCAGCTGCTGACACAACACTGTGGCTGTTTCGCTGCTGGTCACCCAAAGCACCGCATGCTGACCCAATTCACACAGAGCCCGCGCATCTTCAGCGGTTTGAAGCACAGGCACTCGGTCGTAGCATTCGAGTACTTCCACGTGATGACCCAATTCGCGGAGCCGCACCGGGAACTCGGTTCGGCCGCGAGGGCCTTTGCACACCAACACCTGCAAATTGTGGTCGGCATATTGCTTTTCCAGCAAACGCGTCAATCCGTCAGAATCTTCGCTTTCTTCGGGTTGTTGACCCGAGGGCGATACGATTTGCTGTTCCGGAATGCCCAGAGCAAGGGCCAATGACCTGCTTTGCTGCCCCATCACGCCACACAGTAGGCCACTGGGCCACTCCCCCATGCGATGCTTCACAACCTCCAACACCGAGGGGCTCACAAACACCACCATGCGGGGTGCCACATCACCGGCTTGATTGGCCCAGGCCTGAGCACGTGCAATCGCCTCATCCAGGGGCTTGAGCTCGAATACCGGAAAAAAAACGTGATCGGTTAAGCCGAGGCTCGACATGGCCTGCCTCAAAGTCTGCTTTTGGACGGTGTAGTCGTCGGGCAATCTGGGTTTACAAACAACGAGTGTGCGATTCATGCGCGCCTCAAGGTTGTTGGGCAAATTCTGCCACGGCCTGGGCAATCAGCGCTTGAGCACCGGCACCGCACAAGTCATCAATCACAGCATTGGCCACGGACGCCCAATCCTGCAAGGCGCCAGTTTTTGATGCCGATATGACCCGCCTGCCATCGGGGCTGGCCACGAGGGCGCGCAGCGTGAAGTGTGTTGAGTCGTTCAGGGTGGCATATCCAGCGATTGGCACCTGGCAACTTCCACCCAAGGCTTTGGAAACAGCTCGCTCAGCGCTCACAAGCTGGGTACACACCGGGTCGATGAGCGGAGCACACAAGCCAGACAAGGCGTCATCGCCTTTGCGAATTTCAAGCCCAAGCGCACCCTGACCCACTGCAGGCAACATATCGGAAGAAGAAACAAGCGCTCGGATCCGGTGCTGCATATTCAAACGCTTCAAGCCCGCTGCCGCCAAAACGATGGCTTGAAAATGCCCGGCGTCTAGCTTGCCCAAACGGGTGTCTAAGTTCCCGCGCAGCGGTTTAACCTGCAAATGGGGGTATTTGGCCAGCACCTGTGCCTGGCGGCGCAAGCTCGAACTGCCCACCACCGCCCCGGTGGGTAAATCCGCCAGGCTCGCGTAATCGTTGGATACCAAGGCGTCGTGTGGGTCCTCGCGGGTCATGAACCCAAGCAGTTGAAACTGGGGATCCAAGTCCATGGGAATGTCTTTGCCGGAATGCACCGCCAAATCTGCCCTGCCCTCAAGAAGCGCATGCTCAAGCTCTTTGATAAAGAGACCTTTGCCACCGATCTTGGCGAGAGAACGATCAAGAATTTTGTCTCCCATGGTGGTCATGCCCACAATTTCTACGCAACTCACACCGGGCAGGCCGAGCAAACGATCACGGACATGTTCGGCTTGCCACATGGCCAGCCTGCTTTCTCTGGAGGCGATTCTTATTTTCATTGAACAATTCTGACGACAATTGGGTGGGCGTTGCCGTTGGTTGGGGCAACAGTCCGCAGTCTAGCACGCCAACCCTTTATAATTGACGCTTGTCACAAGCGCACAAAGGAATACCCATGACCAATCAGTGGTCCAAAAAGCAGGAGGCCTGGTCGGCCCGCTTCAACGAACCCATGTCAGAACTTGTGAAGCGTTACACCGCCTCCGTGTTTTTTGACAAGCGGCTGGCTGAATTTGACATTCAAGGTTCGCTTGCCCATGCCACCATGTTGGCCGAATGCCAGGTCATCTCCAAAGCCGACTTGCAAGCCATCGAAAATGGTATGCAACAAATTCTGCAGGAAATCCGCCATGGGGAGTTTGAGTGGCACCTGGATCTGGAAGATGTGCACCTCAATATTGAGCGCCGCCTCACCGACCTCATTGGCGACGCGGGCAAGCGCCTACACACTGGCCGCTCACGCAACGACCAGGTGGCCACCGACATCCGCCTGTTTTTGCGTCATGAAGTAGACCGTATTCAGGGATTGCTCAACAACCTGATCGCCGCATTGTTGGGCGTGGCAGAGACGCACCACGCCACAGTGATGCCCGGCTTCACCCACCTACAAGTGGCGCAGCCCGTGACTTTTGGCCACCACCTGCTGGCCTACGCTGAAATGTTTGAGCGTGACCTGGAGCGCATGCAAGACTGCCGCAAGCGAATTAACCGCATGCCCTTGGGCGCAGCAGCCTTGGCAGGTACTACATTCCCGATTAACCGCAACCGCACCTGCGAGCTGCTTGGTTTCGAGGCACCAACTCGCAACAGCCTGGACTCCGTGTCTGACCGAGACTTTGCCATTGAGTTTTGTGCGGCAGCCAGCCTGGTGATGATGCATATTTCGCGCCTGTCTGAAGAGCTCATCATTTGGATGAGTCCGCGTTTTGGCTTCATCGACCTGCCAGACCGTTTCTGCACAGGCTCATCCATCATGCCGCAGAAAAAAAATCCCGATGTGCCTGAATTGGCCCGCGGCAAGACCGGCCGAGTGTATGGCCACCTGACCGGATTGCTCACCCTGATGAAAGGACAGCCACTGGCCTACAACAAAGACAACCAGGAAGACAAAGAGCCCCTGTTTGATACCGTGGACACTTTGGTGGACACCTTGACGATTTTTGCTGAAATGGTGGAAGGTATCCGCGTAAAGCCTGACAACATGCGCCGCGCAACGCTAGAAGGCTACGCCACCGCCACTGACTTGGCAGATGCCTTGGTGAAAAAAGGCATGCCATTTCGCGATGCACATGAGGCAGTGGCAAGGGCTGTGCGCTATTGCGATGAACACGCCTGCGGCCTGGAGGCGCTCACTGTAGAGCAACTTCAAGAAGCGCTGCACCTGAGCGAATTGGGGTATGCCGACACCTTGGTGGACGCCGCTTTGCTCGGCGTGCTCACATTGGAAGGCTCCCTGAATGCACGCAACCACATTGGAGGCACCAATCCACAGCAAGTGCTCACCGCTGTGCTGGCCAGCCGCCAACGTTTGGGTCTTAAAGCTTGAAGCCCTTGCTCGCCCTGGCGCATTGCATTGACAGGCTCAACGGCCTGATAGGCAAGGCCATGGGCTGGCTGGTGCTTGCCACCATCTTGATATCGGCTGGCAACGCCCTTGTACGCAAACTGCTGAACGTGAGCTCCAATGGCTGGCTCGAGATTCAATGGTACCTGTTCGGCACTGTGTTCTTGCTGGGGGCAGCCTACACACTGCGTGAGGGGGCCCACGTCCGAATTGATCTGCTATCGAGCCACTTCAGCGAGCAAACCAAGGCTTGGATTGACGCACTGGGGTATGTGTTATTCGTTTTACCGCTGGTTGGGTTTGTGATCGTGCACGGGTGGGATTTCTTCTACCAATCTTGGCACATTGATGAAACATCACCAGACGCAGGCGGACTCATTCGCTGGCCAGCCAAGCTCATGATCGTTGCTGGTTTCGCTCTGCTGGGCCTCCAGGTGATTTCTGAAATGATTAAAACCCTGCACCGCCTTCGGCAAGCCTCGCCGAACCAAGGCCCAAACAGCGAGATCTGACCCATGCCTAGCATCCCTGTCGATTGGCTGCCACCCTTCATGTTTGCAGTGCTACTGCTGTTCATGGTGTCGGGGTTTCCAGTGGCCTTTGCACTCGCCGCCAACGGATTGCTATTTGGCTACATCGCCATTGAACAGGGGCTGATGAGCCCAGCGCTTCTTCAAGCCTTGCCCGAACGCCTGTTCGGCATCATGGGCAACGACACATTGCTAGCCATCCCCTTTTTCACCTTCATGGGATTGGTGCTTGAGCGCAGCAAAATGGCCGAAGACCTGCTCGAGACCGTGGGAATTCTGTTTGGCCGCATGCGTGGTGGATTGGCTTATGCCATTGTGTTGGTGGGCGCACTACTAGCCGCCACCACCGGCGTGGTTGCTGCTTCGGTGATCTCTATGGGATTGATTTCCTTACCCATCATGCTCAAGCACGGCTACGACCCCAAGATTGCCACGGGCACCATTGCTGCCTCTGGTACGCTGGCTCAAATTATCCCGCCGAGTTTGGTGTTGATTGTGCTTGCAGACCAATTGGGAGTGTCTGTAGGTGATATGTACGCCGGTGCCATGATCCCAAGCCTAATGCTTGTTGGCTTATTCGTGTTATACGTGTTCGCGGTTGGACAACTTCGCCCGAACTCACTGCCCGCATTGCCAGCCGAACAATACAGCCTGCCAGCCCGCGCACTTCTAATCAGGGTGATGGTGGTTTTGGTACCACCGCTGGCCCTAATTTTTTTGGTGCTGGGCACTATTTTTATAGGACTTGCGACACCGACAGAGGCTGGCGCCATGGGCGCAGTGGGTGCAATGGTCTTGGCGTGGGTAAAACAGCGCCTTACGTTCTACATGGTGCGCGAGGTGCTGGACGCAACAACAAAACTCTCATGCTTTGTGATGTTCATCCTGATTGGCTCCACGGTGTTCGGCTTAACTTTCAGGGCGGTGGATGGGGACTTGTGGGTAGAACACCTCATGGGTGGGCTGCCTGGCGGGGACTTGGGGTTTCTAATTGCGGTACAAATATTGGTGTTTGTGTTGGGCTTTTTCCTGGACTTCTTTGAAATCGCCTTTATTGTGATCCCCTTGCTGGTGCCTGTTGCTGAAAGCCTGGACATCAACCTGCTCTGGTTTGGTGTGATGATTGCCATGAACCTACAAACCTCATTCCTGACTCCGCCCTTTGGCTTTTCCCTGTTTTACCTAAAATCAGTGACACCTCCAAGTGTGAAAACACTGGATATATACAAAGGAGCAGTGCCATTTGTTGGATTGCAATTGTTGATGGTGGTTGCCATTTACTTGTTTCCTGGAATAGTCACAAACACCATGCACGTTGGCGCCAAGCAAGCAGATCCGATTCAGTTAAACGTCGACATTGAACGCATTCAAGAATCTAGAAAATCCAACAACATGGAAGATGGAGCCAATCCCTACGGTGGCAACGCCTATGGAGAAGAGTCTCGCGGGCCGTTCGTACCACAGTTTTCAAGGCAAAGCCTGGACGAATTTAAATAACTTTTTCCAATATCTTCGTCGAGAGACCACCAACACGTGTCGGCTTAAGACGATCGGCAAGCTCAAGGGTAAAACTTGTGCCACCCTCAGGGAGATTGCACATGGCCAGGTTCCACTCCATTTCCTGGCAAAGGCGCTTAACCACATACAGTCCGATGCCAGTTTTTGGAAGATCACTCCCAAAATCCGAGGAAGTAGAAGGACTTTTTTTCAAAAAATCATCTTGAAGCCCTGGACCTGAGTCCGTGACGGTAAAACGGTGTACACCGCCGTGACGGCGATAAGAAAATTGAACCCCACCTTCAAGGGTATGCTCCACCGCATTGAACACCAGGTTACCGATCACCCTTTTTAATCTTCGTGCGTCGGTGTGGATCTGACATTCCTCAACATCCACATCAAATCCCAACCCTTTTGATTCGGCCAGTTGCCCCATCCAGCCTTCAATAGATTTACACAACTCTGTGCTCGACAAAGTTTCTATGCGCTGCTCCCTCTGCTCACCTAATTCGAGTCGGGTTGCCTCCAACATGTTCTCTGCAAGATCATGCAACCATCTTTGGCAACTGGTCATCTGGCGGATCACCTGATGCGTTTTGCCTTGAGTCAGGTGAGGCTCCAGGGAGGGATGCCCCACCAACAAACCGAGCGCGTGAAGCGGTTGACGCATGTCGTGCTGCACGCCAGCAAGCCAGCGTAGCCTGTCTTTCCACTCACTCAGCACTGCCCGCTTGGCAACTCGCCAGCGGGATTGCTGGGCCCTGCGCTTCTGGATACGAATACGTGCCATTTGATAGCGGTGTTGACGTTCGTACATCACGGCCAACAACACAAAAGGGGCCACAGCGCACAATGCAGTAAAAGCAAACTGACGCCAGGTGAGCGAAATGACCCAAGCACCAAACGAAGCCGCGAAAACCAACATCCAAAGCTTTTCTGTTGGAGGCATTCTAGAGGCGCGCGTGCAAGACACCTTGGCGTGCAAAATAATGCCGCTCACGAATGAGAAATAAAGCATTTGTGCCTGCGCAGCCAAATTTGGCCCGGCGGTGACGACCAGCAAGGGGAACAGGCACATGGAAGCGAGTAAGCAAGCATCGTAGTGCTGTTGAATCAGCACACCGAGTTTAATCAATTGCCGCATGAAGAATGCCTCTAATCGGAGTACACCTCATCGGTTTTTTGTTCCTGCCAGGCGCGATAAAGCATCGCCGCCTCAAGACGGTTGCGCGCATTCAGGCGGGCTAGAATACTGCGCACATGTGTCTTGACAGTTTCAGGCGACAGACCCAAGTTCTGGGCAATCTCATGATTGGATTCACCTTTGGCAATGCGGTACAGCACAGACACCTGGCGCTCGGTGATACGGGCCATGCGCTGCCCAATGGTGAAACCGTTGCTGCTCTGACTTTTTTGGCTGATTTGATCTGTCCAGTTGTTGCGGCGAAGACGCAACACCATGCTATCGAGCACACTCAGCACTCGGTCCTGCGTGATCCCTTTGGACACAAACTCTGTTTCTGGATATTCGTCAGCCAAGTCACCGAGAATTTCTTCGTTGCCAGAGATCACCAAAGTCCGGCTGTAATCAAAGGTCTCGAGCGCAGTTTCTAGTACTTTCTCGGGCGCCATGTCTGGAAGTCCGAGGTCTAAGAGTACCAAATCGGGCTGCTCGAAACGGCTGTGCTCCAGAGCAGGACTGATACGGCTAAATAATTTCACTTCCAGATCGCTGTAGCGCGAGTTCATGATGTCGCGCAACGCCATCGCGATGATTGGATGGTCGTCAATGATGAATACACGCAATTGATTATGAGTCGACATAAATTATTCCCATACAAGTCTGGAGCCAAGGGCTGGTGATGGGGACATCCCACAACAAAAAAGTACGACAGCCTGAGGATCATGAACAACCCCGTTTGGGGCGACACTGCGTTGGGTGACTCACTGGTGGGGGTTGGTTCCAAAAAAAGAGCGGCCATGCGAGCCGCTCAGTTATAACTTGCAGACGAAAGATCCGTCAAAAGATCACTTGGTTCTGGGAACAAATGAGGAGAGTGCGTTTTCCGCCACACGAAACCAATTGTTTTGATCGTGACGGAATCGATTCCAAGAATCGAATATTTTCTTGAAGTCGGGATTCAGTTGACATTCTTGATTAAAAATTTTTTCGGCCTCGGCATGAGCAGCCTCGAGCACATCCCTCGGGTAAAGCCGAAGCTCAGCGCCAGCCCGGATAAGCCTCGCCAATGCGGGTGGGTTTTTGGCATCGTACTCTGCATTCATGCGCATGGCGGCCTCTGCCGCGGCCACTTCGAAAGCTGTTTGGTAAGGTTTGGGTAGGCGATTCCATGCATCCAGATTGATGTAATAGCTTAAATTGGCACCTGGCTCCCAAAAGCCAGGGTAATAATAATATTTGGCCACCTTATGGAAACCCAATTTTTCATCGTCATAAGGACCCACCCATTCAGCCGCATCTATCGTGCCTTTTTCCAAGGCAGGATAGATATCGCCACCAGGGATGGTTTGCGGTACCGCCCCCAATCCGGCCATAATTCGCCCGCCGAAACCAGGCATGCGAACCTTTAAGCCCTTCAAATCACTTACGTTTCGAATTTCCGATCTCCACCAACCTCCCATTTGGGCACCCGTGTTACCCCCGGGAAAGTTAATGACGTTGTACCCCTTCAAAAAGTCTCTTGTGAGTTGAAGGCCACCGGCGAAGTAGTACCAGGCGTTGTATTGACGCGCCGTTAAACCAAAGGGAAGTGCGGTCTCAAAAGCAAACGCGGTATTTTTACCCACGTAGTAATACGAGGCGGTGTGACCACACTCCACGGTACCGTTCTGGACGGCATCCAATACCTGCAGGCCGGGGACAATTTCACCTGCCGCAAAGGGGCGAATCTCGAATTTGCCATCGGTCAGCTCAGCCACACGCTGGGCCATGCGTGGGCCCACGCCCCAAATGGCATCCAGGCTTTTGGGGAAACTGGAGGTGAGCCGCCAGCGCACCGATGGGCCACTGGCTGCAAGTGCCCCAGGCGTCGCAGCGCTTAGACTGGTGGCAGCGGTGCCCCATGCTGCATGCTGCAAAAACGAACGTCTGCTCATGTTGCGTCCTCCAAAGGGTGACTGCTGCCGCTAGTTGCCTGCCACAGTCATCGATTCAATCAGGATGCTGCCCACGTGCTTACTACCTCGCCACTGGGCATCGTCGCCCACGGCCACAATATTGGCCAGCATGTCCTTGAGGTTGCCAGCAATTGTGATTTCTTCGACAGGGTGAATGATCACACCATTCTCTACCCAATAGCCGAACGCACCACGTGAGTAGTCGCCAGTCACGCCATTGACACCCTGCCCCATCAATTCAGTGACCAGAAGGCCTGTGCCCATCGCCTGGAGCAGACCGTCCAGGCCACCGCTGACCGTGCGTGTCGAGCTGAGCAGCAGATTGTGTGCACCCCCAGCGTTGCCGGTGGACTGCATGCCCAGCTTTCGAGCCGAATAGGTGGACAAAAAATAACCGTTGCACACGCCTTTCTTGACCACGGTGCGCGGCTTGACTTTTACGCCTTCTTCGTCAAAGGGTGAACTGCCGTGGGCCCCTTCAATGAAAGGGTCTTCTTTGATGGTGATGTGAGGCGCCCACACGGGTTTGCCAAGCGAATCCAGCAAAAACGACGTTTTGCGGTACAGAGACGACCCCGACACTGCACCGACGTAGTGACCGATTAAACCTGCGGCCACTGGGGCCTCAAACACCACGGCACATTTGCGGGTACTGATGGGTTTGGACCCCAGACGAGCCAAAGCCCGCTCGGCGGCGTACTTGCCAATGCGGGCAGGTTTATCCAAATGTTTTGCATTCCGTTCGGAGGAATACCAATAATCACGCTGCATCGGGCTGTCTTTGGCCTTGCCTGCCTGCGCAATGGGGGAAACAGACAGGGAATGCCGGGAATACGGATATCCGCCACGAAACCCGCGGCTATTGGCGGCAAAGAAGTGACCACTTTCAGTAGACACATTTGCACCATCAGAATTACGGATTTTTTTACTGACATCAAAAGCGGCTTGCTCCATGGTGAGTGCTTTTTCAACCGCTTTGGCCGTCGAAATGGACCAAGGGTGATACAAATCCAGATCTCGATGGCGTTTGGACAACTCAGCAGACTCAGGTAGACCGGCGTATTTGTCAGCAGCGGTATATTTGGCAATATCAAGTGCGGCCTGAATTGCTGCATCAATGGCCGACAGTGAGAAATCCGACGATGAAGCATTTCCGCGCTTCTGGCCCACAAACACGCTGACACCAAAGCTTTTGTCGCGGGTTTGTTCAATGGTCTCAATTTCTCCCATGCGCACACTGACCGATTGCCCAACAGCCTCGCTGATGTCGACTGCACAATCGCTAGCACCCAAGGCCTTTGCCTTTTTAAGTGCATACTCGGTCAATTCTTGAAATGTCTCGGATTTAAAGCTAAAGCCCATATTGCCCTGCGGAAATCACTGCCAAAAATGGCTAATATACAGGCCATGAACACAGAAAACGACCACAACGGCGACTTTGATGAAGATGATCGCCCCAGCAAGTCCGCTGTTAAGCGTGACATGCTTGCGCTACAGGACCTTGGCAAGACCCTTTGCGACTTGCCTTTTGAGAAAGTAAAGCGTGCGCCGGTGGGCGAACGCATGCTTGAGGCCATCGCTGAGTTTCACAAATGCAAGAGCTTTGGTGCCAAAAAGCGGCAATTGCAATTCATCGGCAAGTTAATGCGGCAGGAAGAGCACGAGGAAATTCAAGCCTGGGTCAACGGGGAAAGCATTGAACAAAAGCTAAAAACCCTCCACCTGCATGCCGCGGAAGAATGGCGCGAACGACTGATCGAAAATCCGGCCCTGCTGGCAGAGCTCATCAAAGCGTACCCGGCGGCTGCACAAGAAAACCTGAACCCCATGATTCGCCAGGCGGCCCAAGAGCGCACGACCAATAAACCCCCACGCAACTATCGGCAATTGTTCCAGATCATTTACCGCCTGATTGAAGACCATGCACAGGAGAATTCTGCATGAGTTTTGAACCCGTCAAAATTGGCTTGGTGTCGGTGAGCGACCGGGCATCCCAAGGCATTTACCAAGACCAAGGCATTCCGAGCCTGAAACAATGGCTAAACAAAGCCTTGCATAACCCCATTGAATTTGTGGAAGTGCTGATCCCCGATGAACAGCATGAAATTGAGCAAGCTTTGATACAACTGGCCGACGTGGGTCGCTGCCACCTGATTTGCACCACGGGTGGCACTGGGCCAGCGAAGCGGGACGTAACCCCAGAGGCCACACTGGCCGTGGCGCACAAAGAAATGCCGGGGTTTGGTGAGCAAATGCGGCAAATCAGCCTGCATTTCGTGCCTACGGCAATATTGTCTCGGCAGGTGGCCGTCGTCCGCAACGAAAGCCTCATTCTCAACCTGCCCGGGCAACCAAAGGCAATTGCAGAAACATTGGAAGGCCTCAAAGACGCCGATGGCAACACCATCGTAAAAGGAATTTTCGCAGCGGTGCCTTATTGCATCGATCTGATTGGCGGTCCCTACCTTGAAACACGGGATGAAATTATTAAGGCTTTTCGCCCGAAGTCCGCCATTCGTAATAACACACAAGGAAGCAAGGCATGAGCAGGCGCACTGACAGCGTGACCGTTGAAACTGGACCCAACCCCGCGGTGTGCGTGATTTGGCTGCATGGCCTGGGGGCCGACGGCTATGACTTTGTACCCATCGTGAAAGAACTGGAGCAAATGGGCTTGCCAGCCACCCGATTTGTTTTTCCACACGCGCCTCAAATCCCCGTCAGCATCAATGGCGGCTATGTGATGCGCGCCTGGTACGACATCCGCAACGTGGACCTGCAGCGACAGGAAGATGAAGCTGGAATCCGCGAGAGCCAAGCCACCATTGAAGCCCTGATCGAGGAACAAATTCAAGCCGGTTTTTCACCAAGCCGCATGGTGTTGGCCGGGTTCTCCCAAGGTGGAGCCATCACCTACCAAACGGGCTTGCGCAGCAAGCACACGTTGGCTGGCCTGATTGCACTGTCCACCTACCTGCCCTGCAGCGACTCACTGGATACCGAACTCAATCCATCCAATTTGAAAGTGCCCGTGCTTGCTGCCCATGGAAGCCAAGACAACATTGTTTTAATGGAACGCGGAGAAAAGGCAGTGAGCCTGTTGAAGACAAAAGGAATGAAGGTGACTTGGCTCACCTACCCCATGGCCCACTCCGTGTGTGGCGAAGAAGTGGTTGAAATCGCGAATTTCCTGAAACAGGTTCACTCAACCTAAACGGGCAAGCAATGCTTGCGCCAAATGTGCCATAGCGGTGGACACTGGCGCATTGCAAGGGCCCTTGAGCTGACTCACCGCCCAACCTTTCAAACCGCAACGGCGTACCTCCAGTGTGGCCCGCTGCGGCACAGGCCCTTTGAGCTGCAAATGGAACATACACACATCGCCATCCATGCACCGGTCAATGTATGACGGAACACAGTGGTGCATGCGTTTGGCTTCAGACAACAACGCATGCAGTGATGAAAGCTCAACATAACTACCAAGGTCCCCCAGCTCCCCCATGCCCAACAATTGTGGCCAATACACGTCGGGACGCCCACGTTGCCAATCCCGCTCAACAAGGTGCCAATGAGACTGCTTTGCCATCAATGTGTCGTAGGTCCAGTGGCGAGAAATGCGGGTGCCGGCCGGGTTGGAACATCCGAGCAACCAGTCGGTGATCAAGGGAAACTCCTCGGCCTCCAGCTCTTTTTGATGAGGACGTTTGACCACGCTACCACGCCGAGCCAAGGCCAAGCGTACTGCACGCAGCACGTTTCGGGCATGGGGCGTTGAAAGATTTTCATGGTTTCGACGCAGCCATGTGGACAAGCCGCCAAATCCCCCCAGAGCAGCCGTTTGTGCATCCACCCAAGAAACTGGCAATGTACGACTAAGCATGGCATGAAAATTAACCCATGCGATGTGGGATAGTGCGCCCCAATCCAGGCGAGCAATGTACGCCGGGCTTTGATGATTCAACCAACGCCAGGCCATGCCACTTAGACCTTGCGCAAGCATGCGTCGCTTTAACACCTGCCAATTTGGCAATTGCGCCCACATCCCGGGGTCTTGTGCAAGCAGAGGGGCCATGCACGGGCGCTCACGCAACCGCTCAAGCAGTACACCGCGATAAGCTGCCACGCGGTGTAAATCCAACAAAGTACCCCCCCTTGGATACACTCGCAAACAAATAGAGAACACAGACCTCCCGTGCAATGCCATCAACGCCCGCGTCCACGCGCGTTGCAGGTCTTTCAGACACAAATCCTGGAGTGCCAGCTCACGGGCCATTGAGGCATAAGCGGGTGGCACTTTGAGGCTAGGCGGTGCACGCCATACAGACCTCATAAGGTCCATCTTGAGCTGCCAAGCTTGTGCATCATCGAGCAACAAGCTCGCTTGCTCGCCCACCTTGGCCCGGTGGGAAAGATTCCATTCAAAAAATAGACCCGAGCGTGTATTGACGAATCGCACCGGCAAACAGCCAGAGCGAACTCGATGTATGCTGATTACATCGCGAGACATCGTGTTCAATTCCAACTTCAAAACAGGGCGCATGATGACAGATCTAAACACCGAACCAGTGATTACTCGAATTTTACAGCAAGGGGAGATTTGGCATATGTCCATCAACCGCCCCGAAATGCGTAACTGCGTTGACCGCTACACCGCCGACCTTCTTGAAAAAGCCTTTTTGGCGTTTGAACAGAACAGCACTGCGAAGGTGGCCATTTTGAGTGGCGAGGGTGAGCATTTTTGTGCGGGTGCCGACCTGAAAGCTGTCGCCTCTGGCGACCCCAGCCGCGTGAACCGAATTGAAAGACACGGTGCTGGCCCCATGGGAATTAGCCGGATGGAGTTGAGCAAACCAGTGATTGCCGCAGTCAATGGATTTTGTGTTGCCGGTGGGCTGGAACTGGCCGCTTGGTGCGACATGCGCGTGGCCAGTCGCACCGCCGTGTTTGGGGTATTTTGCAGAAGATTTGGCGTGCCATTGATTGATGGTGGCACCGTTCGCCTGCCCCGCTTGATTGGCCAAAGCCGTGCCATGGACATGATTCTCACGGGGCGCCCGGTGGATGCTCTGGAGGCACACCAGTGGGGCTTGGCCAATCGTTTGACCGATGGTGAGGATGCATTGCCAGCCGCTGTTGAACTGGCGACTCAATTGTGCGCTTTGCCGCAAATCTGCATGCGCAACGACAGGCAAAGTGTGCTTACCCAATGGGGTTTGTCTGAACACAAAGCGATTGAAGAAGAGTTTGAGTTTGGCCTGAACACACTAACCTCTGGTGAAACTGCACGCGGTGCAGAAGCATTCAAAGACGGATCTGGGCGCCACGGGCAAACCGTCAGGGAGACAAACTGAACAAAAGTCCAGCGCTTAATGCGCTGGTGCCTTTTCCTGGGCCCCGGTTGTCTTGCAATTGCGAGGATTGAATACCCACAAACCAACGAATCCCTTGTTGGTTTACCTTTCCTGGCCCATTCACCAAATAAATTCCCTCGGTGGATTGGGCAAATCCTGAGCGACTCAATCTTGGTGTGTACATCAATCCCAACCCCGAGCTTAGCTTTAAACCCACACCACCGGCGGTTGTAAATATTTTTCCACCGAGGGGTTGGTTTAAGCCCTGCCTCGGCTCGCTCGGCTCGGTATGATCCACCGATGGAATCGTCAAGGTGTGAGACAAATTGAGCTTGACTGCGATGGCCTGACTGTGAATGCCCAGACCAAACAGCAATATCGAGAAAAGGGCCAAACCTGGCTTCAGGTCGATTGTTTGAATCTTGCTCACGTTTCCACCTCTCGGTAATAGGCATTCATTCAGCATCAGCCATCGCCAGTGGCACAACAAACCGCAGCTGGGTTGCCCTCAAAGGGGGGCTTGGGGAAAAAACCTCTGTCAGTAATTTTTTAAATTACCAAAAGGTAACATCCCCCCTTTTTGGTGATACACTTGCCCTGCCTGGGTTAAGCGCACTACAAACAATGACTACAAAGCGCTGATTGCTATACAAAAATACAGTGTGGAGACAACAATCAATGGTTGCATTTGCCGATGAATCACGGCCCAATTCCATCGTTAAATTTTCAGTCATCGCTGCGCTCTTGGCCTTCGGTCACAGCACAGCCATGGCTGGCGGTACAGCCTTTGATGCGGCAAGCGTAAGCGCCATGGGCAATGCCGGCGCGGGTCAAGCCGCAGAGGCTGGCGATGCGTCTGTGCTGTTTGCCAACCCAGCAGCACTAACACGTTTTAAACGAGCCGAGTTAACTCAAGGCCTGGCTGTTATTACGATTGGAACTGATTACACATCTGGCCAAAACAACGACGGTGCACCATCGGGCGCCCCCCAAGGGTCAGAAGGGCAAGTGTTTAGCCGCAAAGATGGCTACGACGCGGGTGCACTAGCACCAAACCTATTTGTAGCCATTCCCGTGAACGACAAACTGGTGATGGGTTTCGGTGCATCTGCATCCCACGGTTTGGTTTTGCATTATGACGAGAACTTCCCGGGGCGCAACCAGGGGCGGGACATCGACTTCAAAGTGACTCGCCTGAACCTTGGTTTTGGCTACAAGATGACACCCACGTTGTCATTGGGAATGAATGGATCGTATGAGCGCTACTTTCAATCCATCAAACTCAAGCTGAACTATGAGGACGCTGTCACTGAAATCGTGAACCGCGATTGTGGATCGAACGGCGCACCTTGCCTCATCACGCCCGCTGCCGCCAATGCGTTGCTGGGCACACCCCAAGAAGAGGCCTACGCGAGTTTGCGCATGTTTGGCTGGGCATTCAATGCGCAATTTGGTGCCTTGTGGGAGCCCTCCACCACCACGCGCATTGGTATTTCTTATCGACCAAAAACAGAATTCACAGGCAACCGCGGCAAGTTTAAGCTGGATGACCCCAATCTTGCACAATTCAGACAAAACCTCAGAGACAACTCCAATCTGGGTCAGTTTCAAGGCATAGATACGGCGCAATCTGCCGAAGATCTGGCACCCGAGCAAGTGATCAAACAGGAAATCACACTGCCCGACGAATTGCGGTTGTCAGTGTTCCACCATGCCACACCGCGCTTGGATTTGATGGCAACCTATACCCGCCAGGATTTTTCTGTCACCCGCTTAAGATTTGAACGTGAAAGCAACGGCCGCGTGTTGGAAGATATTCCACAAAACTTTGTGGCTGCCGAATCATATCGAATTGGGATGAATTACAAGTTGTATCGCCGGCTCACCGTGAAGGCAGGCTACGGCGAAGAAAACAGCGTGATTGATGACGCCACCCGCATTACCATTCTCCCAGACAGCGACCGTCGTTACTTTGCCGCTGGTGCGCAATTGGATCTGAGCCGAAATTCAAGTCTGTATTTTGCCTACCAGTACATGGACACAGATCCTGCGCCTGTGGGTAACAACACTGGAATTACCCCAGCCGAAGTTAATGGTGGCGACTTCAAGGGCACCGTTCAATTGGACACGCACTTCTTTGGGATAGGCTTTACGGAGAGGTTCTAATAATTACAAAGAGACACGCATTAATTTTCCAAGGCGGCCTGCGGGCTGCCTTTTTTAATGGTGTGTGGGGCGGTGCTTTGCATACCAAGCGCTTGAAACAACGCCGCAACCTGCGTGGCGTAGGCCGTTTGCTCCGTCGCCAGGGTTTGCTCTGCATTAGCATACACACGTTGAGCATCCACCACGTCCAGAAAGCTCACCAAACCCAATTGGTACAAGGCATCAGCTTGCTCAAAGCTTCGTTTGCTTGAGACCACCGCCCTCTCCAGTGACGCCTGTCGGTCAGCAGAAGTGCTCAATGCGGTCAAGGCATTCTCCACGGACTCAACAGCCTGTTTCAGCACATGCTCATAATCTGCCAAAGCGATCTGTGTCCGCGCTCTTGCAGCGTCCAATTGAGCTTGGCGAGCACCCCCATCCCAAACCACCTGGTTGATCATTGAGGACACAGCACCAATCAAAATTCCAACGGCGGGGTTGCCATTGCTGGCTGTGCTGCCCACTTGCAAGCTACCCATCAATTGCACGGAGGGATAAAAATCTGCCTCTGCAACGCCCAACTTCGCCGCCGCTTCAGAAAATCTGGCTTGAGCTTCCTGAATATCTGGACGATTCTGCAAAACTTGGATTGGCAAAAGCGCAGGGATGTTCAAACTGTACTTGGGCAACGGAGCAGGCACCATCAGTGCAGGTTCAAGATCAGCGGCAAAACGACCCGTCAATGTGGCCAACCGAAACCGACCATCTTTCAAAGCTTTTTCAAGGACAGGAATTCCAGCCTTCAGGTTTTCAACGGAAGTTTCAGCACGCCGCACATCAAGCTCTGGGGACAAGCCTGCCTCAAATCTTGCTTGAACCACCTTCAGAGTTTCTTCCTGCAGCAACACGGAGTCTCGCAACATTTGCAATTGCTTTTGATTGCCCCGCAAGCGCAGGTACTCTTGGGTAACTGCAGTGCTGGTTGCAATCACCTGAGCACGCAGCCGCGCCTGCAAGGCCAGTAGGTTGGCAGCGGCCGCTTCAGCCTCTTTGTCCAAGCGCCCAACCACGTCAATCGGTATGGCAAAACCGATGCCCCCAAGCACACTTTGTTCCTTGCGCCCTGTGCTTATAGAGCCAGAGGTCGGATTGCTTTGCCGACTTCGATCACTGTCTTGTGCGCTGGCCACCAAATCCAGTTCCACCAACAAATCATCCCGGGACCTGCTCAATTGCAACAAGGCCCTCGCCTCTTGAACACGCCCAGCTGCTGCAGCAATCTGGAAATTGTCTGCTATGGCACGCTCGACCAAAGCGTTGAGCGTGGGATCTCTGAATCCTGTCCACCATTGCACATCCAACCATGCAGACGATTTGTTTTGTCCCAGTGCATTCAACACAGCCTGCCCCTGAAAAACGCTTGGGGCACCATCATCCAAACTTGGTGTTGGCAGGCTTGGCGTGGCACACGCCCCGAGCATCAGAGACAGCGACACCATCGGAATGAAGCACTTAAACATCGATGCCCCCCCGCTTGCTTTGCAGCGCAGCATGTTTCGCCATCTCCTGCTCAAGTGCTTCTGCGGCATGGGCTCTTGGCTTCATGAAAGGCGCAATGTACGAATAACCCAGCGGCGCCAAGTACAAGGTGAACAAGCTAGACAACCCCAAGCCTCCAAGCACCACCCACGCAATCGCCTCTCTAGACTCCGAGCCGGGGCCGCTCGTCAGTACCAAGGGCACCACGCCAAGCAAAGTCGACAGCACTGTCATCGCGATTGGACGCAGGCGGAGCCTTGCAGCCTCACGCATGGCGGAGGCTATGTCATGGCCCGCATCGCGCAACTGGTCCATCATCTCCACCAACAAAATAGCGTTTTTGGTCATGAGGCCAATCAACAACACCAAACCAATTTGACTAAAAAGATTAAGCGACTGTCCGGTGGCAATCAATGCAAACACAGCAGCAGCCAACCCAAATGGAACAGTAAACATCACGACCAGAGCACTGCCAACACTTTCAAACTGCGCTGCCAGCACCAAAAACACAACAATCAACGCAAGCGCAAAAGTGATCAACATTTCATTGGACGTGTCTTCCAGCGTCGCAGCTTCGCCAAGAAAAATTAGCGTGGCGTCGCTGGGTAACACATCATCAGCCACAGATCGAATGTCGGCCATGGTGCGACCCAGATCGGTGCCAGGTGGTATGCCAATATCCAAATCCACGGCACGACGTTGCGCATGCCGATCAAGTTCTGCTGCCACACCTCGCTCGTTCACAGTCACCAGCGATGCCAAGGGGACGAGCGAACCCGTGGTGCTGGTGGTAAATACATTGAGTAAATCGCGAGGAGAGTGGAGCGTGCCCTCTGAGGCACCTAACATCACTGGCACTGCCTGGTCACCTACGCTCAAATCCAGCAAACGATATTCATCGGCCATGATTTGTAAGGTTTGCATCACCCGTTCAACGGGAACATTCAAATCATTGGCCTTTTGGCGATCCACCTCAAAACCCACCTCGGGCTGAGAGGTGTCGTACTGCACACGAACATCCTGAATGACCTCGACCCGCTGCGTCAGCGCATCCGCCAGAGCATCGGCTGCGTTCGCAAGGTCATCGTAATCATCACCCAGCACAGCGATCTGCAATCCAGCACCGCCCCCACGAATGTTCAAGCTGCTTTCTTGCACAATCCGCACCTGCCCACCCGGTGTGTCAGAAATGAGCTTGCTCACCGTTTTGGCCAGCTCCTGCTGGGTGACGTCACGGTCTGCCCAATCGGCAAGGTTGGCTTGTACAAACACGCGGTTTTTGTCCCACCGACCCACAATGGTAAAAAGGTCGGTGATCAAGCCCTGCTGCTGATAAGGCAATAGGGCCTTTTCAATGATTTGCCCTTGCCGACCGCTGTACTCCAGGGATGCGCCGTCCGGGCCAGTCACAGAGATTACCAGCCGACCACGGTCCTCCTGCGGCACCAGCTCCTGGTTGAGCAACCCAAAAGCCCAAAAACCCGCAAGTCCCACCACCAAAAACACGCCAAGAAACCAAAATCGATGGGATAAAAAATAATTCAAACTGCGGGCATACGCATCAGCAATGAGAGCGCCCCGTTTCTCCAGCCACCTGAGCCAGCTCGGTTTGCTGCGATCATCAAATTGATCATCAGTCAACAACTTGGCTGCCATCATTGGGCAAATGCTCAAAGCCACAAAAGTGCTGATCACAACCGACATAGACAACACCATGCCAAACTCGCGGAACAGGCGCCCGGTTTCTCCCGGCAGAAATGCGATGGGCAAAAACACCGATGCCAGCGAAGCGGTGGTTGCAATCACTGCAAAATACACTTGGCGTGTACCTAGCACCGCTGCGATAGTCATGGACTCTCCCAATATGCGCCTGCGCTGAATGTTCTCTAACACCACAATCGCATCATCCACGATTAGCCCCGTGGCCAGCACCAGGGCAAGCAGGGTCAGCATGTTGATAGAAAACCCCGCCAACCAAATGGCTGCCAACGTGCCCACCAAGGAAATGGGCATGGTAACCGCCGGAATGAGCACTGCCCGCCATTGCCCTAAAAATAAGGCAATCACCACCAACACCACCAGCACCGCAACCACGAGCGAGGCCAGCACCTCTTGCAGAGCACCTTCAATGAACACAGAATCATCGGCGATCAACACAAGCTGAATGTCGTCAGATTCCGCATTGAACTGCGCCATGCGCTTTTTAACTTCCTCCGCGATTGCAATGGTGTTGCCACCCGCTTGCCTCAGCACACCCATGGCCACCACAGATCGACCATTGAGCAAGGAATACGATTCGGCAGTCATTGGCCCGTAATAGACAGTGGCCACGTCCTCAATGCGAACACGGGATGAGAGGGGGATGTCCTTGATTTCCTCTACATCCACCGTGGATGCGTTTGCACGCACCAACAACTCCTGCCCGTTCGACAAAAAACTGCCCGCAGGAACATCCAGGTTGAGTGTTCTAAGTCCGTTTAACACATCCGTGGCAGAGAGATTAAATCTAGCGAGCCTTGCGGGGTCCAACAACACGCGCAACACTTTGGGTTGGCTGCCATCCAAAGGCACGTCCGCCACACCGTCAATCGAAACAAAGGTGGGCGCAATGTTTGTCTCGACCCGAAGTGCCAACTCCTCCATGGGCAATGTGTTGCTGTATGCCGCCAATTGCACCACTGGCCGCGCATCGTCATCGGCTTTAATCACCAGCAGTTGTTCCAAATTTTCTGGAAGCTCTCGTTGAATACGACTCACCGCCTCACGTACATCATTGGCTGCCACATTGATGTCAGTGTCGGCAGAGAACTCGAGGCGAACCCGCGCGTTGTTTTCTTCACTGGAACTTTGAATTCTTTTAACACCGGAAACACGAGCAACTGCCCCCTCCAGTTTGGAGGTCACCTCGGTATCAATCGTGTTTGGCGATGCGCCCTGATAAACAGCGCGAACCACCACCACCGGACGATCAATGTCGGGTAACTCCCGCACTTCAACACCCATCATGCTCGCCACCCCTGCGAGCATGATGAGAAGATTCATCACGATCACGAGAATGGGACGCTTGAGTCCCAAGGCGATCAAATCAGAAGTGGAAGACTGACTCACAACGGATCCTCAACAACTTGAACCACTGTGCCCTCGGACAACCGAAGCACGCCCTCCACCACCACCGCCTCGCCAGCCTTCAGGGCGCCATCAATAAAAACCAAGCCGTTGCGTCGGTCCACCACCTGCACATCTTCACGATCGGCCTTGCCATCACGCACCAACCACACATAAGAGCCAGCCCGATCCCATTGCAAGGCAATTTCTGGCACGGCGGCCAAGGTTTCTCCAGCCACAGACACACGGACCACAAAAGACATTCCTGGCCGCAGCGCATCATCTTTGTTGCTAATGTGTGCACGTAGCAACAGAGTTCTACGGTCTTGATTCAGTCGGCTGTTCAACGCCACCACCTGCCCTTTAAACTCCCTACCTGGCAACGCAGGTGTGGTGGCCTGTATCGCGATGTCTGACATCGGGACGTTGCTCAATCCCCCCACCAAAGATTCAGGCACCTCAAAATCCAAATACATCAGTTCGCGAGAGTCCACTCCGGTCACCATAAAACTCGGGCCAATGCGTTGGCCAGGATCCACGTCAGGAATGCCAACCACGCCATCGAAAGGCGCACGTATCTTTCTGTACTCAATTGCCAGCTTGGCCTGTTCAACCGCAACCACAGCCGCATCGTAATCGGCCTGCGCTGTATCTACTTGAGATTGGGGCACAGCGCCCTTGCTCACTGCCTGCTTGTATCGTTCTAAAAGACTCTGGGCATTTTTTAACTGAACTTGTGCAAGCTGAAGCGCGAGCTGCTCCTCACGATCATCCTGTTGCACCAAGATCTGTCCGCGCTTGACCTTTTGCTGCGCTTTAAAATTGACCGACACCACCTCCTCTTCCACATTGGGGTAAATTTCCGCAGATTTGTCTGCCCAGGCGGTGGAGGTGGTTTCAAATTGCCTGGCATTCCGATCGGATTGAACTGGAGCAATCAGCACTTTGGGAGCAGCTAGCTTGTAATGGCTGATCTGTTCAGATTTTGCAGAGGAAGTTGTGCCCAATGTTTGGTACGCGTAGCTTGCAGCTGCAATGGATGCAACTACACACGCACCAAGAAGAAATTTTGTTTTGCCCAAAACACAGGCTCCATGACGCCAAAAACGGCAAGATTTGAATACAGAGAAAGATACCGTATTCCTGACCTATGGGATGTTGGAAAGTTCGCGTGAAAGAGGCTGACAAGGGTTAACCCCGTAAAAAGCCAAAAGCCCGAAGGCGATTAACCTTCGGGCTTTTTATTTGGCATCCCCAAGGGGATTCGAACCCCTGTTACCGCCGTGAAAGGGCGGTGTCCTAGGCCTCTAGACGATGGGGACCTAAAACTTTTCGTTTGCTTGGCAAACTGTTGCTTTGGTGGAGGTAAGCGGGATCGAACCGCTGACCTCTTGCATGCCATGCAAGCGCTCTCCCAGCTGAGCTATACCCCCGTAAGCAGAGACCAAGATTATGAAGCATTTTAATTTTTTTGTCAACACTTCCGTGCTGGTAAATTAATTTGCTGCTTGGTTTTTCTACCGTTGCCTCAGCAACTTGAGCAGCCCGAATTATACACACAAATGTCGGTTACACTGCAAGAGATATTAAACATTTTGATGCTTGGCAAACATGAAATTTTGTAGTGAATGCGCAACCCCTTTGGAGGTAAAAATTCCACAGGGTGACAATCGGGAGAGACACTGCTGCCCATCCTGTGGCGCAATTCATTACATCAATCCAAAAATTGTGGTGGGCACTGTGCCTACCTACAAAAACAAGGTGCTTTTGTGCAAACGGGCGATTGAACCACGTTATGGATTTTGGACTTTGCCCGCAGGGTTTATGGAGCTGAGGGAAACAACGCACGAAGGTGCACTGCGTGAAACCTGGGAAGAAGCAGGCGCGAGGGTGGAACTGGGCCCATTGTTCACCATGTTTGACGTGCTGCGGGCTGAGCAGGTGCATCTATTTTTTAGAGCCGAACTTAAGGAGCCTGCCTTTTCTGCCGGTGAGGAAAGCCTGGATGTGCGGCTCTTTGATGAAGAAGACATTCCCTGGGACGAACTCGCCTTCAAGACAGTGACCAAAACTTTGCAACTGTTTTTTGCCGACCGCAAGCAAGGGCAATACACGCTGCACACAGGCGATGTGTTTGCGCACACCGACTGGCATTCGGACGACTTTTTGACTGCCTCAAGCAACAACGAACAAGGATGAGCCAGACCACCATCCCATGGTTAAGCAGCCCTTTTGAATTCCCTGACACAAAACAGGCTTTGCGTTACCCGCCCGGCTTGCTTGCCGCCAGCCAGGAAATCTCGGCACAGTGGCTGTTGGAAAGCTATCCAAGAGGGATCTTCCCTTGGTACTCCCAAGGTGAGCCGGTGCTTTGGTGGAGCACTGAGCCCAGAGCGGTGTTGTACCTGAATGAATTTAAACTGCACAGGTCGCTGCGCAAAACCATTCAAAAAATATCACGAGACCCCACACACACCATCACCCTGAACCATGACTTTGAAGCGGTGATGCGGGCCTGTGCCGAACCACGCCCGGGTCAGGATGGCACCTGGATCACCGAAGAAATCATTGCCGCCTACTGTGAACTGCACCGCCTTGGACACGCTCACTCCGTTGAGCACTGGCACAATGATTGCCTGATTGGGGGCTTGTATTGCGTGTCGTTCGGCAGGATGATCTATGGAGAAAGCATGTTTGCACGCCACACCGACGCGTCCAAGGTGGCTTTTGCACATTGGGTGTATTGGCTTAAAGCCCAGAATGTGCACATAATGGATTGTCAACAGGCCACCAGTCATTTAATGTCTTTTGGTGCACGAACTGTGCCCCGACACATCTTTGAAAAAGAGATGACCAAGGCCGTTTTGCAAGCAGGTATTAACTGGGTACCCTGTGAATTGATGTGGACGCATGACTCGACCTAAGGAACTTCCCTTTTCCACACTGCAGTTTTATTCCACTGCACCCTACCCCTGCAGCTACCTTGAACAGAGGCTAGCCAGGTCTCAGGTGGCCACGCCCAGCCATCTCATCAACGCGGATGTTTACAGCGAATTGGTCAGAATGGGGTTTCGCCGCAGCGGCCTATTCACTTACAAACCCCTGTGCGATGGCTGCAAGGCCTGCAAACCTCTTCGCCTAGAGGTCTCCAAATTTGTGTCCAATCGAAGTCAGCGTCGCATCGTCAAAGCATTCAACAAATTACGGCCCAGCGTCCAGCGTCTTCATTTCAACGCCGAACACTATGCCCTGTATTTAAAATATCAGTCGGCCCGCCATCATGGGGGAGGCATGGACGAAGACAGCCGTGAGCAATACTCACAGTTTCTGCTGCAAACCCGTGTCAATTCGCGCTTGGTGGAATTTCGCAATGCAGATCAACAATTGGTCATGGTGTCGATCATCGACATTTTGACAGATGGCTTGTCGTCGGTTTACACATTCTTTGATCCCGAGATCAAAAGCGGCCTGGGCGTGTATGGTGTGCTTTGGCAAATACAGCAATGTCAGGATCTTGCTTTGCCCTACCTTTATCTGGGTTATTGGATAGAGGAAAGCGAGAAGATGGCTTATAAGGCCCGCTTTTCGTCTGCCGAAGTGCTGCAAGAGGGTCAATGGATGCCGATTGAACACTACCATCAGCAAGCAGACCCTCAGTAACGCTGATTTGTCCCAAAAGGCGGTCCGGCGCAGCGGTACAATGCACGGCAACACCACCCACTCCTTTTGATCCATGTTGCTGCCCTACTCCATCGTTCGCCCCGCGCTGTTTTCAATGTCGCCAGAAAAGGCGCATCACGTGACTTTTGGCACCCTGCAAACACTGCGCAAGCTTGGCGTGCTGAAAGGGCTGATGGGTCAGGCAGTGTCTGACCCCATTCGAGTGATGGGCATTGAATTTCCAAACCGTGTTGGCTTGGCCGCTGGGCTGGACAAAGACGCAGCCTACCTGGATGAACTTGCGTTGCTTGGGTTTGGCTTCTTAGAGGTGGGCACGGTGACCCCCAAAGCACAACCTGGCAACCCCGCGCCCAGACTGTTCAGATTGCCAAAGGCCGAGGCTTTGATTAACCGCATGGGCTTTAACAACCAGGGGGTCGAGAGCCTGATTCACAACGTGAAGGCAAGCAAATTTGCTGGTGTGCTGGGCATTAACATTGGCAAAAATGCAGCCACACCTGTTGAGAAGGCAAACGACGATTATTTGGCGGCGCTGGAAGCTGTGTACCCGTACGCCACCTATGTCACGGTCAACATTTCGTCGCCCAACACCAAAAACTTGCGTGATCTACAGGGAGGGGACCATCTGGACCAATTGCTAGCGGCTCTCAAGAACAAACAAAAGGCGCTGGCCGACGAACATGGGCTTTACAAACCGATGGCGCTCAAAATTGCCCCCGACCTCGACGACGCTCAAATTGATGCAATTGCTCAAAGGCTCACCCACTATGGTTTTGACGGGGTGATTGCAACCAACACCACCATCGATAAATCCAGTGTGGCCCACTTGCCGCACGGTGATGAACAGGGCGGATTGAGCGGCTCTCCAGTGCTTGAAAAATCCACCCATGTGATTGCACGCCTGTATGCCGAACTTGGTGATGACATTCCCATCATTGGTGTGGGTGGCATATCCAGTGGCGCACATGCGGTTGAAAAAATACGCGCAGGTGCCAAACTGGTGCAGATGTACACGGGCCTGATTTACAAAGGCCCTGCACTGGTGACCGAATGCGCAGCCACGATTGAATTGAATTGCAGTCGCAAGACCCACAAACGGCGTAGGTCTTGAGCCTCCAGGACAGTTCAACCCTGCTTTCGACGCTTATAGAGGGCCGAAAATGTTTCCCCGCTGGGTGTGGGGAAATCACGTTGGGCAGTCCACCCTGTGGCACCAGGCAAATGGGCAATGCGCCCCTTGCGCTTGCCCCACCACGCCAACAAAGCCACCCCCGTTCTGGATGCCAAACGGTACAAAGCGGGGCGTGAGGCCACCCAAGCCCACACCTTGAATGCAAGGCGCTCCTTCAATGGGCGCAACCCACGTGCAAATTGCTGTTCGCGCAACTTCCGCAACAAATCCGGCAAGGGGATTTTCACTGGGCATACCACATGGCATTCACCACACAGGGTGGCTGCTTGGGGCAAGTCGGGGGCATTTTCCAGCCCCACGTAGCTTGGCGTAAGCACTGAACCCATGGGTCCTGGATACACCCAGCCATAGGCATGGCCGCCAATCTTTTGATACACCGGGCAGTGGTTCATACAAGCGCCGCACTTGATGCAGCGGAGCATTTCCTGGAACTCGCCTCCCAAAAGACCACTCCGACCACCATCCACCAGTACAAAATACATGTGCTCTGGCCCGTCCAGATCCCCTTCCCGCTTTGGTCCGGTCAACAGGGACACATAATTGGAAATGCTTTGCCCAGTGGCAGAGCGCGGCAACAAGCGAATCAAAGTTGCAAAGTCTTCTAACGTGGGTACCACTTTCTCTATACCAGTGATAGCCACATGCACGCGGGGATTGATGGTGCACATGCCCTCATTGCCCTCGTTGGTCACCAGGGCCACCGAACCAGTTTCGGCGATTGCAAAATTGCCGCCTGTCACACCCATGTCAGCGGCTAAGAACTCCGGACGCAATATTTCCCGCGCCTCACGGGTCATTTCGGCAATGTCGGTTTTGCGAGGCAGGCTGTGGACCCTCTCAAACAAATCCGCAATTTGCTCTTTGTCTTTGTGAACAACGGGCGCAATGATGTGGCTGGGCGGCTCATTGTTGTTGATCTGAAGTATGTATTCACCCAGGTCTGTTTCGCGCACTTTGATCTGCGCTGCCTCCAGGGCCTTGTTCAAAGCCATCTCTTCGGTGACCATGGACTTGGATTTGATCACCGACTTCACGCCGTGTTTGCGTGCAATATTAACCACCAACTGCGAAGCCTCTGCGGGTGTTCGGGCAAACAGGACGGTTGCACCCGCTTTGGTTGCGTTGGCCTCAAAAATTTCCAGCCACACGTCCAATTGTTGGATACTGCGATTTCGAATTGCAACAGCGGCTGACCGGGTGCCTTCAAAGTCTTCCAGTTCTGTGATGCTGCTGGCCCGGGCACTCACAAACTTTCCAGACAGCCTTTTCAGGTTTTCCTGCAACCGGGCATCGCTTAATTTTTCAATGGACTTTCGCTCAAAGAACATGCTTTGCACTTGCATGGCCAACCCCCTTAAACCTGGCCGGGCTTGCGCCCAGTCAACAACTCTGCCACGTGCAGCACCTGTGTGCTTTCGCCCATGCGGCGCAATCTTCCTTCAATGTTCAGCATGCAGCCCAAATCGCCCAACACAACCGCCTGTGCGCCAGTGGCTTTGATTTGCTCACATTTGTCGGTGCAAATGGCCGCAGACACATCGCCGTACTTCAGTGCAAAGGTGCCACCAAATCCACAGCATTGGCGGCTGTCTTTCATTTCGGTAACCTGCACATTGCCCATCGCATTCATCAAATCGCGCGGCTGTTTCTGCACGCCCAATTCACGGAGTCCGCTGCAAGAGTCATGGTATGTCACATGATTCACACAGGCCTGGCTGGCCAAGGTCACTTTGTCTAAGCCAAGCACATTGACCAAAAAATCTGTCAATTCATAGGTTCGCTGCGCAAGCCTGGAAGCGCGTAATTTTAAATCCGGATCGTTTTTGAACACTTCAATGTAATGCACACGCACCATGCCAGCGCAAGAGCCCGAAGGCGCAACCACATAGTCAAACTGTTCAAACTCTGCCAGCCACTTCAAGGCCAATTTGCGCGTATCCGCCAGGTCACCGGAATTCCACGCCGGCTGACCACAACAGGTCTGCGCTTGTGGCACAAGCACCTCACAGCCGGCTGATTCAAGCAGCTCGAGTGCTGAAAAACCGATGGAGGGACGCATGGCGTCCACCAGACAAGTAACAAACAAACCGACACGCAAAGCCATGCTCTCCCAAATATGGAATTAACAATCAAATCTTTTTGAGTGTAAGCAGCACCTTGCTTTGCAGCCAGTAGTGATTACCATAAGACATGACGCATTTCACAATATGGTTTACACTTGCCACATGATGAGAAGGAAAACAAGCCATGAGTGACGAGTCCGTTGGACGCACCAGCATCCAGGTGATAGAACGCATGATGCAACTGCTGGATGCATTGGCTGATCACCAAGACCCGGTGGCTTTGAAAGACCTAGCCCGGGATACCAAACTGCATCCATCCACAGCCCATCGCATTCTCAACGATCTGGTGGCGTGCCGACTCGTGGACCGCACAGACCCCGGTCTATACCGCCTGGGCATGCGCCTGCTTGAATTGGGCAACTTGGTGAAAGCACGACTGAACGTGAGAGAGGCCGCACTGGATTTAATGCGCAAACTGCACAGGCTCACCGGGCAAACAGTGAATCTTTCGGTTCGCCAAGGCGACGAAATTGTGTATGTAGACCGTGCATACAGCGAACGTTCTGGCATGCAGGTGGTGAGGGCTATTGGAGGCAGAGCCCCGTTACACCTCACATCCACGGGCAAATTGTTTCTGGCCAGCGATACCCCAGAAAATCTGAGGGCTTATGCTGATCGGAGCACCTTGCGCGGCACCACAATCAACAGCATCACATCCTTGGACAAATTGGAACGAGAACTGATTCAGGTTCGAACCGATGGATTTGCCAGGGACAATGAAGAGCTGGAGATGGGTGTTCGGTGCATGGCTGCGGGCATTTATGACGACTCATCCAAGCTCATCGCAGGGTTGTCTATTTCTGCGCCAGCAGATCGTATTCAAGAGGATTGGCTTCAGGAACTGATACACACAGCGCAGCGCATCAGTGCATCATTGGGCTGGCAAGGAAGAATCACGCCCCCAAGCGGTAGGTTTCGCCTCTAAACCACCTGGACCAGCGGCCCCTTCAGTTGCGACTGCTCACCACATACTGACGGATGCGCTCTGCGTCTGCCATGCGGGCCTGAGACCCAAACGCGTCCAACAAGACGATGATTAGATTCCGGTCACCCACACGGGCTTTCATCACCAAACAGCGACCCGCTTCATTGATAAAACCAGTCTTTTGAAGCTCAATGTCCCATTCCTTTTTCTTGATGAGTCGATTGGTGTTGCGAAAGCTAAGAACGCCTTTGTCTGACTGCACCGAGAACTGAGGATCGGTTGAAAACTGTCGGATCATCGGAAACTGTTGCACATGCAGCACCATGCGCGCCAAGTCATTGGCACTGGAGCGATTTTGCTCAGACAAACCAGTGGTCTCTGTGAATGTGGTGCTGTACATCCCCAATTGTCGGGCACGGCGGTTCATCTGAGCCACGCACGCGGCCAAGCCCCCTGGGTAATGACGGCCCAAGGCGGAAGCGGCCCTATTTTCAGACGCCATGAGGGCAAGGTGGATAAGCTCCTTGCGGGTGAACTGATTGCCAGGGCGCAAGCGCGAACGGGTATTTTTGTAATAGTCGATGTCTTCTTCTGTGATTGAGATTACTTCGTTCAGGTCCAAACCTGCCTCCAAAGTGACCACAACCGTCATCAGTTTCGTGATGGAAGCGATTGGAAGTACCACATGGGGATTTTTGGCGTATAGAACTTCGAGAGAGTCGGCATCTGCCACCAGTGCTACAGAACTGTTCAGCGACAAGGGGTCATGAGCCTCACTCAAGCCCGCACGTTTGCCGTTGGAGGAGTTTCCAGCATGCGCGGGCAACTGCACCCACGAAAACACCGCAATAATGGCGACGGCAAAAAGACGGCGAAGGATCATGAATTTGTTTTTCTTAACGTGAAATATTGATCTGGATTTTACGCAGAAATCGTGGCCAGTGCCAATGCACCTCATCGAGTGATATCAACTATTTCCGCCCCTCAATTAAGAGTTTTGATTAAATCAATCTCTGTGAGTTGATTGCCATACGCCGATAACCGTTCCACCACGCCACACTGAAGATCGGTGAGATGATCCAGGTCCGGAAAATAGCCACCGGCCATGGTGGCAACCACAGGAAGGCGCCTGCTGATGGCCCAATCCAAAACAAGGTGATCACGCGCCTGAATCCCTGAGTCGGACAAGGCGAGTTTGCCCAAACGGTCGGCCCCGTGCACATCCAAACCCGCCACGTACAACATCAAATCTGGCGTGAAGCAAGCTCCCACCGCGCTCAAGGCTTCTTCCAAAGCCTTGAGATATTCCTCATCGCCTGTCCCGTTGGGCAGCGCCACATCCAAATCACTGCGCATTTTGGTGAATGGAAAATTTTGATCACCATGCAGTGACAGGGTGAATATGGATGGATCTCTCTCCGTGATTTGCGCGGTGCCGTCGCCCTGGTGCACATCCAAATCAACAACCAGCACCTTGGGCACACACCCCGCCCGCGCACCCTGTGAAAGTGCGTCTGTTTGATAGACACGGGCAGCCACCACCAAGTCATTGAATACACAAAACCCAGCGCCGCCTGAATGCATGGCGTGATGAGTTCCGCCAGCCAGGTTGACTGAGGATCCGTGCTGCAGCGCACTGCGAACAGCAGCCACCGTGGCACCCACCGAACGCCTTGAGCGCTCCACCATGCGCTCTGACCAGGGAAAACCGATGGCTTTTTGTTCACCTGCAGAAAGACTGCCATCCACCACCCTGGCAATGTAATGTGGGCAGTGGGCCAGTGCCAGTTGACCGTCGCTTGCCGCGGGTGGCACTTGCAAATCAACACCTGGTAGCGCCCTTTGAACCTTATCCCGGAGCATTTTGTACTTCTGCATTGGAAAACGATGCCCTGGCGGCAGGGGTAGCACAAACTCGTCGGTGTAAAAGGCTTGCATCATGAACAAATATTACAGAACGGAGACCGGTTTATTGCAACGCAACATTTTTGTTGACAGGGTTGAATTTTTTGTTAGAATAGATTTTGTGCACTGCATCAAACAGTGCGCGTTTCGGTGGATCCCAGTTGATGGCCACCACGACCATAAACCAATCGCGGTACACACTGACGGAGCAAATTATGTTGATGACCCCCGAACAATTGTTTGAAATTCAAAAAGCCAACCTGGAAAAGGTGCTTGGCTTGAGCCAGAAATCCTTCAGCAATGTTGAAAAAGCTGTTGAACTGAATCTTAACGCGGCAAAAGCTGCTCTGGAAGATGGCGTTGAGGCAGTGAAGGCACTGTCTTCTGCCAAGGATATTCAAGACTTCGTCGCCGTATCCACCTCCGTGGCACAGCCTTTGTCTGAAAAAGCTGTTGCGTACAGCAAAGATGTGTATGCCCTGTCTTCCAGCATCGTTTCTGAAGCCGCCAAGTTGGTTGAAGAACAGGTGGCAGAGAGCAATAAAAAGTTTGCTGAGTTGTTCGAGACCGCCAGCAAAAACGCACCCGCTGGTAGCGAAGGCGCTGTGGCTTTGATGAAGTCTGCCCTAACCGCCGCGAACACCGCTTACGAAAGCGTGAGCAAGGCAACCAAGCAAGCCGTTGAAATGGCTGAAGCCAACGTAGAAGCCGCTACCAAAGCCACTTTGAAAGCCACCAGCGCTGCTGCGCCCAAGGCCCGCAAAGCGGCTTAATTTGATTTCACCCAGGCAAGCCTTTCTACTGGGGCTTGCCTCTGTTGTACAGATGTCTCCTCGTTCCTCCTGGAACGACTTCGGTCGTGAACCTCTAAATTTCATGACTCAGGCTCACCGCATGGTGAGCCTTTTTTTTAGGGCAAAAGCTCGATCGGGCAGTTCATTGCCTCCAAGGTTTTAACCAGGGCATCAAAAGCCTTGAACACCGTTTCTTTCAGCTCCACCCCACCTCGCGCTTTCACTCCCAATTCAATATGGCGGGCCATTTTATCGTCTCCCACACTGGGTAAACTGTATAAACGACATGCCGGAAATTGAGCTTCCAGTGCCTCCATCACCGGTGTAATCCTGGCTTCAGGTGTTTTAAACAGCAGCAAAGCGCGCTTGTATTCAAGGGCCACGTGGTGGAACTGGGGGTAGATTGTGTCCAGCACCCATTCGATCATCGGCCAAGCCATGACGGGAAAACCCGGCACGAAGTGATGACGCTCCACCGAGAATCCAGCGATTCGGTTATACGGGTTGGGGATCAATTCAACATCGGCCGGAAAATCTGCCATGCGCAATCTGTATTCATCCAGCGGTTGCCCACTCTCTTCGCATCGCTGCGCTATCAATTCAACCGCCCCGGCATGCCGCACAATCGGTCGCCCCAATGCTTCGGCCGCAGCCTGGCGTGTGTGGTCGTCTGGAGTGCCACCTATTCCACCACAGCTGAACACAATGTGCTCACTGGCCAGCGACCTGCGCAACGTATCCACCAGCAGGGCCCTGTCATCACCCACCATATTCACCCAACTCAGAGACAATCCGCGCGCACTCAAGCGCTCAATGATTGCGGGGACGTGCTTGTCTTGCCGCAAACCTGACAATATTTCATCACCTACCACAATCAATCCAAATTTTGGAATCTGCATACTGCCTCAACTTTTTGTATTTCAACTTTCTTGTACTGCAACCACGGCATCCGTTCGCAACTGCTCCAAACTGCCCAAATAATGCCTGCTGAAGGCAAGAGCAGACATGACAGGCATGATGAGCAAAATGGGCGGGATGAAACTCAAAAATGCACACACCAACCCAATCAGCCATGCAGAGGTCGAATCCCGCTTCTGGATGGCTTTGATCTCGACACGCGTGGCATGGCCTGAAAGTGCATCAAACCGCATCACTGCCATGAGCAAATACGCCGTGAGTAGCACTGGCAAAACTAACGCAATGCCCGGAATGAGCCACAGGGGCAAGGTGAACACCCAAGCAAGCAAAAACACCAACACCGCTTTGAGCGTGACCCACAAGCTGTGCATGGCGTTGGCATCGCCGCGTTTGGCGAGGCCCGGAAATTCGCGCTCGCTGAGGTAGTTCACCACCGGTGGCGTGACATACAAGCCCGCCAACAACACGGCCGATGTGGCAACCAGCGGCCACAACAAGCCAAACACAGCCAAAGGCACAAGAATCACCTTCAACCAGCCAAGCATCGCTGCATCCGAGGTGGTCACCTCCACTGAAAAATCCAGCCCGAGCCAAGACAACAGCCACATGGCCGCATTCACCAAAGGATCCACAGACAACCAAATCACAACCAACCAAAACACGGCAGCCAAACCCACCGAGATGAGGGTGAGCATCAGCATGCGCGGGCGGAATGAATCCACCAGCGCACTGAGCAAAACAGACATGGCGTTGTTCATGGGCATCTCCTATTGTTGACGCCTGGCAATCGCTTCCCAGGCTTTTTCCAGGCGCTTGACAGACACGGGCATGGGTGTACGCAACTCTTGGGCAAACAGCGACACGCGAAGTTCCTGCAACTGCCATGCAAACTGGTTGAGGCTTTCGTCTTCATACCCCTTGA
>DASUEF010000148.1:0-1782 GCA_036275215.1 Limnobacter sp. | reverse complement strand
TCATTCTTCCTCACCTACCTTTAGAACAATTTTTCCAATCGATTGACCAGACTCCATGTGTGCATGAGCCTGCGCCACCTGGGACAGCGGATACACCGCTTCAACCAGGGTTTTCAGATGACCTTTTGCAAATCCATCTGCCAGCTCAGCAGACACCTCTGCACACAAACGCGCCTTGAACTCGGCGCTTCTTGGCCGAAGAGTATTGCCAGTTAAAACAGCACGCTTGCTCATTAACTTCGCTGCATCAATCTGGCCGTAACGACCACCCAGCAAGGCAATCACAATGATTTTCCCCTGCTCGGCCACGCATTTCAGATCGCGGTTGATGTAATCGCCTGCAACCATATCGAGCACCACGTCCACGCCATGCCCTGCTGTGTGTTGCAGAACACGGTCCTCCCAAGGCTCCGTCCTGTATATATACGGGATGGCCCCCAAAGCCTTGCAATAATCCGCTTTGTTGGCATCCCCTACGGTGACGTAGACTTGCGCACCATACCGCTTGCACAATTGAATTGCAGCCGTGCCTATGCCGCTGCTGCCGCCATGCACCAGCACTTTGGTGCCCGCACCCACGCCCGCGGTCCAAAAGAGGTTTTGCCACACGGTGAGGTACACCTCTGGCAAGCTCGCGGCTTGAACAGCTGTTAAACCCGCAGGGATTGGCATGCACTGAGCTGCGGGCACTGCAACATACTCGGCATAACCCCCACCGTTGCAAAGGGCCATCACCCGCTGACCCAATAGCCCGGGGACCACACCCTCGCCAACATCGCACACGCGACCTGACACTTCCAAACCCAACATCGGGTTTGCACCGGGCGGCGGTGGATACAAACCTTGGCGTTGCAACACATCTGGGCGGTTTACACCTGCTGCACACACCTTGATCAACACCTCCCCTGGCCCCGGCTTGGGCGTGGGCAGCTCTGTAAGCTCGAGCTGCTCGACTCCGCCAGGCATGCACACCAAAACAGCGCGCATGCAGGCCGGGGGGGTGTTGTTGCGTACCTCTAGCCTCATCAGGCCTCGGGTTGCCCTTCTGCAGCGCCTTCGGCAGCAGCCTCGGCGGGTGCATCAGCAGCCAACAAGGCCTTCATAGACAAGCGCAGGCGGCCTTTCTCATCGGCTTCCAACACTTTCACGCGCACTTGCTGGCCTTCCTTGAGGTAATCGCCCACGGTGTTCACACGCTCGTTGGCGATCTGTGAAATGTGCAACAAGCCGTCTTTACCAGGCAACACACTCACAATGGCACCAAAATCCAGAAGCTTGAGTACCGTGCCTTCATACACGGAACCCACTTCGACCTCTGCTGTGATCTCTTCGATCTTCTTCTTGGCGCGCTCACCGGCCTCACCATCCACCGAGGCGATGGTGATGGAACCATCGTCCTTGATGTCAATGCTTGCACCGGTCTCTTCGGTGATGGAGCGGATGGTTGCACCACCCTTACCAATCACGTCGCGGATTTTTTCTGGGTTGATCTTCATGGAGATCATGCGAGGGGCGTAGGCAGACAACTCGCCTACACCGCCAGATGCCTGCTTCATGATGCCCAGAATGTGCAAGCGACCTTCGCGGGCTTGGGCCAGCGCAACCTGCATGATTTCTTTGGTGATGCCCTGGATTTTGATGTCCATTTGCAAGGCGGTTACACCATTCTCAGTACCAGCGACCTTGAAGTCCATGTCGCCGAGGTGATCTTCATCACCCAGGATGTCTGTGAGCACGGCAAACTTGTTGTCTTCTTTGATCAAGCCCATGGCAATGCCTGCC
>DASUEF010000147.1:0-1206 GCA_036275215.1 Limnobacter sp. | reverse complement strand
TGACATGGCCGGCAAATTCATGACCTTGATTTCCGCATCGGCCAGGGCATAGCAGGCATCGGCCATCATGCCGGTGCTGATGTAACCACCGCTGACTGCCTCGCCATACACCACACTCACAATCACATGGCCATGCTGGCGAGCCAGCTCCACTGCTTTGGCCAGGTGTGCCATGTAGCCATTCAAGCCCATGAGTTCATCCCGGCGGCGAAGGCGTTGGCCCTGCGTGTCCAGCAAAAATACAATTGGTTCACCTGGGTGCTGCTTGATGGTTTGAATAACAACCCTTGCCATGGTCAAGGCCATGTCTGCACCCACTTCGGCTTTCTCGGCAGTGCCAATCACAGTCACCTGCTGGTTGCCGACAGTTGCTCGGCCATAGAAATGATCGGCCTCCATGTACTCGGCTTTCCAGCCATCGGCAAACAAGGCGTTCAATACTTGATCCCGGTTCATTGCGCACCCCTTGCCACGTTGCGGGCATCTGCCGTGGTTTTCACAAACTCATCCGCTGGCATCAGTGCCAATTCTTCAGCACTGGGCAGCCCCAGGCGTTGCCAAATTTCTTTGGCATCACGGCAGTCACCAAATTGCTCAAGCCTTTGCGTCAACATGGCGTGCTCGGCTTCCAGATTCTCCAGATCAAAACTCACCCTGCCCGAATCCAGCGCTTGCAAGGCTGCCTGTCTGAAGGCTTCTACTTCATCGGCCACCAAGGCCTGAATGTCGCCCATCACGTAACGATGCTTGCCCCCACTCACACGCCACACCAGGGCACGGTCACGTGAATCGAATTCTTCCACGCCGTACACCGTTTCAATCACCTCCGGGCCCGACATGGCCAGGCGACCCTCTTCGGACATGATGAGTACATCGCAACAACGGGCAATCAAGCCTGTGCCACCAAAACAACCGGCTGCACCACCAATCAAACCGATGAACTGAATACCTTGCGCACGGGCTGCGCACACGGCACGCATAATTTCCGACACGGCAATTAGCCCGGCATTGGCCTCGTGCAAACGCACACCGCCACTTTCAAAAATGAGCAGCACTGCGCGGGGTTTTTCTTTCACAGCTTTGGCAATCAGCGCGGTAATTTTTGCGCCATGCACTTCGCCAATGGCACCGCCCAGAAACTCACCTTCCTGGGCGGCCACCAGCACAGGTGCGCCACCCAAGGTGGCTCGCCCAATGACCACGCCA
>DASUEF010000146.1:0-5204 GCA_036275215.1 Limnobacter sp. | reverse complement strand
TTTGTCGTAACTTCTGACGCATATTTCCTACCGACCTTTGGTCCATGAAATTGGATCGAAGGGTTGCCCCTGATGCCTGAGTTCAAAGTATAGCCCAGTCTCTAGATTACCACTGCTGTTGCCGGTTTCGGCAATGGTGTCGCCCGGTTTTACCGACTCCCCCGCCGCTTTTAGCAACTTGCTGTTGTTGCCATACACACTTAAAAACTGGTCGCCGTGGTCAATAATTACAATTTCACCGAAACCACGAAGCCATTCTGCAAACACCACCCGCCCCGAAGCCACAGCCCGTACTGCCTGCCCGGCCTCCGTGGCAATAAAAATGCCTTTCCAAGAGGGGCCTTGCCCATCTTTAGACCGCGTTTTGCCAAATTGCCCTGCCACGGTGCCTTGCACGGGCAACACCAAACGTCCCTTGAGTTTTGCAAAATCTCCCGAGTTGGGCATGGGGGGTGGGGGCGTGTACTCTCGTGCTTGAGGCTTGCTGCCGTCATTTGGTTTGCTCTGCTGCTGTTTTGCCGCTGCTGCAGCCGCGGCTTGTTTGCGGCGGGCTTCCTCGATGGCGCGGGTGAGTTGGGTGATCACCCCGGTGAGTCGGGTTTCGTCACGTTGCAGGCGTTTGCGCTCAAGCTCCTGGTCTTTCAGTTTGGAATTCAGGTCTTCGATCAACTGGTTGCGTTCTTCGCGTTGTGCCACCAGCTCCCGCTTGCTCACGCTCTGGCGCTCAATGGTGTCATCCAGGCGGTCTTGTTTTTTCTCGAGCCCCAAGCGGATGGCTTCAAGTTCCCGCGCTTGCGTGGCTTGTTGTTCCGCCAGGTCCCGTTCGGCAGCGGATACACGTTCAAACCAGTAGCTCTCGCGGGCCGCCTCGCTGGCTGATTTTCCTGCCAGCCAAGCCTGGGTCGGGTTGATCTCTACCCGTCGATACTGATTGCGTAACACCTGGGCCATGCGGGCCTGGGTTTTCTCAAACTCGCGCTGGAGGTTTTTCTCCTCTTGGCCAAGTTTAGAAATTTCAACCTCCAGCGCGTCCCTGTCTTGGTCCAGTTGCTTCAAGCGGGTTTCTGTTTGTGTCAAACGTTTTTCGAGCTGGGTGAGGGCATTGGCCGCTTGCTTTTTCTCGGCGCTGGTGCTGTTGATCGCTTTTTTAAGTGCTTCTAGCTTGCGGCGTACTTCTTCACGTTCTTGCTTCACACCAGCCGGGTCACGCACCGAATTTTGGGCGTAACCACTGCCCGCCCACACCCCCAGCGCAAGCCAAAGAGTTGCGCCAAGCAGGGTGTTGCAGGGCAGGTTGGTGAAAGATTTAAGAACGCGCACGGTGTGTGGACTACTTGGCCTTGCCTTGGTTGGCCACAGCGGCCATGGCTGCAGCAATCTCCGCCTGATCCCCTAGGTAATAATTGCGAATTGGCTTCAGGTTTTCGTCCAGCTCATACACCAGAGGGCGAGCAGTGGGAATATTCACCTTCAGAATTTCTTCCTCGGAGAGATTGTCCAAGTATTTGATGAGTGCGCGCAGGCTGTTGCCGTGAGCTGCAACCAGCACCTTTTTGCCCGCTTTGATGGCAGGCGCAATGCCGTCGTTCCAGATCGGGATCACGCGATCCACCGTGTCTTTCAGGCACTCAGTCAAAGGAATTTCCTCGGGCTTGAGCTTGGCATAGCGTGGGTCTTTGCCAGCAAAGCGGGGATCTTCCACCGTCATGGGGTTGGGGGCAATGGCGTAGGCACGGCGCCAAATCAATACCTGCTCTTCGCCGAATTTGGCGGCGGTCTCTGATTTGTTCAGGCCTTGAAGGTCACCGTAGTGGCGTTCATTCAGGCGCCATGCGTGCACCACTGGGAGCCACATTTGGTCCATTTCGTCCAGGGCAATCCACAGGGTGCGAATGGCGCGTTTTAACACCGAGGTGTAGGCCACATCAAACGAGTAACCTTCATTTTTGAGTAGGGCCCCCGCTTTTCGGGCCTCCTCGCGGCCTTTGTCGGTGAGATCCACATCGGCCCAGCCGGTGAAGCGGTTTTCCAGGTTCCACTGGCTTTCGCCGTGGCGCATCAAGACAAGTTTGTACATGGTGGGGCCTTTCTGATGGAGTCTAAATCAGGCAAACCTCCATTTTAGCCTTGAATCATGGGGATATAATGGACAACCCATTCAGACCCAATCATTGCAGGACCCATGACACAGGAATTTTTGCTTCAAAACAGCTGGCTGATCGCGCTTGCCTTGGGCTCTGGCCTCATGCTCGTTTGGCCCATGCTGACCAAAGGCGGCGGCAAGCGCATCACCGTCGCGCAGGCCACCTTGCTCATCAATCAGCAAAAGGCTGTGTTGGTGGACATCCGCGAAGACGACCTCGTGCGCGGTTCAGGTGCCATTCCTCACGCCAAGCGCATTGCCATCAAAGAGCTCAAAGGCAAAGCCGATACCCTCAGCAAGTCCAAAGAAACCCCTCTCATTGTGGTGTGCCAAGTTGGAACACGCTCTGGTGCAGCCGCCACCATTCTGAAGGGCGCCGGGTACACCCAGGTTTACACACTGGAAGGTGGTGTAAACGCCTGGAAAGAAGCGGGCATGCCCACCAAAAAGCTTGAAGAAGCAAAAGCCACCGAGCGCGCCGCCAACAAAGGCAACAAAGGCGGCAAAAACGGCAAGGCAGCCGCCAACGACGAAGCACAAGCATAAGCAACATCGAGGTTTCATATGAGCAACACCCACGCCCCCGTCCGCATGTATACCAGTGCAGTATGCCCATATTGCCAGCGCGCCGAGCGCCTGTTGGCAGAGCGTGGCGTACAGCACATCGAGAAGATTCGCATCGATCTGGACCCAGACCAGAAGATGAAAATGATGGAAGAAACCGGTCGGCGGACTGTGCCCCAAATTTACATTGGCAGCACCCACGTGGGTGGGTTCGACGATTTGGCCGCGCTAGACCGTGCAGGTCAGTTGATGTCCCTGTTGAACAAAGCCCAATAAATCTTTTAACCGAACACCATAGGAGCCATCTCATGGCCGAACAAAACAAAGAAGCCGTCTTTCAATTGCAGCGTGTGTATATCAAAGACGCTTCTCTGGAGCTGCCCAACGCCCCCCAGATCTTTCTGGAAAAAACGCCTCCCAAAATTGAAGTGGCTGTGGACGTGGGTGCAGGTCGTTTGGCAGAGACCATTTTCGAATCCGAGGTCACAGTGACCGTGACCGCGAAAATCGAAGACAAGGTGGCCTTTTTGGTGGAGTGCAAACAGGCTGGTATCTTTGAGATTGCCAACGTGCCTCCCGAGCAGTTCGACCCGCTGCTGGGCATTCTGTGCCCCAACATGATTTACCCCTACCTGCGTGCCAACGTGGCCGATTTGATCACCCGCACCGGCTTCCCTCCCGTGCATTTGTCCGACATCAATTTCGAACAATTTTACCAGCAGCGTTTGGCTGCAGCCCAAGAGCAGGCTGCTCAACAGGGCAACGGCATCGCCACGGCCTAATTCTGCATGTGCGCCGGGGGCCTGCATTGAATATCACGGTATTTGGATCTGGCGCTTGGGGCACGGCCGTGGCTGCCCACATGGCTTTGGCTCACAACGTGGTGTTGTGGGGCAGGGATGTAGATGTGCTTAACAGCATTGCCACCCAGCGAGAAAACCCACGGTATCTGCCAGGCATCAAGCTGGCGCCTGGGCTACAAACCCAACCCCAATTCGCCGCCGCCGCGCGCCACGCCCTGCCGGGCGGCGACGGCCTGTGGGTGCTGGGCACCCCCATGGGCGCCTTGCGCCAAACCTTAGAACAACTCCAGGCCCTTGCTCCAGTGGACCAATGGCCAGCCTTGGTGTGGCTTTGCAAGGGTTTTGAGGTGGGCACAGGGCTCATGCCTCATCAAGTGGTGGAGCAGGTGTTGGGCAAAGCCTACGGTGGGGCGCTCACAGGCCCGTCCTTCGCCGCTGAAGTGGCCCGGGGCTTGCCCTGCGCTCTCACCGCCGCCTCGCCGTGCCTCAACACCCGCGCGGCCATGGTCCAAGCGGCGCATCATGCCGCCATGCGGGTTTACGAATTGGACGACCTGGTGGGCGCCGAGGTGGGCGGCGCTGTCAAAAACATCATGGCCGTGGCCACCGGCATTTGCGATGGCATGCAACTGGGTTTGAATGCCCGTGCAGCACTCATCACCCGCGGCATGGCCGAAATCAAACGGTTGGCAGTGGCGCTGGGTGCTCAGGCCGAAACCCTCAATGGTCTGTCGGGATTTGGAGATCTCATCCTCACCTGCACGGGCGATTTGTCCCGCAACCGACGAGTCGGGCTTATGCTGGCGCAGGGCAAGTCCCTAGATCTCATTCTCAAAGAACTTGGGCAAGTGGCCGAGGGTGTGAAGTGTGCGCCCGTGGTGCGCGAGCTTTCCGCCCGCCTCAGTGTCGACATGCCCATCACCGCAGCGGTAAATGCCGTGTTGTTCGAAGGCGTGAGCCCGGGCGAGGGCGTGATGCGGTTGCTGGCACGTGGCGCGCGGCCCGAAGAAGCCTAGATCACACCTCCCCCTGGCTAACCGTGCTGGACGTGAAAGTGCGAAATCTGCCAGATGCGGTGGCTAAAGATCAACGAATCGACCCGTCTCCACTCAAAAAACCGCTTGCTTATATTTCAAGAATTTCAGGCCAAGCCGGGCGCATTCAAGGCGTTTACATTGAGGTTGAAAACAGGTATTGGCGAGTTTCGGGATGATTACCCCGATCTGGATTACAAAAACGACACGTTGACCATCGAAGGAATTGGAAAATTTTGATGCAAACCACACAAACTCCTCATTTGTTATGGCGACATTTGCTCGCGGTCGTCCTTTTCATGTTGATGGGGTGTCAGGGGGAACTCGCTTCCCCGGTTGATGTTCCAGCAAAACCAGCCGGTGTATCGGCCGCTGCCGTGTGGGTGGGTGGGCTGGATGGCGGGGTGTTTGTCCGTGTCACTCAAACCGAGACTTCTGGCAATGCCTCATACCGCGCCACAGTGCATCACTCAACAGGCGATGTGTCTTATGACGGGCCAGTGACGCCCTATCCTGGCGGTCCCATCACGGTGGACCTCAGCAAACAAGAGTCTTTCGAGGGCTGGGATGGCGACACCCTTTACCTAAAAGGCGGCCAAAAGCTGACGGTTCAAAAATAAGGCACCGGCAGGGCGTGTCAGCGCCCCGGCGGGTTTGGGG
>DASUEF010000145.1:0-1144 GCA_036275215.1 Limnobacter sp. | reverse complement strand
CAGCACGGTGATCAAGGGTTTGTTCAGGTCGGGAAACACATCCACCGGTGTTTGGGTGGACACATAAGCGCCGTAGGCCATGGCGAGCATGGCTGCGGCCAATACAAAAAGCCGGTTGTGCAGGCTGAACCGGACGATCCAGTTAAACATGATGCATCGCCCCTTATCGGATCTGGTTGATCAGGTTGGTGCCTGAAACCACAACACGGTTTTCATCGGCCAGGCCTTTGGTGATGACCACTTGCCGGGCGTCCAGTGCCTGGTACTCCACCGGCAGTGCGATGAATCGTTCAGCCCCCGATTTGATCCACACAATCGCCTCGTTGTTGGGGTTGCGTACCACCGCTTCGCTGGGTAGCACAATGCCTTTGACCTTGGTATTCAATCGGGCCAGCACTGTGACCGGTTGACCCACAGCCAGTGGCACGGCGTTGTTGCCTTGTGCGGCCATGGCCCGAAATGTAATTGGAATGGCACCATTGACCAAGCTGCGTCCTGCACCCAGCAGGGTCAACTCGATGCCATCCATATTGGCCACGCTGCCACCCTGCACTTGCTGTGCAAGTGTTGCGTTGGCTGTGTTGGCTTCAATCAGCAATTGGCTTGGGTCAATCACTTCAAACAACACATGGCTGGGTTCAACCACCTGCCCATTCAGTGCCTTGCTTTTGGCGATCACCCCGTTGGTGGGCGCCAGCAGGGCCTGCCTGCCCTGCACACTGTTGCTCAAAGCCCGTTCTCGCCCTTGCAGTGCAGAAAGCTCAGCTTGCGCGGCCTCAAGCTCTTTCTTGGGTATGGTGCCTTGCAATACTTTCATGCGTTCAACACGTTGTTGGGCCAGCGTTAGGTTGGCTTTCACTTCAGCCAGTTCAGCGCGTTGCGAGCCCGCGGAAATTGCATCGGCCACCGGGCTTAAATAGGCCAGCACTTCACCTTTGCGAACGGTTTGCCCCAGCACAGGGAACCCCTTGGCGGTTGGTTCTACGCGTCCCTGAAAAGGGGCTTGAACACGCCCGCCTGCATTGGGGTCAATTTCAACCTTGCCATTCAGTTCAGTGGTTTGTGTGTGCTCACCTTGAAACACCATCTGCGTGCGTATTTCCATGCGGCGCTGACCCAGTTTGGGAATGTTCACGCTGCCATC
>DASUEF010000144.1:0-1440 GCA_036275215.1 Limnobacter sp. | reverse complement strand
TGGACAGCGCCCGGCTTGAAGCGCAGTTGTTGTCGAAATTCACCGCCCACTCGCACATTCGGCCTGCGCCCGACATGGTCTACCAGTTGCCAGTGAAACTGAAGGAAGCCCCAGCCATTCGCCCGGTGGTAATTGGCTTTGGCCCCTGCGGTATTTTTGCAGCGATGATGCTGGCGCAAATGGGCTTCAAACCCATTGTGATTGAGCGTGGCAAACAAGTACGCGAACGCACCAAAGACACCTGGGGCCTGTGGCGCAAACGTGTGTTGCACACCGAATCGAACGTGCAGTTTGGCGAAGGCGGTGCAGGTACATTTTCAGACGGCAAACTGTACAGCCAAATCAAAGACCCGCGCTTTCTGGGCCGAAAAGTGATGACCGAGTTTGTCAAGGCTGGCGCACCCGAGGAAATTTTGCTGGTCAGCAAACCCCACATTGGCACCTTCCGCCTGGTGAAAGTGGTAGAAAACATGCGCGAGCAAATCATCGCCATGGGCGGTGAAATTCGCTTCCAACAACGCGTCTGCGACTTTCAAATTGAAGACGGCCACATTCGCGGCCTGACCATTGAGAACCTGAAAGACGGTGGCACTTACGAACTGCGCGCAGACCATGTGGTGCTGGCGCTGGGCCACAGTTCCCGCGACACCTTTGCCAAGCTACACGAGCGCGGCGTGTACATGGAAGCCAAGCCATTTTCAGTGGGCTTTCGGATAGAACACCCGCAAGGGCTGATCGACCGTGCCCGCCTGGGGCAACACGCCGGCCACCCCCTGCTGGGCGCAGCCGACTACAAGCTGGTGCACCATGCTGCCAATGGCCGATCGGTGTACAGCTTTTGCATGTGCCCCGGCGGCACCGTGGTGGCCGCCACGTCAGAAGAACATCGCGTGGTCACCAACGGCATGAGCCAATATTCCCGCAACGAACGCAACGCCAACGCGGGTATTGTGGTGGGCATTAGCCCGGCCGACTATCCCGGTGGCCCACTGGCAGGCATCGCCTTTCAACGCAAGCTTGAATCCAATGCCTTTGTGATGGGCGGCAGCAACTACGAGGCACCCGGCCAATTGGTGGGCGACTTTATTGCGGGCAAAGCATCGACTGAACTTGGCAGCGTAGAACCATCGTACAAACCCGGCGTCAAGATGACTGACCTGGCCGACGCATTGCCAGAGTACGCAATCACGGCCATGCGTGAAGCCTTGCCGGCATTCGGCAAAAAAATCAAAGGTTTCGACATGCACGACGCGGTACTGACCGGTGTGGAAACGCGAACCTCGTCGCCCCTGAAAATAACGCGAGGCGACGATTTCCAAAGCCTGAATGTCAAAGGCCTTTACCCTGCCGGCGAAGGTGCCAGCTACGCGGGTGGTATTTTGTCAGCCGGTGTAGATGGCATTGAAGTGGCTGAAGCAGTGGCGAGGAATTTGGTGGGGG
>DASUEF010000143.1:0-4540 GCA_036275215.1 Limnobacter sp. | reverse complement strand
GCGATACGGAACAACAGGCTGTAGCCGATTTGGCCAGCGGCGCCGGTGACGGCAACACGCATTGCAGGTTTGGTCATGGTGGTCACTCCAAGGGATTAAAAATCGAAGGCCATAGTTTAGCCCCAAACGCGAATGCCTTGTTGACTTATGTCTGGTTTAGAAGGGTTTGCCTTTCAAAAGTCCTCTATAAGATATAAGATACACATTGTTTAATACTTGGCATTTTGCCCAACCCAGCTGTGAATCCCACCTTCAGTCCGCTTTATCAGCAAATCAAAGGTTTGTTGATCAAAAGCCTGCAAGACGGCGAATGGAAGCCAGGCGAGCTCATTCCTTCCGAGACCGAGCTTGCTGCACGGTATGGAGTTAGCCAAGGTACGGTGCGCAAAGCCATTGACGAGTTGGCTGCCGAAAACCTGGTGGATCGCAAACAGGGGCGCGGCACGTTTGTGGCCACCCACAACGAGGCCAAGGCCGAGTATCGATTTCTAAGGCTGGCTGCCGATGACGAACCTGCGGCCAAACCCAAATCCACCTATTTGTCTGTTGAACGGGTGCGGGCCAACTCCCAAGTGGCCAAATTGCTCGACATCAAACCCAGCGATTCTGTATTTGTGGTTAAGCGGGTCATGCGGTTTGACGGTGTTCCCCGTATTTTCGACGAAATCTGGTTGCCGGCATCCCAATACAAAGGACTCACGCTGGAGCGGCTACAGCAGTGGAATTCCACCCTCTATGGATTTCTTGAAAGCGCCTTCGGGGTGCGAATGCTTCGTGCCAGCGAGCACATCAAGGCGGTGAGCGCTAATCCGGAACAAGCCAATTTGTTGCAGGTGCAGCAAGGTACACCGCTATTGCTTGTGGAGAGGCTTTCGCTGACCTACTCCGACAAACCCGTTGAGTTGCGTCGCGGTTGGTACCTGACTGACAAATTTTCGTATAGGAATGAATTGTATTGAATTGATACAAATGTTTTGCGGGCAAACCCTGCCATTTGAACCGTATTTCACGAAAATCCAAAATTTTACGGCTTTATAGCCATGGGGAATTGGTTCAAAATAGCAAGCTGTCCGACATCTGTTTTGTGAAGGATTCACAGGCCCTTAACCCAATCTTTGATAAGAACATTGAGCATGTCAAACACTGTTGCGAAGAAACGTCCGGAATACCGGAACATCCACGTCACCCAAATCCTGAAATACCGGCTGCCATTGGCTGGTAAGCTGTCCATTTTGCATCGTGTCAGCGGCGCGGTGCTTTTCTTGGCGTTGCCTGTCATTTTGCTACCGCTTTTTGACAAAAGCCTCACCTCCGAGCTCACCTTCCTGGAAATGCAGGCTTTGGTTGACAATTGGATGGTCAAGGTTGTTTTGCTCGGACTGATTTGGTCCTACATGCATCACTTCTGCGCTGGCATTCGCTACCTTGTGCTTGATTTGCACGTGGGTACTGAAAAATACGCAGCCAGCAAAAGCGCGGGCATTGTGTTTGCTGTAAGCCTTAGCCTCACGGCCTTGTTTGGCCTCAAACTGTTCGGAGTGTTTTAATCATGGCCAACAACATTGGTTCTAAGCGCCTGGTGGTTGGCGCACATTACGGTCTCAAAGAATGGGTGGCTCAGCGCATCACTGCGGTCATTTTGGCCCTGTACACCCTGGGTCTTTTCCTTGCTGTGCTTTTCACGCCAGACCTTGATTACGTGAAGTGGGTTCACTTCTTCAATTTCACCGTGCTTTCTTTCCCACTGGGCAAGATTTTCGCTCTGTTGGCCATTCTCTCCCTGTGTTACCACGCCTACATCGGTATTCGTGACATTTGGATGGATTACGTCAAGCCCACAGGCATTCGTCTCACATTGCAAGTTTTTACAGCGCTGGGGCTTATTGGTGCTGCCGGCTACGCTGCTGACATTCTCTGGAGGGTCTAAAAGTGACTGCAGTTAAAACTAACCTTCCACGTCGTAAATTTGACGCGGTAATCGTCGGTGCAGGTGGTGCAGGCATGCGCTGCTCTTTGCAACTGGCTGAAGCTGGCCTGAACGTGGCCGTATTGTCCAAAGTGTTTCCTACCCGCTCCCACACCGTGGCGGCGCAGGGTGGTATTGGTGCTTCGCTGGGCAACATGTCTGAAGACAACTGGTACTGGCACATGTTCGACACCGTGAAAGGTTCGGACTACCTGGGCGACCAGGACGCCATTGAGTTCATGTGTCGTGAAGCACCCAAAGTGGTCTACGAGCTTGAGCATTTTGGCATGCCTTTTGACCGTAACCCAGACGGCACCATTTACCAGCGCCCATTCGGCGGGCACACCGCCAATTTTGGTGAGAAGCCCGTGCAGCGCGCCTGCGCCGCTGCCGACCGCACTGGCCATGCGTTGTTGCACACCCTGTATCAGCGCAATGTGCGCGCCCGCACCCAATTCTTTGTGGAGTGGATGGCGCTGGACATCATCCGTGATGCCGACGGCGACGTGGTTGGTGTAACCGCGCTCGAAATGGAAACCGGCGAGATCATGATCCTTGAAGCCAAGGTCACCGTATTCGCCACCGGTGGTGCTGGCCGCATTTGGGCAGCTTCCACCAATGCATTCATCAACACCGGCGACGGCATGGGCATGGCTGCCCGTGCAGGGCTCCCTCTGGAAGACATGGAGTTCTGGCAGTTCCACCCCACCGGTGTGGCGGGTGCCGGTGTGCTGGTCACTGAGGGTGTGCGCGGCGAGGGCGGTATTCTGCTCAACAGCGAAGGCGAACGTTTCATGGAGCGCTACGCGCCAACACTGAAAGACTTGGCTCCCCGTGACTTTGTATCTCGTTCCATGGACCAAGAGATCAAGGAAGGCCGTGGTTGCGGGCCCAACAAAGACCATGTGTTGCTCAAGCTCGACCACCTGGGTGCAGACACCATCATGAAGCGCCTGCCCTCCATCCGTGAAATCGCGATCAAGTTCGCCAACGTAGACCCCATCAAAGAGCCAATTCCTGTGGTGCCCACCATTCATTATCAAATGGGTGGCATTCCAACCAACTTCTATGGGCAGGTTGTGGCCCCCAAGAAGCCGGGTGGCCCCCAGGAAGTGGTCAATGGCATGTACGCCATCGGCGAGTGCGCTTGCGTGTCCGTGCACGGTGCAAACCGTTTGGGCACCAATTCACTGCTTGACCTCGTGGTGTTTGGCCGTGCTGCAGGCAATCACATTGTGTCGCAAAATTACAAGGCGAAAACCCACAAAGACCTGCCTGTCAATGCAGGTGATTTCACCATGGGTCGCGTTGACAAGTTGATGAACAGCAGCTCTGGCGAGCGCACACAAGACGTTGCGAATGGCATCCGAGCCAAAATGCAGCATCACTGTGGCGTATTCCGCACCACAGAGCTGATGAACGAAGGTGTGAAGGTGATCAACGAGTTGTCTCAGCAAGCTGAGAAAATCTTCATCAAGGACAAGTCCAAGGTGTTCAACACGGCGCTGGTGGAAGCACTCGAACTGGCCAACCTCACAGAAACCGCCAAGGCCACCATGGTGTCGGCTGCGGCGCGTGAAGAAAGCCGCGGTGCGCATGCCCACCGCGACTTCCCGGAGCGCGATGACGAGACATGGATGAAGCACACCCTCTGGTACTCTGAAGGCAACCGCTTGGAGTACAAAGCTGTGAACACCAAGCCGCTGACTGTTGAAACATTCCAGCCCAAAAAGCGGACTTTCTAATCAAGGATTCGAGGTACTTAACATGAGCGGAAAGCGTACAGTTAAATTCGAGATTTATCGCTACGACCCAGACACCGGCGAAGCACCCAAAATGCAAAAGCTGGAAGTGGAGCTGGAACCCACCGACAAAATGCTTCTGGACGCGCTGATGCGCATCAAGAGCGATGTGGACGATTCGCTGGCCTATCGCCGGTCCTGCCGTGAAGGTGTATGTGGCTCTGACGCCATGAACATCAACGGCAAAAACGGCTTGGCCTGCATCACCAACCTGCGCGACCTGAAAGAGCCCATCGTTCTGAAGCCGCTGCCTGGCCTGCCCGTTGTGCGCGACCTTATTGTCGACATGACCCAGTTCTTCAAGCAGTATCACAGCATCAAGCCTTATTTGGTGAACGACACGCCCCCTCCCGAAAAGGAGCGTTTTCAGTCCCCAGAAGAGCGCGAAGAATTGGACGGCCTGTACGAATGCATTTTGTGCGCCTGCTGTTCTACCAGCTGCCCATCCTTTTGGTGGAACCCTGACAAGTTCGTTGGGCCAGCCGGCTTGTTGCAGGCTTACCGTTTTATTGCAGACAGCCGTGACCAGGCCACTGGTGAGCGTTTGGACAACCTGGAAGATCCTTACCGTCTCTTCCGTTGCCACACCATCATGAACTGCGTGGATGTGTGCCCCAAAGGGCTGAATCCAACCAAGGCCATCGGGAAGATCAAGGAGCTGATGGTGCGTCGCGCCGTCTAGAACTCTTGTTCGGATTTTTTTGATCAAATCGGGGTTGTGCACTGCAAAACCCCGTTTTTTTTGTTGTAGTTTATGAGCAATCAGAGTCAT
>DASUEF010000142.1:0-2655 GCA_036275215.1 Limnobacter sp. | reverse complement strand
CATCACCAACCACGTCCAATTTGTATTGTGGCTCTGCCGTACCAATCCCCACATTGCCGCCTGGGAGTAAAGCGATATGGTCATCACCGTCATTGGGATTACCCAGCGCAAACGTTGTGGCCTCACCCGATCTAACGTAATAGCGCATGTAGGCCTGATCGCCCCCACCACCACCCGGATCGTTCCTGCCAATGTATATCATTTGATCGGTTGCAGTGCCCCCCAGCCGTATCCAGTTGCCCGAGGGATTGACACTGAAATGTTCAGGGCCATTGTAGGAGCCTTCCCGAATACTGAAGTAGTTGCCACCAGCAGGAACGAAGGCACTCAAGTTGCTTGTATTGATTCCAAACCCGTGATTGTCTCCCCACAAGAGGATACGGTTCCCATTTATAGAGCTGAAACTCAAACGATCAGCAACTTGAATTCGACCAGAAAAAACGGCCGACTGATCGGGAAAGAGTGAAAGCACCGTGTTGTAAGATTGATCCCCAATACCACCCGAAGCCCCTTGACCAACACGGAAAATCAATCCGTTCTCAGCCCCACCAGCATCAATGACTGATGAAACACCATCGGTTCGCACCCGGAGGTGGTCCCATTGGGCATCATCGCCAGAAGACATGATTCGCAAGTCCCTTAGCTGGGTGTAGTGACCAGGATTGCCTGTGTTAAAAATCGCATTGCCGGAAGCCCGAATACCACCTGAAACCTGAAGCTTATTGCCGCTCCCATCATCGGAGGAGCTCCCAATAACCACCACCTGCGTTGAGCCTCCCAAAACCATTGTATTTGACGTGGCCACATAAGCATCTGTACCAATCACAGTGGCACGATCTAGATTATCGGCAATTTGTGAATATCGCCCAATCGCGATGTTGTTGTTCGAAGTGCTTGCACCAAAACCGGCATACTCTCCAATGAATGTATTGTTGCTGCCCGTGTCTAAAAAATCGCCTGACCTTCGACCGATTGCCGTGTTTGAGTTGCCGGTTGACAAATACGACATGGCAGCTCGACCAACCGCAGTATTAAATGAAGTAATGCCGGTGTAGCCCATTGCGTTGTAGCCCACAGCCGTGTTGTCACTGCCCTCGGTGTTGGCGCTTAGTGCGTATCCGCCGACGGCGACATTTCGTCGTGCCGTGGTGTTGGCGTACAGGGCCTGGTACCCGATGGCTGTGTTTAAATACCCCGAGGTGTTTGAATACAAACTCCATCCACCCACTGCCACGTTGTAATAGCCACTGGTGTTCTCATACAGTGTCTTGTACCCCAAAGCCGAGTTTTCATCACCGTAATCGTTTTTATACAAAGCTTGGTAGCCTACACCCGTGTTCCACGAACCAGACTCGTCCCCCCAACCGAGGGTGTTCATCTGCCCAAGCACACCATCGCCAAGGGCCACATTGCCCGCGCTTTTTCGACTGGCCAATGCACCCTGGCCAAGCCCAAGATTGGGCTCCGCATAAAACTCTGAACCAGTGTCGCTTGCATACCGAAAAGCCAGAGTGGCCGGTACACCAGAAACACTTAAGGAATTGAAATCGACGTTGCCAGTAAACCTTGCATTGCCATTGACCTGCAAACGATTGCCACTGCCATCATCACCGGTTGCACCCAGCACCACCACATCGCTTGCTCGACCCAAAACAACGGTGTTGCTGGTGCTCACGGAGGCATCTGAACCAATGACTGTGGCGTAGGACAAGTTATCGACGGTGGGGTGGGCGTACGCGCCCAGGTAGGTGTTGTTACTTCCGTAACGTTGGCGAGCAGCATAATCATTTCCGCGCTGAGAGCCCGCATAAAAACCGAGCGCAGTGTTCTCATTGCCGGTGTGGTTTGAGCTCATGGCACGCGCACCAATGCCCGTGTTACCGAGGCCATCGGTGGAGTACAAGGCTGAGGTACCCACCGCTGTGTTTAAATCACCGCTCTGCAGGCAATTCAAGGTCTCATAACCCAAGGCAATATTGCTGTGACCAGTTTCGTTGCAATTTTGCGCTCCATTGCCAATACCAATGTTATTAAAACCAGAAATATTGCCGGGCATCACGTAGTCGCCGATTGCAATGTTGTAATAACCGCTCTCTGGATTATTGAGTGAGTTTTGACCAATCACCACGTTGGATGCGCTATTGGTGAAAAACAATCGCCCTGTTCGCAAATTGCCAGAAATAGTCGCCTCTTGTGCAGCCAAGGGGCCATGAAGCACCATGCCACCAAAGGTCGGTGTGCTGGTGGGTGATATGTCCTGGGGAAGCGCCAAAGTAATTGAACCAGGATCGTTTGTTACGCTGATTTGATTGGCTGTCCCGTTGAGCATACCCAAGGCAAACCCACTGCCATTGCCAATCAGCAACGCGCCGTTGGCCGCCGCTGAACCATCAACACCTGTACCTCCACGGGCCACCGACACGATGCCAGTGCTGATATTGCCAGCGTTCAGATTGGTCAAACCCGAGCCGTTGCCTACAAACCCTGATGCGGTGAATGTGCCGCCAATCGACACATTACCGGTGATACCCACATCCCCAGTGACTTGCAATATCTTGTTTTGCAAAATCCCATTGGTGGCTGTGCCCGTGGCACCGATCACCGTGGTGTCTGTGGTGCGGCCTAAAACGATCGTATTGCTCGTGCCAACAAGCG
>DASUEF010000141.1:0-46145 GCA_036275215.1 Limnobacter sp. | reverse complement strand
CACGCCTTGACCGGTTGGCAAACCACAGGCTTTGCCCACCATTTTCTGGGCCAGGGAGAAGCCTTTGCCACTGTCGTTCTTGGCTGCGGGGCGACGGAACACAGGGCTTGGGCCCTGACCCAGTGCGGCACGCGCACGGTCGGTGAGGCCACGGCCAATGATGAGGGGAATGCGGCCACCAGCACGCACTTCATCAAACAGCACGTCGGTTTTCATGCTGAATTCGGCAATCACCTGGCCGTTTTTGAGCGCTTTGCCATCAAAGGGACGCAGCTCGATCTCGTCACCCATTTCCATCTGGCTCACGTCGAGCTCAATGGGCAGCGCGCCCGCATCTTCCATCGTGTTGAAGAAAATTGGGGCGATTTTGCCGCCCAGGCAGTAACCACCAAAACGCTTGTTGGGGATGAAGGGAATGTCATCGCCGGTGAACCACAACACAGAGTTGGTGGCGGACTTGCGTGAAGAACCTGTACCCACCACATCGCCCACATAAGCGATGGCATTGCCTTTGGCTTTCAATTTTTCGAGTTGCTTGATTGGCCCGACCTTGCCTGGTTCGTCGGCTTCGATACCAGGGCGAGGATTTTTCAACATGGCCAATGCGTGCAAAGGAATGTCTGGGCGACTCCAGGCATCGGGCGCTGGCGACAGATCGTCCGTGTTGGTCTCGCCAGAGACTTTGAACACGGTCAGCTTGATGCTTTGTGGCACTTCGGGGCGGCTCGTGAACCACTCCGCATCGGCCCAGCTTTGCATGACCTGCTTGGCATTGGCGCTGCCCTTGTCTGCCTTGTCTTTCACGTCGTGAAAGTAGTCGAACATGAGCAGGGTTTTGGACAGGGCGTTGGCGGCAATTGCACCCACTTCTGCGTCGTCCAACGCTTCGATCAAAGGCTTGATGTTGAAACCGCCCAGCATGGTGCCCAAAAGCTCGGTCGCCTTTTTGCGATCTACCAGCTTACAGCTCTCAGAACCATTGACCACCGCAGCAAGGAAAGCGGCTTTCACTTTGGCTGCATCGTCCACCCCCGCAGGCACGCGGTTGGTCAACAGGTCGAGCAAAAACTGCTCTTCACCGGCAGGCGGGTTTTTCAACAGGGCGATCAAACCGTTGGTTTGTTCGGCCGACAATGGCAGGGGGGGAATGCCCAACGCTGCGCGCTCGGCAACGTGTTGGCGATAGGACTCAAGCATGAGATCTCCCTAGATTGGGTGGGGTCAATAGAAACTGTGTGATTTTGAGGCAGTTCGTAGGTGCGCACAAGTGCTGCAACGCAAAAGCAGCAGGGTACAAAGGCCTCTCAAGTCTTATATATGATATAGGACTTTCCCTTATTTTTGAAGGGCCTGAGGCAATTCAGAGGGCTTTTAGAACCGATTGTCGCTTTGCACGCTGAAATTTGGCTGGGCTAAGGCCAGTCACTCGTTTAAAGGCATGCGTGAAGGCACTTTGGTCGTTGTATGCCAAGAAATTTGCGATGTCGGCAAGACTGAGTTCGCCAGCCTGCAAACAGCGTTTGGCCATTGTGACACGCACTTGCTCCAGCTCATCCCGAAAGCTTGTACCCAGCTCCTGTAAACGCCGTTGAAGAGTACGAGTGCTCATACACAATCTGCGCGCGACTTCAGGCAAATTGGGAATGCCAGCACTCACGGACTCCTGAATCGCTTTCTGCAACCCAGGAATGCCCTCCCCGCTGGCTTTCACCTGCTCCAGCAACAATTCCGCTTGCTGGTCCAACATGGCACGCATCACGCCATCTGGCGATTTGAGCGGTGTGTCTAAAAGAGCTGCAGGCCACACCACCTCGGTGTAAATCGCGTCGAAATGCACCGGACAGTGAAAAAAAGACTCAAAATCGCACAAATTGACGGGTGCGGGGTTAATAAACTTCACCGCCAAGGGATACACGGGCTTGTCAATGAGGCGATTGGTAAAAGCAACCAACACGCCAATGGCCACCGAGTCCACCCAGTGGCCAGGGCGCCCACGCTCCTCCCCCCAACGCAAAACAAGCCGATCATCCTGAAGTGCCACCGCCAATGCGTTGACGCTGTACACGAGATTCTCGAACTGCTGCAGGCGAGCAAAGGCTTCGCCCAAATTGCTGCAGCAGCTGGCCACATAACCCAACAAACCCATGTTGGCCGGGCGAACGTGCGCTGCAATTTTTAGTGGAATCGCTGGGTCATTTGTGGACGCATACACCCAATCCAACATCGCCTGCCACCGGGTAACCTCCACGCGATTGAGATCGCCGGGCATGGGGCGCGTGTAAGGCATGTTGTTCACAATGGAGGGATGTGCAGAATCCAGCCAATCAAACAGCAGATTGACATAACTTGCCGACACATGCCCCAAAACCGCTTGCTTCTTCATTATTTGACAAGAAATGTTGTCAGAAGAGAATTAACTGCTCTATGCTAGCGCGTATTCATCATTTTTGACGCTCAATTTTATGTCCATCATGAAAAAAACCAGCCATGCCCTGAGACGCATCGCCCTGCTCCTGACCGGCGCAGCCACCCTGGGACTCAATGCATGCAGCGTGCAACAGCCGGAAGGCGAAATCCAGGGAGCGGCTGGCATGGCGATTGCCGCGGAACGTGCAGTGTCGGGTCTTGAGCGCAAAATGCTGCAAATTGATGGGTTTGTGGTGCCCTACCTTCAAGGCGGGAGCGGTGAACCGCTGTTACTCATTCACGGCTTTGGTGGCTCCAAAGACAACTTCAACCGGGTGGCCAGGCACCTGACCGATCATTACACGGTGTATGCCATTGATGTGCCAGGCTTTGGAGCATCAACACGCGATATGAATGCAGACTATGTGATCAACACGCAAATTGATCGCGTGCATGCCATCATCGAGAAACTTGGTTTGGAAAAAACACACATCGGCGGCAACTCCATGGGTGGGTGGATCAGCGGCGCGTATGCAGCCAAATATCCTGAACATGTTCAATCGGTTTGGTTTTTGGCGCCAGCCGGCCTGGTCGAATCCCGCAAATCCGAAGTAATTCAAAAATTCGAGAAAACCGGCGAAATTGTTTTAACAGCAAGCAATCGCGATGAATTTGAAAAAATCGTGGATGTGGTGATGTACGAGCGGCCGGCTTTTGTACCAGGCTTTGTGGTCGACGCCATGGCTGCGCGTGCAGCCACAGATCAGGCTTTGCACAAACGGATTTATAAAGATTTCAAAAGCGTGCCCTCCGATTTGGCCACGGTGTTGTCTGCATCCGCTTATAAAGGGCCAGGCCTAATAGTTTGGGGCAAGGAGGACCGAGTGTTGCATGTGGATGGTGCCACCGAACTGAAAACTGCCATGCCCGGCTTCGATGTGATTTTGATGGACAAGGTGGGGCATGTTCCGATGATGGAACAACCCAAGCAGGTTGCAGCGGACTATGTGAAGTGGCGTGAATCGATTGCACAATAAAGCACACTTGTGGGCTATTGCACGCAGTGCGTTGCCAGACTCCGCCGAGTTATTGCTCACTGCACGTGTTGAATCCCACGCCTTGTCGGGCTTTGATCCCCGTCAAGAAGAGGCAGGGTAATTGCAACTATGTGCAGTGAGCTAATTCGAGCAAATTCAAAGTTTAACGACTGCTCAGAGTGATGTGGTCTTCAGGCTCTTGAAGCAACAACAAAATCGCTTTCCTGTGAAGATCCTAGCCCAATATCAATTCCAACTCGATTATTGAACAGATCCATTTCAATCTCTTCTTCAGGCAGTCCAGGTCTTTCTTCGTGTGCCGTAGTAAATTCGAAGGCATCCTCCGGCCCGATGTCTCGAGCAAGAAGAGCACTCCAATAGCAGTGACGAAATGCATCGCCAGCACCATTGTGTAGACTGCCAGCCCCAAATTTCAATCGCGCCTCGTTTAGCGCTTTGTCGGCTGAATTTTTTATCGCTGACAAATGCCATGGGTTCGTCAATAAGTAGTTCTTTTCACGCTGATTCAGCTTATATCAATCGTTAAGGTAGTTCACTACATGCTCTAACTATCAAGATGGGAGTAAGTTTTTTATAGATCCACACACCAACCAAATATTGGATCGGGTCACTACTCACAGTGGTGGAAAAATCGGATCTCAAAAATAATTTCTCAAATACTTATTGGCGCAATTTCACAAAAAACAAGGCTTGATCTCACAAGACTTCTTGCCAAAATCTGCACACAATCGAAAACATCAAAAAAACCAACACGCGGAGACACGCATGGAGCAGTTGATCACGCAGGCAATGCCCACCTTCAATTTACTGTTCGGGCCCAACCCAGACTGGAAGCAGGTGTTTCTCACCTTGCTCACACCCTTGTTTCTGGGCGCAACGCTGGTGGAATACTTGTATCTGAAGAAGGTCGGCAAATCGTTCTTTTTCAAAAAGAACGAGGTCATCACCAACATGCTTTTGGGTGGTAGCTACCAAGCCATGGAGCTGGTGTGGTTCGCTTTGTTTGTGTCGGCGTTCATGGAGTGGATTTACTCGTTCCGGATTGCCACCATTGACGTGACCCCCCTTAATTTTTTGGCCTTGCTGTTTGGCATTGAGTTTTGCTATTACTGGTTTCACCGGGGCAGCCATCGCATCCGTTGGTTCTGGTGTGCACACGTGGTGCACCACAGTGGCGAAAACATGACCACCACCACCGCAATGCGGCAAAGTTTGTTTTATGCGGTGAACCTGCACCAAATCTTCTGGGCACCCATGTTGATCATCGGATTCCCGGTGTGGGCTGTGCTGCTTGCTTATGGTGTCAACCTTGGGTATCAGTACTTTGTGCACACACAAGCAGTCAACAAATTCCCCAAGTGGTTTGAATTCATGTTCAACACCCCGAGCCACCACCGCGTGCACCATGGCCGGAACAATGAATACATCGATAAAAACTATGGCGGCGTGCTCATCATATGGGACCGATTGTTTGGAACGTTTGAACCCGAGGTTGCACCAGTGGATTACGGGATTGTGCGCCAACCTAAAACGAATAATATCTGGACCCTGAACACGCACGAGTGGCGGGACATGTTCGAAGACGTACTCAAATCTGGTCCATTGAGGGAACGCATCAAACACATTTGGGCGCCGCCCGAGTGGGTGCGCCCAGGCCTGGAGGACCAGTCCAATCTTCGGGGCAAATAAAAAGTCCGTGCAGGTCGATTAAGCCCTTCTCGTACTACAATGGGTGGAACCTTACAAAGGACCACCCATGCGCAGAAAACCGCTCAACACAGCGTCACGTTCCAAGCTTTCCAAATACGCAAAGCCACTGGCCAACCTGGCCATTTTGCTTGCTGACTCAGGAAGTCGACTTGAACGACGTTTCTGGAAAAAGAAGCTATTTGCTGCACTCGCACCAATGTTAGAAGGCCGCAGCGACACCACCCTCATGCAAACGCTGGACCATTTGTATGCCCACAACTACCGGGCCTACGACGAACTGGCTTTTGCAATCGAGAACACGGTGGAATCCCCACAGATCAGCGACAAAGAAGACATACTGCTGTTGGCTGCCCCCATTCTGGCTTGGTCCACCTACAACATTCCCTCTGGGAAAATTGAAGAGGCCACGGTGGCAGAATTCACCGCGCTGCTTCAAAAGAATGTGCTGTCGGAGCATGCCCATGTTGTGCTCACCAACATGTTGTTTAGCCCAGACCAACTTCCAGAAAGCTACACCGCAGCGGCTGAGCTGGCCCGCCAATTGGGCCAAGCCGCTGTAGACCGCAACCTGGTTCGAATCGACACGGAAAACCTGCCTGCAACCCAGAGCTTTTTGAGTGATGTACGCTATTTGATTGGTGCTATTGCTGTACCCGTCGGCATGCCAGCTTTCAAATGGCAAGTGGAGAGCCACAGCAATGGCACTTTGCTCAGTAAGGAAGAAGTACTTGCAAACTGGCAACTCACCGGTGGGCAAGCCTTGCAAAAAATTATGCCAGGATGTTTGCTGGAACTTTTGCTGCCCAACGGTTTATACAATGCATGCCGCGAGGCTGAGAAAGAGGCCCGCGCTTATTCCGTGCGTGCATCGGCCGCGTTCCTAGAAAGCGCATTGGATGTACCAACCCAGAAAATTCGTGCAAGCGTGGGTGCGTTTGTAGAGCGTGGAGAAATTGAGGAATACCGGATTGGTTTTTCTCTGGAAGGCAACAACGACATTGTTCACGGCGTGGTGTGGCCACTGATTGGCGAAGAGTATGGGAACGAACCTGATCCGGTGTATGAGAAAGACATTGAAAGCGAACCAGACAATCCAGTGATCCGGTCAAAAATCGAGGCGCTTCTCAAAGAAGTGGGTATTCGTCATATTCATGTACTGGAAGAACGCTTCCCTTTGGAGTACTGTGAGGACTGTGGCTCGCCGCTGTATCCCAATCCGGAGGGTGAGCTGATGCATGCAGAACTCCCAGAAGACTCGGAGTTGCCCAACAGCATGCAGCTGCATTGATATTTTGACCATGCTGCGTCGGGCTCCTCCGTCGCAGCCAGCAAGGGAGAAGCAGCCATGTCAACCCTGAAGCATTCAACACTCAGCACCTTCACCACCCGAGCAGGTCAAAAGGGGCGGTTTTATAGCCTTGCCAAACTGGCCGAACTCGGCTTTCCAAACCTGCCCCGTTTGCCGGTGTCGATTCGAATAGTGCTGGAGTCGGTGTTACGAAATTGCGATGGCAAAAAGGTGTCTGAAGAACACATCCATCAACTGGCCCACTGGCAAGCACAGGCCAAACGCACCGATGAAATTCCATTTATCGTGGCGCGTGTGGTGCTTCAAGACTTTACTGGTGTACCCCTGTTGGCCGACCTGGCTGCGATGCGGAATGTGGCACACGACATGGGCCAAAACCCCAAAAAAATCGAACCGCTGGTGCCAGTGGATTTGGTGGTGGATCACTCCGTCATGATTGACCACTTTGGCACCGCCGACTCACTGCGCAAAAACATGGAAATTGAGTTTGAGCGCAACAGCGAGCGCTATCAGTTCATGAAATGGGGCATGCAAGCTTTTGACACGTTCAAAGTGGTGCCACCGGGTATTGGCATTGTTCACCAGGTGAATCTGGAATATCTATTCCGTGGGGTTCGCAGCGCTGCCAAGGCCGGGGAAGAAACAGACAACACCGTCTACTACCCAGACACCCTGGTGGGCACCGACAGCCATACCACCATGATCAATGGCTTGGGTGTTGTAGGCTGGGGCGTTGGGGGTATTGAAGCGGAGGCAGGCATGCTGGGCCAGCCCGTGTACTTTTTAACGCCCGATGTGGTGGGTGTGGAGCTGACCAACGCGCTGCGCGAAGGCATCACAGCCACAGACCTGGTGCTGACCATCACCGAACTGCTACGCAAGAAAAAAGTGGTCGGAAAGTTCGTAGAATTTTATGGGCCGGGGGCAGCCAGTTTGTCTGTCACTGACCGCGCCACGTTGGCCAATATGGCGCCCGAGTATGGAGCCACCATGGGCTTTTTCCCACCCGATGAAAAAACTGTGGAGTTCATGCGAAAAACCGGCAAAAGCGCAGCAGAGGCAGACCGGTTTGAAGCCTACTTCGAGGCCCAAGGATTACTAGGCATGCCAGCCCCTGGGGCCATCGATTATTCCGAAGTAGTCACGCTCGACCTGGACACGGTTGAGCCATCTCTAGCGGGGCCAAAACGACCACAAGACCGCGTGCTGCTCAAAAACATGAAGCGGCAATTCAACACCTTGTTTTCTGAACCTATGACAGCCAACGGGTTTGGAAAAGACCCAAGTACATTAAACACCCGCTACCCCACTGGGCTTAACACACTCGAAATTGGACATGGCGATGTATTGTTGGCGGCCATCACCAGTTGCACCAACACCTCCAACCCAGGCGTGATGCTGGCGGCTGGCTTGCTCGCCAAAAAAGCGGTTGAAAAAGGCCTGACCGTGCAACCCCACATTAAAACATCACTGGGCCCGGGCTCGCGTGTGGTCAGTGACTACTTGGAAAAAACAGGCCTGCAACCTTACCTCGATCAACTCGGTTTTAACGTAGCCGCCTATGGATGCACCACCTGCATTGGCAATGCAGGTGACTTGCTGCCCGAGATCAACGACACCATTTTGAAAAACGATGTGATCGGCTGCGCAGTGCTGTCGGGCAACCGAAATTTCGAGGCTCGCATTCACCCCAATTTAAAGGCCAACTTTTTGGCCTCACCCCCGCTGGTGATCGCTTTTGCGCTCAGTGGCAAAGTCAATATGGACTTGACGTCCGAGCCCATCGGCACCGGCAAGGATGGCGAGCTCGTTTATCTACGCGACATTTGGCCCAGCAATGCCGAAGTGGATGCCTTATTACCCACCGCCCTGGACGCGCCCACATTTGTGCGTCTATACGGCAATTTCACAGAGGGGCACGACCTGTGGAACAATGTACCAGCACCCGACGGGCAGGTCTACACGTGGCCAAAGTCCTCCTACATTGCCAGGCCCCCCTTCTTTGATGATTTCGCCATGCAACCCACAAGGGTGGAGGCCATCCGAGGGGCAAAGCCCTTGCTGATTTTGGGTGATTCGGTGACCACAGATCACATTTCACCAGCTGGCTCATTCAAACCTACAACACCCGCAGGAAAATACCTGCAGCAGCAAGGTGTGGAGCAAAAAGATTTCAACAGCTACGGCTCGCGGCGCGGCAATCATGATGTGATGATTCGCGGCACATTTGCCAACGTGCGTGTGAAGAACTTCATGATTCCCCCCGACGCAAATGGCAATCGCATCGAAGGGGGCTTCACCCTCAAAGACGGAAAACAAACCACAGTGTACGATGCAGCCATGGAATACATGGCACAGGGCACGCCAACGATTGTGCTGGCAGGCGAGGAATATGGCACAGGATCATCCCGTGACTGGGCAGCCAAAGGCACCCAGCTGTTGGGAGTAAAAGTGGTGGTTGCACGCAGTTATGAACGCATACACCGAAGCAACCTGGTTGGCATGGGCGTGTTGCCACTGCAGTTTTTGGGCAACGACTCCATTCAAAGCTTGAAACTGGACGGCAGCGAAAGCTTCGATGTGATTGGTTTGACCCCAGACACACCACCTCAAGCCGAATTGACACTTCGAATTAGACGGTCCCACGGCGACGTACAAGATGTGAAAGTGCTCAGCCGCATCGACACGCCGATTGAAGTGGAATACTACAGGCACAAGGGCATTTTGCCCTATGTGTTGCGGGAGTTGCTGGCGGCCTAACCTCCAGCAGTCGGTTCAACCTCCGGCTGAAACCGACCTGGCCTGCTTTGCCCCCTGCCGAATCAGAAATAGAATAGGCACGAGCGCCACCATCACAATGGTGAGCGCCGGCACGGCTGCTTCTGTGAGGCGCTCATCGGATGCAAACTGATATGAAATCACCGCCAAGGTATCAAAGTCGAATGGGCGTAATACCAGCGTGGCAGGCAACTCTTTGATGACATCCACCAATACCAGCAGGATGCCAGTTGCTATTGAACCCCTCAAAACCGGCAGGTGAACTTGCCAAAGCACTTGGCGAGGCGTTCGCCCCAGTACACGTGCCGATTCGTCAATGTGGCGTGTAATCTGCTGAAGACCCGAATCCACGGACTGAAGAGCAGCAGAGGTGAAGCGAACATTGTAGGCATATACCAGCGCCACCACACTGCCAGTCAGCGCGGGCAACTGCCAGCCCAACTCGTAGGTGAAGCGATCAAACGCCGCCAGGGGCAATAGGATTGCAATTGCGAGTATGGCGCCGGGAACGCCATACCCCAGAGACACCAAACGGTAAATACCCGCCACCCACCACACATGGGTTTGCCGCTTAACATAAGCCAAAAAAACTGCAAGAACAACGGCCACCAGCGCCGCCATGCCACCCAACAGTGCCGAATGGTAAGCCCATTGAAGACTACGGCTCCAATCGATCGAAGTGTCCAGATCAACCACCAAGGCCAGCAAAAACGCGACAGGCAGCACAAAGCCCAACACAAAGGGCAAAGTGGACAACACGCACACCAAACAAGCTTGGAGGCCCTTTAAGCGACTGCGTGCAACCGTCTGACCTCGCCCTTGTTGGGTGTAAAACTGGGCTCGACCCCGCGCACGGGACTCTGCGGCAATCAGCCCCAACATCACAATCAGCAGCATCACAGCCAACAACGCAGCGCTCTCGCGGTCGCCCATGTTAAGCCAGGTGCTAAAAATGGCGGTGGTGAATGTGCGAACACCAAAGTAGGACAATGCGCCAAACTCGGACAAGGTTTCCATCAATACCAGTGCCAAGCCTGCGACCCATGCAGGGCGAGCCACAGGCAGTCCAACACGAAGAAACGCGCTGGTGGCGCTGTGCCCCAGGGAGCGCGCAGCATCCAGCATCGATGGGCTACGGCCCAAGAACGCTGTGCGTGCCATGATGTACACATACGGGTACAGCACGAAACTCAGGACTAGCACGGCGCCTGGCAATGAACGAATCTCTGGCAAACGAAACTCAGTGCCAAACAACTCGCGCAAATTGGTCGCAAACCAGCCCGAAAATTGCAAGGCGTCGGTGTAAGCGTATGCAATTACATAAGAAGGCATGGCCAGGGGCAACAGCAGCAGCCATTCCAACCATCGGCGCCCTGGGAACTCGTGGGCCGACACCCACCAAGCTGGAAGCACCCCCATGGAACTGGTTAGCAACACAACGCCAACACACAAATACACCGTTTGCCCCATCAAATCTGGCAGAACGGTGTCAGCCAAATGAGCCAACACAGTCGGCGCCTGCAACACGCTTGCCCCAGCCATACCAAACAAATACAGAAAAGGCAGGAGCAATAGCAAGGCCAGCACCAGCACAGAAACCCTGCTTCTGAATCCCAAAGTAAACAAACGAACCGCCCGACATGGCAAAATAAGATTGATAACGATTTTACTTTAAGTTCGTGGTAATGGCTCCAGGCAGGGGTCACACACGGCACCTGTGAAGGCCTTGATCCGCATGAACCCCACACCCAATGTCCTTGCTGTCAACCAACTCAGCATTTCTTATGGAGGCAGCTCGCTGCCGGCTGTGCGGCAGGTTAGTTTTGAATTGGCGCAGGGAGAAATTGCCTGCCTTTTGGGGCCGTCGGGTTGCGGCAAAACCACCCTACTCCGCGCGATCGCCGGCTTTTTGATGCCAACACAAGGTGAAATTGTGCTGAACGGTGAAGTTGCGAGCCGAGTTGGAAAAGTTAAAAACCCGGAATCACGCAACGTGGGTGTCGTTTTTCAAGACTACGCGCTCTTCCCCCACCTCAACGTGCGCAAAAATATTGAGTTTGGCTTACACAAAGCGAGCGACTCCGACAAACGCAAACGCAGCGCGGAATTGCTTGCTTTAATTGGCCTTGAAGCATTGGCTGAGCGCTATCCCCATGAACTCTCAGGTGGACAGCAACAGCGGGTAGCGCTTGCGCGTGCTCTGGCACCAAAGCCTACGCTGATTTTGCTGGATGAACCGTTTTCAAACCTGGACACCGAACTCAAAGAACGCCTCACCTTCGAAGTACGCGAGATTCTAAAGGCCGAGAACATGAGTGCCATTTTGGTCACCCACGACCAGCACGAAGCTTTTAGCATGGCAGACCGAATTGGCGTAATGCACGCAGGCGAGTTGCAACAATGGGGCTCTTCGTACAGCTTGTATCACCAACCCAATTCAAGAATGGTGGCTGACTTCATTGGCCAAGGCGTATTTTTGCCGGGCAAACGGACTGAGCAGGGGCTACAAATTGAACTGGCCCACTTGCGCATAGCCCAAGAAGATTTACCTGAAAGCGATGAGTTTGACGTGTTGATTCGTCCCGACGACATTGTGCATGACGATGCCAGCCCAATGCAGGCCAAGGTCATTCGTAAATCATTCAGAGGCGCGGACTTTTTGTACACGCTGCAACTAGACAGCGGCGCACAAGTACTTGCTTTGGTGCCAAGTCATCACAATCATGCCATCGGGGAACCCATTGGCATCAAGCTTGAACTGGACCACATCATCACGTTTGAACGCGAAGGTTTAACCCAGATTGTGGCCCCCATTGCCACTTGAGGAGCCAAAGCCAGGATCTCCGCTCTCGCTGCCTGTCGCTGTCGAACTGATGGACGAAGCGCCAGCCGATGCAAACAACTCTGAAGCCTCCTGTACACTGCTCGGGCTAGAAAAGTCCAGAGTGAGTGGAAATGACTCTGGGGAAGTGAATAGACCGTCCAGGGTCGCTTCAAGAGTCAAGCCTTGCTCAAACCCAGCCAAATGGGGTTGCGCCAAAACCGATGTGTCAATTTGAACTGAGGCGAGCAAATCGTCATCGCCGATTGATAAATGCTGGATTTGAGCAACCGCGGCATCGACTTCTAAGGACAAATCACCGTAATGTTCTTGTGCAAACGCATTGAGATTGAGCAGTTGGGCCTGCACTTGAGAAATCAACGTGTTGAGATCTCCCAACGAGAGTTGACCAAGAAGGGCCTGCTGTAGCCCAGGTATCTGGTGAAGAATTTCCACCCCAAGGTCTTGGATTTCCATTGAACTTTGCATCGCGCTCACCATACCCACCATGTCTGGATCAGCCAAGAAGGCCGGGTCCACGTGAGCCAAGCTCACATCACCACCGAATACGCTCACATCACTGATACATGCTTGGGCCACACACCTTACATCCCCAAGTTGCAACTCAGTGGCAGTTTGCGGTTTGGATCCTGGAAAATCGGAGGCAGTAATCCTCAATGTGTTGGCACCCTCGTGGGGGCTGCTTTGATCGAAAACATGAAGGGTAGTTGCATGCACTGCATCCATCAGCACCCCTGCCTCTGGGGTAACGTCTGAATTCACCGTCAGTAATATGGATTGCAGTGACATGACATGCGGATCGATGATGGAACTTAAATTTTATACGATCGCGCACGCTGAATGGATTCAAATTCCCCCATACTCCAAAAAGGTGGGGGGTATTCAAGAGGACTTGTTCGAATCCAAGGTGCCCAAAACGCCGTCCAAAGCACCACCTTCGGCACCTGCTGCAGAGGAAATCCCACTGGACAAACCGTCCAGCAAACCTGCATTTCCTTCCGATGCTCCTGAAGTGCTGAAGCCTGACAACAATCCCAAGCCAGGCAAGCCATCCACAATGCCCGTTACTGGGTCGGTGATGCCATCCACAATGCCCGTTACTGGGTCGGTGATGCCATCCACAATGCCTGTTACTGGGTCGGTGATGCCATCCACAATGCCCGTTACTGGGTCGGTGATGCCATCCACAATGCCCGTTACTGGGTCGGTGATACCATCCACAATGCCCGTTACTGGGTCGGTGATACCATCCAGCGTGGGCAGCGAGTCGACCACTGCCAATACTTCATCCAGCGCGGACCCCAGATTGAGCAAACCGCTAATCTGCTGACTACTTCCTGCATCGACAGAGCCAAGCAAGTCAGTGAGTGCGGTGCTCACACTGTCGGCATCGCTCAAAATATTCAATCCCAAATCGGTGCTCGGCAAGCTGCTCATGAGCGCAGTTTGAGATTGGACATCGCCTGCAAATCCATCCATCAACGGTTCAAAAGTGCTGTTGAGCAAAGAAATTTGATCCATTACAGCATCAATAGCATCCTGAAGATTTTCCGCACTGGCCCCGGTGCCCGCTCCAACCAGGAGGTTTTGTAATGGTTCCAACTGGGACTCATCGAGCGGTGAACCAAGCATGGCCATCAATTGCGCATATTCTGGAGAAAGTGGAACTTGTGCATCGGCCAAGGAGCGCATCAGTGGCAAAGAGTCTGCAAACCGCTCGGTGATCAAGCTTGGAGAGAGTGCCTTGGATCCGAGAGCAGCCAATGCAGCCCCGTCCCCCACAGTTGTTTTGCCCATTGTGGCAGGTGCGGCTGAGGCCACTGCGCTGGAAATGCCCAAAGCACTGTTCATGCCGGACAAATCACCGCCTGCCAATACACCAACCAAACCAACGCCAGAATAAGCAGGAGCAAGGCCAGAAAAGCCACTTGAGGGAGGATTACCAACCAGGATGGGTTTGGAGGGAGCAGCCCATGGGGAGACACCAACACCCGACGCATCAGCAGCATCTGTGTTGATTAGCGTGGATTGCAAAAACTGCATATTGGCAGATCCTGGGTCGGACAGACGGTGCTCGGCCTGTTCAATCTCTAGATCTTCGGCACTTGATTTGCCAGTCCATGGATTGCTGTTGTCCATCGCGCGTGTGTCCTTGTTAATCGTGCAAGTGTCAGTTTGTCAGGCTAGGGGGCCCGCGCAAATGGCGATTTGCGGCGCAAAACTGCCCTTATTCAGCAGTGTGAGCAATTTACTGACAAAAATCAACACTTTACCGATAAAAACGAGGATCCAAAATCGGGGCTGGTTTCAAGCTGGGCTTGAGATTTCGCTCCGCATCGGTTTGACCAATCCGAGATTTAGAGGCTTCTCGTTGAGCATTCATGCTTTGAGTTGGTGTCAACACAAACCCCGAGGCTTTTTCTAATTCCCCTGGGGTCACTTCAATACCAAGCTTTTCTGCAATTTTGTCATCCAGCGGGCTGCTGGCGATGTTGGCGGTCTCTTCCAAACTTTTTTCAAGCCTCTGGCGCTCCGGAAGGTCAGAAAAGAACAGCGCAAACCAGTCACTCTCAGCCCCAGGTGTAGGCATCATCAATCCCATCGAGTGCATCAGCCGAAAGCTCGCATCACGGGCATCAAACACCGCATTGATATACGCGATCAACACATTGAAGTACTCAACCTGCGCATCGAGCATCACAATGACTGTCTCACGACCAAAATCGCGAAGGCGTTTTCGGTTTTTAAATACCTGCAAAGAATCTGAATAGGCTCCGCGTAGCGTTTGAGCTCGCGATTGCCCTGCCGACCATTTTCCCCACTGGAATCGAACCGACTCCTCAACACGCAACCGCGCCGCCGACAGCTGAGCACGCCGTGTGTCAATCGTTGCAGCAGCCTGATTCACGCGGGCCACCTGTTCTCCGCCGGAGAATGCGCTGTATGACAAGCGCAGGTTCACCGAGCTGTCGTCATCCCGGCCAGTGAAAGGATCTGGCTCACCAAAAAACTGCTGAATACCCACCAGATTCAACGACGGATACAAACTGGCCTCTTCTGCCGTGTAAGTATGGCGAGCCTTGACAATTTGGCTCTCGGCCACACGAATCTCGGGGTTGGAGAACAAGGCTTTGGTCACAGCGTCGTCCACTTGTGCGGGAAGCATGTCCCTGCGAATCTCAAGCTCCGGGATGTTATACCCCTCCGGATATGCACCAAAATAACGGAAATAGGTCGCCCGAGCTTCCTCAAACTGACCTTCATAGTTGACCAACCGGTCCTGTGTTACCGCAAGCCTGGCCTTCGCAAACTGAGCATCAGTGACACCGCTTCCACCCAGTTCCACACGCCGTTGCTCCAAAGCAAGCAATTGCGACACGGCAGCCTCCGCAGCCCTGGAGGCCTCCACCAACAAAGCGTTGCGCGTCAGTGTGCTGTGGGCCAAAAAACCCTCTAGCACAACGTCCTGCACAGTTTTTACAAAATTGGCATCTGCAATGGTGCCATCCGTCTCGGCCGCTTTTACACGCGCGGTGATTCTACCTGCGGTGTAAATGGGTTGTGTCACGGTGATGTCGGTGGACTGGCGGTTGGTCACTGTGGAGCTAGAACTTGCGTTTGCTCCGACTGTAATTCTCGGAAAGTAGGCCGCCCTCGCTCCATCTTCTATGAACTGTGAAGCGTTCACATTGATGCGCGAAGTCACAATCTCTGGATTGGTGCGCAACATGTTCATGAATCGAACTTTGGTAAGCTCCTCTTTGGACATTGTTGCAGCGTCGGCTGGAGCAATGCGGCGAGCTCGAGTTTGAATGTTTTTGCTGTTGAACACACCGGGTTGGTCCGTTAGGCGTGGAGGCGTCTCAGCGGCACTGTCCAGCACTGGCGGCTCTATCACATCCACTGAAGGCTCTTGGGCCAAAACAGGCCCCACCGGCCAGGCCATCAAAAAGCCAGTCAGCACCGCCAATCGGGTGCCACGGCGAGACCGTCGTGCCTTGCGGGCCTTGTTCCAAGATTTGGTCATGTGGGACTTAGGGTTCTCTAAATGCTTCTTGCTGAAGCTTCAATACGGGTTTTAGCAAATAATAAATGAAAGGCTGTGACCCCACATTGATGTCCACTTCGGCGGTCATACCCGGTGAGATTCTCAAAGGTGCGTCTGGTGTGCCAAAAAAAGCTTTGTCGGTGCTCACAATCAAACGGTAGTAAGGCCCCGTGTCCTCGGTTCCAGAATCGGTATCTGCCGCGATTTGACTGACCTTGCCGGGCAGTGTGCCATACCGCAAAAAATCATAAGCAGACACCTTAACCTCCGCTGGCTGGTCCATGCTCACATAGCCTCGATCGGCAGGTGAAAGGCGGGTCTCAACCACCAGCACTTCATCCACCGGCACCACCTCCATGATGGGCTCCCCCTGCCGAACCACGTTGCCCACGGCTTGCAGTTTAAGGTTTTTGACAATGCCATCAATGGGCGAGCGAATGATTGCTCGGTCACGTTGGTCAGAGGCTCGATCAATCTCTTCCTTCAAACTGGCCAACTGACGCTCAAGGGTAGTGAGCTCGTCAGCGGCGCGGCGGCGGAACTTGCCCTCTTCCTCCACCTTGCGTGCCCTGCTTTGCCCGACACTTGCCTGCGCAGACGCAATCGTCTGACGCATGGACGCAATCTCGGCGGTCAAGGAATCGTATTCACGTTTTTTGGTGAGGTATTCCAGTTGAGACACCAAGCGCTCACGCACCAATTCCCGCGTGATTTCGAGTTCTCGCAAAGTGGTTACGGCACGATTCTCCAGACCGTCCAGCTTGGCCTGAAGCTCCCCCACCTTGCCTTGATTGCCCAGCAGCTGACTGTCGTTGACCGCAATTATGCCCTGCAACTCGGTGACACGCGCCAGGTAGGTCGACTGCTCTGTTTGGTAAAGATCGGGGTAAGTGGTGGTGAGCTCGGGCGGGTACACGGGTTGTTTGCCAGAGGCTTCTCCAACAAGTCTGGCTCGACTCATCTCCAGCGCCGCACGGCGGCTTTTCAATTCTTCAATGTTGATCCCAGATGTGGCGAGGTTCAATTGAACCAGCACAGCGCCCTCTTTGACAAAATCGCCTTCCTTCACCGCCAAGTCCTGAACAATCCCCCCTTCAAGATGTTGCACGCTCTTCACACGTGTGGAAGGGATCACCTTGCCTGGAGCCGTCACAACTTGATCAACACGGATAAACAGAGAGGCAAACAACGACAAGGCAATCAACCCCAAAGCCACACGGCTTTTGGTGTCAAAACCACCGCCTCCGGGCTTGTACAAAGTTGGCACATCGACTGTTTTTAAGTCACCCTTACCGACCTCGGCCAACGCATTGCCAGATTTGCTCATTTGATTGCCTTCGCTCATCAGGCCTGGGCGGCTTTGCCACCGGTACCGTTGTTGGTGTCGCCCGCATCCGAACTATCTTGCAGGGTCTTTTTGCTTGCATCGGCTACTTGGGCAGCCGGCTTGGGAGCTGCTGGCACTGGTTTCGGAATTGAAATCCCGTACAGCAACTTCAGCATTTCTGGCGTAGCACCCACGTGCAGCTTGGAAGCCTTGTCCAAATAAATGATCTTGTCACAAATGGACATCAGCCTGACAGAATGGGTCACCATCACAATTGTCTTCACCGTGGCCAAGCTTTTGAACACCGCCATCAGGTGGGTTTCTGCTGCAAAGTCTAGATCATTGGTGGGCTCATCGAGTAAAAGCACCGGGGCATCTGACAAAAACGCCTGAGTAATTGCCACTCGACGGCGCTGGCCACCGGACAAACGGTTTCCCCCTTCACCGACCTGAGTCATGTAGCCGTCTGGCAATTTGGCGATGAACTCGTGCGCCCCAGAGCGTTTGGCTGCCAGCAAAATTTGTTCATCGCTGGCGTCTGGGTTGGAACGACGCAAATTCTCTACGATCGTTCCTTCAAACAGTTGCGATGTTTGCGGTAAAAATCCAATCCACTTGGACAACTCTTGGCGGGAGAATTGGGACAAATCATACTCGTCCAGCAACACCCGACCCGACTGGGGTTCGTACAAGCCACGTAACAATTTCAGCAAGGTCGATTTGCCTGCGCCGTTGTCACCCGCCAAGCCATAAATGCCTCTGGGCCCAATCTGGGCGGACACCTGCTTGACCACTTCTTTTTGGGCACCCACGTGCTGATAACTCACGTTCTCCAGACGCAGCGCGCCCGAGGGCATCGGCAGATTCAAACCCGTGTGCTGCTTTTCTTCCTCAGCAGCAAACACTTTGTTTAAGCGATCTGTCGCCTCTCTCGAGTTGGCAATCGAGCGCCAGTGCCCGCTCAATGAGGCGAGCGGGCCAATTGCCTTGCTGGCAAGCATGTTAGAAGCAATCAAGCCTCCCACCGTCATCCACTGGTTAATAACGGCATATGCGCCCACGGCAGTGATGGCCACATTCACACACAGCATGATGGTCATCGCCAATTCACGTTGATCTTCCATCTCGCCGTTTTTTTGGAATGACTCTTGCACCCAAGAGTTATAACTCGAGACCCAAGCTCGTTTGGCAGAATCATCCTGAACCAAAGATTTGATGGCCTCACGACCCCGGCATACTTCGGCCAAAACTTCATCTCGCCGACGTGCCCGCGCGAACTCCTCCACCCGACGTTTGCGAAATTCACCTGCACTGTACCAAGACAAAGCAGCTAGGCACACCAAACCCACCAAAACCACTGGGAGCACAGGCAACGCAATGGTGGCAATCAAACCAATTGCGAGGATCGCAAAAGGCAGATCCAGAATGGTCATCGCCACAGCACCACTCCACACCACCCTCACCGTGTCCACGTCTTTGAAAAGCGCATACCAAGCCGCGGTGGACTTTGCCTCAAGCTCCCGGAGGGGGATCGCAAGAATCTTGTTCATGAGTTTGCTGGCAATCTGACCGTCGATTTTAACGGCAGCCACGCGCAACACCCGGGCCCGGAAAGAGCGCAAAATCAAGTCTGCCGCCAACAAAATCCCCATGCCAATGAGCAAGGCAGTCAAGGTGTTCAAACCCGAACGGTAAATAACCCGGTCATATACCTGCAGGGAGAACACAGCGGGAAATAGCGCAACCAAATTTACAAAAATCGACAGCAAAGCCGCTCGCTTCAGGAGAGGCAGCGCACCTCGGATCACCCCCTCCACCCGCTTAGAATCTACGGCAACGTGCTGATCGGGGCGAGCGCTTTCGTCGTGGTCCTTTTCAGCGGCGAGGCCGAAATTCCACAGAGCTTCAAGGCGCTCTTTGAATAAATATTTGACAGACATTCCGTTTCCCTTGCTTCAAGCTGCGCTGGCCGAACCGACCATTCGTGCTTGTTGTGCTTTCAACCGCTCAAGCAGCACCAAATAGGAAGCCACCAGACGAACAACAGCGGGGCGCATCCCAGCGAGCTGCTCTCGACTCAGCTTGGTCAACGGATTGGGCAACTGGCCCGCCGCGTCCCCTTGGCTGTCAATCGCCTTACACACACGGTCAAAAACACTGGACAGTGCGGCGTCCACCTCCTCTTCCGTCATGCTCGCGTGCATGGCGTTGGGAGACGGCTCAATCAGGCTCAAACGCTGTTGCCAATCCAAGACTCGCTTGGCCAGCCCTGGGTCGGATTTCAGTTGGAGTTCAAACGCAGAACGCTCTGCACCTCGCATGACACCGAGCACATAGTCTGCAGCCAACCAATTTTTGTCATCCTCAGTCATGTTCTCTCCTCAGGCCAAATAACCAGACTGCTCTGTGTCTTGCCGCCGTTTGTTGGTGTCAGCCAGCACACCCGCCAACCCTTCGGACTGGAATTCATCGTAAACCGTCTTAAGTTCAATCAAACCCCGCCTGACCCAAGTTTTGACGGTGCCAAGTGGCACATCCAGGTGGTCAGAGATCTCCGCGTGACTCATGCCATGCGTGTAGGCCAAGGTCAGCACCTGCCTGTACTTGCCCTCAAGTCGCTGAACGCAAGCCTGCATTACACGGGTATTTTCATTGTCGTCACCTGAAGCAGAATGGGCCTCGACGAGTGCCTCTTCCGCGCCATCCTCTTGGTCCGAAAAATGATCCAAAGGAATTGAATTGACTGTTGGCCCCTGCTGCGCGATTAGATCGAGAGCACGATTGCGCACGACTTGATGCAACCATGTCTCTGGGGCAGAGAGCTTGCTGTTGAAGGTGTGGGCATAACGCCAAAGTCTGATGTAAGCATCCTGAAGCACATCCTGAGCCATGCCGGGTTCTCGAACGATACGCAAAGCAACCGCAAACATTTTGCGGGAGGTAAGCCTGTAAAGCTCCTCAAAAGCTTTGCGGTCGCGGTTAGCGATCCGTTCAATCAAAGCGGCTAGTTCTTCTCTCAACTTGGCAATCCCCGAGACGAAGTGTCAGTGTGAACAGGTATACGTAAAGCAAATGTACAGTCGAGCGGGACTCACAAGTCCGTCAAAAAGGCCAAGTTTTACTGCTCAAACCACCGAATGGGCCACCCAACATAGGGGGGATGTAACTTATAAGTAATCCCCCAGTCTCTGGATACTAGCAAAACTTATCATTACTAACCAGTCTTTGTAATCTTTTTGCTTACATATGTCTGTGACCACCCCCCCATAAATTGGTTGTTCCCAATCACTTTGCTTACATGTCTTTGAATCCAAAAATTAGGCCCACAAGTACAAACCTGGAAATGAGTGGTAAACCCAGGACAACAAACCAAACGGGGCGTCAATATGACACTAAGACCGAGCTGGCCTAGCCAGACACACACGGGTGGGATTATGAAAAATGACAAGGGCTTGACTGGCAGACAACCAATTCCCCGTGACATGGGTGGCCAAGTGCTGGAAAGTGCGCGCACCGTGAGCCTTCAGCCCATGTTTGTGACCAACCGAACCACGATTGACGAAATAGACAACCATTTGGCCAGCGCGGAAACAAGGATCGTGGTGGTTACCATCGAACGCAATAATTCCCACGGCGAACACGTGGTTCGCCACATTGGAGAAAATTACGCGGATGTTCGGGTTGTGCTTGTTTGTGAGGGCAACGCGCAAGAAATACTGGGCATGGCTTTCAAACCAGGCGTTTGGGCCTGCGTTGGGCGCCAGTCCTCTGTTGAGACGCTGCGGGAAGCGATCGACACTGTGGCTGCAGGCTCGCGTTACGTCGCCCCGGAGCTTGTAAATGCAAGAAACAGCGTCAACATTGCCCAGGAACGGCAAGAACGTCCCAGCCAAATGTACGAGTTGCATGACCAAGATGACTCGGCTCAACTCACACGCCGCGAGCGGCAAGTGCTCACACTGATTGCGCAGGGACGCCCCCGCAGGGAAATCGCTGAGTTGCTTAAGGTTTCCCCTCGAACCATCGACGCCTACAGAGCTAGACTATTGCAAAAACTTAACTTGGACTCGAGTGTTCAATTGGTTAAATACGCAATTTCAACAGGAATGGCCAGCTGATACCTGTGCAGAATCGAGTCTTACCGGAACCCCCGCCAAAGCGCGGGGGTTTTGCATTCTGGCGGTACAATGTAGGCCGATCACACATTCCACACCAATTTGAGCGATGAACAAAAAAGCTTTGGTCTTGTTCTCTGGCGGGCAGGACAGCACCGTATGCCTGGCATGGGCACTTACTCATTTCGACCATGTAGAGACCATTGGGTTTGACTACGGTCAACGCCATCGCATTGAACTGGATTGCCGCCTCGATGTGCTGGAAAAAATTAAAACCACGTTTCCAGGCTGGGCCAATAAACTGGGAGAAGACCGGGTCATCGACCTGGGTTGGCTAGGCCAGATTTCAGACTGTGCGCTCACAGAGGCACGCAAGATTGAACTCAACGAAAGTGGTTTACCCAATACGTTTGTGCCAGGGCGCAACCTGGTCTTTTTCCTGATTGCCTCTGCAGTTGCCTATCGACGGGGACTGAACACCCTGGTGGGTGGCATGTGTCAAACTGACTTTTCGGGTTACCCAGATTGCCGTGAAGACACGCTGAAAGCCTTGCAGGTGGCCACCAACCTGGGCATGGCGAGCAGTTTTCGCTTTGAAACCCCACTCATGTGGATCGACAAGACCGAAACCTTTGCCCTTGGACAAAAGCTGGGTGGCCAAGCACTGATGGATATTTTGGTCGAGAACACACACACCTGCTACACCGGGGACCGTTCCACACGGCATGCATGGGGATACGGCTGCGGTCAGTGCCCAGCCTGCGATCTGCGAAAAAACGGTTGGGAAAAATACATTTCCCCGAACAATCAATAGCTTGCAAAATCGCATCACGACCTTTCGGAAACCCGCATCAGCCTTGCATTTGCACAACATTTAGGCAATCCAAAAATAAATAAAAAAATATTCCGAAATTGTTTGACACAAATTTTTTTCTTGCTATAATTTCGTTCTCTCAGCGAACGCAAGTTACTGAGAAACGCGGGAATAGCTCAGTTGGTAGAGCGCAACCTTGCCAAGGTTGAGGTCGCGAGTTCGAGCCTCGTTTCCCGCTCCAAATTCCAAAGGGGAAGTGATACACTTCCCCTTTTCCTTGTCTGCGGTGCCTAAACAAGGGCACAACCCTTGGCGGGGTGGCAGAGTGGTCATGCAGCGGACTGCAACTCCGTGTACGCCGGTTCGATTCCGACCCCCGCCTCCAGATTACCTACCATCGGCCCGGGTGGTGAAATTGGTAGACACAACGGACTTAAAATCCGTCGCTTACCGTAAAAGGGGCGTACCGGTTCGATTCCGGTCCCGGGCACCAAAAGATGTGGTTACCTTGCAAGCCGACCATCGCCTACAATATCTACCGTCTTAATTGATCTCCCACTCAATTACCCAAGTGGCAAACGACTCTTCTATTTTCAACACGCGCGTACTGGTGGTTGATGATCACCCGGCTGTGCGGCTTGCCTTACGACTCGTTCTTGAGCGAGAAGGGCACCAAGTGATTGAAGCAAAAGATGGTAACCAGGCCATGCAGGAAGTTCGAAGCAGCAAACCCGATTTGGTAATTGTCGACATCGGTCTTCCCACACTTGACGGTCTCAATCTGATTAAACGTCTACGCTTAATTGAACCAGCTCCCCGCATCATCGTATTGAGCGGCAAACCGGCTGACATTTACGCCCCTAGAAGTATAGCTGCCGGCGCCGTTGGTTTTGTACACAAACAGGAAGACCTGAGCGACCTACTTGATGCAGTCAAAATAGTGCTCCGTGGGCACACGTATTTCCCTGCCTCGGCGATGCAGATTGGCCGAGAAACAAGCCAATCAAGTCTTGAGTCTTCGCTCATCGAAACTCTATCCAACCGCGAAATAACTGTGCTGAAAAGACTTGCAGAAGGTCAAAGAAACCAGGACATTGCGAACGCATTGCACCTGAGCTGCAAAACCGTGAGCACCTACAAAACTCGATTGATGCAAAAGCTCAACTTGAGCTCCATGGTAGAACTCACAGACTTTGCTCGACGACATGGCTTGGGTTAAAAAAACGATCCAAACATGCACACCTCACCTGGCCAGAGTCCTGCTTGGCATGGTTGTTCTTTGCTTGGAGATAGCCCACGCTGAAGTGCCGTTGGGCTCAATACCAATTATCGATCTATCACTTCAAAAAAGTCCTCAAACCAATACGGCACAGCAAATGGCCCACTTGGTTTTGGGTGTCTCATCCCCGGACTATCCACCTTTTGATTTCATTGTACAAGGCAAGCACTACCAAGGGATTGGTGCAGACTACGCTTCTTTGGTCGCCGCCAAAATGAAGGTTACGATCCGCGCGGTCAGTTTTCCAAGTCATGCTGAGGCCATCCGCGCTTTGCAAGCAGGCGTGATCGACCTTCTAGGCAATGCGAATGCGTTTGAGGCCAAACCGCCGGGGCTTTCACTTAGCTTGCCATACCTGAGCGATGTGCCCGCGCTTGCTGCAAAAAAAGACTCGGATTGGTTCAAGTTGAAAAACCTTGATGGTCTCACCATTGCAGCCTCGGAAGACTATCTCCCCAAGGAAACACTGGACAAGCGGTTTGCAGGTGCGAACATTTCTCTGCACCCCTCACCAGCCAAAGCACTGGCGGCCGTGGTCTACGGCCACGCAGATTTGGTGGTGGGCGAACAACAAACCATCCAATACCTCATCGAACAGCATTACCCGAATGCTGCACAAATTGTTGCTGTGGACCCTCCAAGAGACACTGGCCTTGGATTTGCAGTGAACAGCAATAACACCGCACTACTTCATCAAATCAATCAAGCTATTCAGAGCATTGAGCCCGCAGAGCACGCCTTGATTGCACGTCGATGGAGTGTATCCACACAAAGCTTGGCTGCGAAAGCTGACAACCTTCCGCTGCCAAGACCTGTGCTTGTGGCGGTGGACAGGAGTTCACCTCCTTTGTCGTATTTCGATATAGAGGGCCAATATCAAGGCATCACAGCAGATCTGCTAGCAAAAATTTCGCTACACACCGGTCTGCAGTTCGAATATTTACCTGTCAATGGACTTGCCGAGGCAATTGAAGCCGTGTTGCAAGAGCGGGCATACATGTTGGTAGACTTCGATCCGAATCAAGAGCGTGAAGAACTGTTGCAGTTCACAAGACCATACTTGAATAAGCCTTTCGTTTGGATTGGCAAGTCGGCGCACCCCGTAGCCTCCGCTCCAAAATCAGATGCCAGTGTTGCAATCGCCTTGCCAAAAGTTCACACATTGCGCCCGTGGATTGAAAGGCAATATCCGAAAGCCACCCTGCTAGACACGCACAACAACTCAGATAGCCTCGAGAGGGTCATCCAAGGGCAAGCACAGTACACGCTGATGAATTTGAGCACAGCGAACTATTACCTCTCCAGAAGGACGGACGGATTGCTTACCATCGTTGGGGAACTGGATGCGCGGACGGCCAGTGCAAGTTTCGGGGTCTCAAAGAAGCACCCGGATTTACTGGAAGCTCTAGACCGAGCCCTGAGCGATATACCTCCAGATGAAATTCTTGCGCTAAACAATCGATGGCGCAGTCATGCAGCAACTCAATTATCCGATTGGCGGGATTACAAAGCACTGATTGTTCAAATCGCCCTACTTTTTGCGATTGCATTGAGCTTGTTTGCACTGTGGAATATTTGCCTGCGCAGGCAGATCAAACTGCGAGAACATGCTCAAAACGAGCTGGCCGACCAATTGCATTTTATGGCGACCTTGGTAAATGACACACCTCACCCCATTTACGTCAGGGATGTAGAAGGTCGGCTGGTTACATGCAACCAACATTATTTGGATGTGTTTGGGGTTGAATTAAACAATATTGTTGGAAAAACTGCTCACGAATCTCTATTGAAAACCACAAAAGATTCGAAAGAGTATTTGGCTGATTACACCACAGTGGTGCAAACAGGGCTGCCAATGGTGCAAGACAGAACCTTGCAAGTTGGAGAACAGGTCCTCACGGTATACCACTGGTTGCTACCTTACAAAAGCCACAGTGGCAGCATCGAGGGCGTGATTGGAGGGTGGATAGACATCAGTGATCGCAAGCGTTTGGTAGACGAACTGAGTGATGCAAAGACGCAGGCAGAGCAAGCCAACGCGGCCAAATCCCTGTTCCTTGCCATGATCGGCCATGAAATAAAAACCCCCTTGAACGCCGTGATGGGGAACCTCGAACTTGCGCTTGAGAAAACTCAGGGTTGTGATTTAAATCGAAGTACTTTGCAAACCGCCCTGCGTTCAGCAACTGAACTGTCCAGATTGATCGAGGATATTCTGGACACAGCACAACTCGAAACTGGTCAACTATCTATCAACACCACACCCACTGCTTTATGGCCATTGTGCGATGAAATCGTGGATACCTTCCAAGCATGGGCAAAACAAAAACAGATTCGTTTGGAACGGTACTGCGAAGGGCCAGCATCATTGACGGTACACATCGACCCCCTGAGACTTCGGCAGGTGCTGAATAACCTGTTGAGCAATGCAGTGAAGTACACAACCCAAGGAAAGATTGTTCTTCGCGTAAATGCAAGGGATCAATCGGATGGCACCACGCGCATTGAATTTGTTGTGAGTGATACCGGATTAGGAATCCCTGCCGAGTATTTGTCCAAGCTATTCAAACCATTTGAAAAGGCGCATGATTTGGCCCTGAACACAGGACAAGGCACCGGTCTTGGGCTTTACATCTGCAAGCAACTCGTGCAACTGATGCAAGGGGAATTAAATCTACAAAGCGAATTTGGCAAAGGCACTGCGGTCACCTTAACCATAGATTGCCATAAAGCAACTGAGGATATAGACCCTCCCTGCGAATTGACGAGTTGCGAAGCAAACCCGCAAACGTCCCTGCGGGTGCTGGTGGTGGATGACCACCCGGCCAATCGCAAGCTGCTCGTGCAGCAACTAACTCACATCGGCCACACAGGTTTAGAAATGCCCAATGGTGCGGATGCCTTGCAGGCCTTTAAAGCTCAGCACTTTGATGTGGTGATGACCGATTGCAATATGCCCACAATGGACGGTTATGCGTTGAGCCAGGCCATTCGGCGCCAGGAGCAAGAACTCGACAGACCAAGTTGCATTATCTATGGTGTCACGGCAAGCGGCGATCCCGACACACGCCAAAAATGCCTGCAAAGCGGAATGGACGACTGCCTTGTTAAACCACTGGGATTGAGCGCTTTAAGAACCACACTCAAGCATGCGGTGATTACTCAGGGCAAAACACCATTCAATTTTAACGCGTTGCACAGACTGGCTGGTGGCAACCCAAACGATGTGAACGCGTTGCTTTCTACCTTACTGGAAACGAATGAGGTGGATTTGAAAGCGCTTCAAGCATCCGTGGTCAACACACCGTCATCAGAGCAGGCTGATTTGGTACATCGAATCAAAGGCGCTGCCAAAATGATCGGGGCCCAGCGTGTGCTGTGGTGTTGCGAGACTTATGAAAACAGTAAATCCAACACCAATCGCCAAATCAGTGCTCAAAAGCTTGTTGATGAGCTTTGCGCACTCAACGCCGCAATGCGTCGTCTGCACGGTCAAGGATGACGTTGGCGGAGTGCTCGCGCGGATTCCCAAGATCGTCAATTGAAGCAAATTGCACATTCATAACCTGTGCTGTGTCGCAATCAGAAGGCCAGTCGAATGTACTTCCACCAAACGGTTCAACCATGTCCACCGGCAGTGTATGCACCTGCGAGCCACGCACAATTTGTGCATATAAAAAACTCACGTAGTAAGGGCTCGGGTTCGCGAGGTGCAAACGGCATGTCTCTCCCTCGGCTTGAAGCTGCCAAGTCAGCAAACTTGCTGCAACATCTGGGCCCGGATCCAGATCGGATGGCCGGACAAACACCTTCATCTGGGTGCGCATGGTCAACACCACCTGAGATGCGTTTTCAGATTGTGCTTGCACCTTGGGTGGCACCTCCAACACATTGAGCCAGTGCAGTGTTTCTCGATCAGTTGGCATACCTTGTGGCAGATGCAGGATACGCAATGTGTGCGCGCCGCTCACTTCCATTTTAAATACCGGTGGTAACACCACAAATGGGGAATCCGTTTCATCCGGCCCAGCCTCAGGATTGCCATCGTCAATCCATGCCTGAACCAACACCGGATAGGTGTTCAAATTTCTAAGCGCCAAAGTTGACTCTTGGCTATTGCCAGGCACCACGAGGCGTGTGGATGCTGCCACCACACCTGCACAGCTAACGCTGCATGCGCACCATGCAGCAATACCAACTGCCAATCGAATCAGCCAATCATTGAACACGAATAAGCACCTGTGCAGTTGCAGAGACCTTGCCCGCACTCACACCCTCGGTGGGCAAGGCTTGCAGCTCAGCCACAAAAGTTTCGTAATAAACATCTGTGTCGTTGGCTCCTTTGTGCCGTCCCTGGTGAGAAGCAGTCACCGTATACCATCCTGCAGCCTCGCCCATGCCGAACGAACGCTGTCCGCCCAGAACCGTCATGGGCTGTCCATGGCGATAAATCCGAACACCCACACCTTTGGCTATGCCGGGCATGCCATGCTGATCAGACACAATGTGGGAAACTCCGCCGCTGTTGTTCATTAGCCCCAAAGCTTGGGCATGCGCGATTGCGTTTGCTGAAGGCAAAAAACCAATGGCTGTTTGCTCAGACTGGGTACCTGAGCTGGTTTGGGCCTGGCAATGAAATTTCAGATCAAAAGCAGCCCCCCGGATTTCACCCTGTTTCAAGGCCTCTGCTGAGATGGCTGGAAACTCTACAGTGGGTGTGACATTCAACACAGCACAGGTGCGTGCACGGCGCACTGTGGTGGACACACCAAAATAGCCAATTGCACCAGGCCAGTTGCTGTAATGCCCACCAATGCTGGTTGCTGAAGAGGCGCCAGCCTCCGGGTGCAGTATCCCAGGCCCTTTGATTGCAATCATGGCGCTGATGGTGTTTTTGACTCCCACATTGGGCACGCCAAACCGATTGCGGCCGGTGTCAGCAGCACGAATCAGCTCAACCCGGATGGTGGCCAAATTTTTGGCCTTCACCAGCACATAACCACGGCTGTCCTTGTCAAGATTGTTGAGCCGGCGTTCTTGCCAAACATCATCAAAAACGCGTCCGGTTTCCTGGTGTGTGATGCGCATCAAAACATCCGGCACGTCTGTTTTGAACGCACCATCTGCAACGGATCCAACAAAACCTGCGTAAGGATTCACGGCACCACCGTAATTTTGGAGCCCATTATTTGCGTACATTTCATACACCGCATCGTTGGGCTGGCAGCGAAAAAACACCTGCTCCGGATTGTATCCCTGTGAGCCACCAGACGATTTTCTGCCGTACTGAACGAAGGGTGCAATGGATGACTCGATCACAGAGCCAGCAGGTTGGAAGGATGTATCCGTGACGTTGATCACGCTGGGCAAGCCCAAGTCCCCTCCACATGTTGCGCATGCGCCAGTCCACAAACCGGCCACACCATCGGTGGGCAAAATTTTGTCATTCGGTGGCGTGCCATTGCCGGTGTAAATGCCATCCACGCGGTAGCAAGTGGCCTGTGCACTTGTTACGAAAAATACAAGCAGGGCCACGCACAGCTTCTTTACACTCATAGCTCGCTCCCTTTGGTCAAACATTGCAACTCCAGCCGCACCAGTGGCAGCCCTTTTTGCTCATCGCTTAAGGAATATGGCAACAAGCAAAGGCGCTCATCGCGCTCATCCAAGTCGATGCTCAAATACCCCTGTGGGTTTTCCACACGGGCAAATATTCTTGAAGCCTGGCCAACCGTACCCACCACGCGCCCCTGCTCGTCTTTCACGGCAGCACCCAAAGGCAGTACCCCTCCCTTCTCGCCAATGGCACGAACCAGAATGCCGTAACCCGTCAAAGTTTCAAAATGCAACTTGACTGCGGCCCCCGCGTAAGGTGCCACCTCCTGCTTGCTCACCAACAGGTCGGTTCGCTGGTCCATATCAGCCGCGTTGATTGAGACGTCGTTATAGCGGAAGGGGCTCAAATTGGGCACCACGGCGTATCCATCGCGATTGATGCGCGAGCCCTGGCCATTGGAAATTGTTGCACCCTCTGCACCTTTGGCTTCGACCAGTGCAAAGGTTTCTCCAAGGTAAGGGCCCAAGGTGAGACCCTCGCTGTGCACCACCACAGAGCCACGCATGGTCATGCCCATTTGGTAATACCCTTGACCTTGGGAGAACGAGCCAGACAGTGCGCCCACAGGAAGGCGGGTCTGCGCACCTACGCCGGCATAAGTGCTTCCTTGTTGCGTGTCGTGCCCAACATCCAACCCATAGCTGTTGCGGTTATCATCTCCCCAAGTGCCACCCAGCGAACTCTGCAGCAAAGCCCCACGATCGCCCTGAAACGAAACAGAAGACGTGAGATGCGGTGAGGTCGGCATGTGCTCGAGCGGCATACTCAAAGAGAACATCGTCAAGTTATCTGGAAGCCCATTCTGGGTGCGGGCGTGGGTATAAGAAACACCAACCCCCATTTGGCCAAATGTATTGGCATATCCCAATTGCAGCTGGCTGTCACGGCTCGAGGAGCCATAGTAATCGCTGCTTGATCCACTCAGGGTGATTTGCCCATAGCGCCCCAGTGGTTGAGCAAGGCTAAGCACCACTTGATTGCGCTGGTGCTGAAACACACGGTCATCCAAGTCAAAAGCATCTCCCGAGATTTGAGGACGACGCGCCAAGGCCTGCGTCAGGTCCATAAACCCCTCAGTCGAATAGCGATACCCCGCCAAAGCAAAGGTAGTGTTTGTCACATCCACGTGTTTGCTGTAGTTCATCTCGAAGCGCCAGCCATCCGAGGAATGGCCCTGCTCAGCGTGCATGGCATGCATGGACTGCGTCAAATTGGCACCAAAGGCACCCCAAGAATTTACGAAAACCCCACCCCCCAAAACGGCAAGGTAATTCTTGGCGACACGGCCACCCATGTTCACGGTCATCCCATTGTTCAAGCCCAGTTGATAGGTCAACTCACCAAACAAGTCATCTGTCGCGGTGTCACCGCCATCACGCAACTGGCCAACCGTGACGCTGTAGCGACCCATTCCCGGGCGGATGGACTCCGGTACAGCAGAGTAAGGCACCGTGAACCGGCGACTCTGGCCATTGGCCTCGATCACTTCAACATCTAGATCCCCTTGATAACTGGTGGCTGCCAAATCGTCAATTACAAAGGGCCCGGGTGGCACCGTGGTTTGGTAAATAATCTGCTGCTTTTGGCGCACAATCACACGCGCATTGGAGGTGGCCGCGCCTCTAACCTGCGGCGCGTAAAATCGCAAGTAATCTGGCAGCATGCGTTCATCGGTCTGCAGATTAATGCCGCGATAACCCACACTACCAAACAAGTTGCCCGGCAAAAATGCTTCACCCAAAGTCAGTTCACTTTGCGACGCAGGCAAGGAGCGTTGAATGTATGTTTGCAAAGGGTTCCAGTGATGTGTGCTCACGCCATTGCGATCAGTGAAACTCAAAGAAGACTGGTGTCTGAATCGCCATAATCCAATATTCACCCCGCTGTTCATGCCCACGAATCCATAGCGGGTTGGGCCGATGCGACTGTTGCGATTTTCCTGGACGCTTGCGTTGTAACTGGAAAACGCCATGGCCTCGCCCGCGTCCCACCGCGATGGTGGCACATAGGCTTTGGGTGTGTGACGCATGAATGCCTGGGGCACCGACACATCCAAACGCAGCTTGTTCATATTGAACTCATGAAAGGCACCATCCAGCCATTGGGAGATGGGCGTGCATCGCGCCAGCTCTCCCTCCGAGAAATCTTCAAGCACCACACCTGCCTGTTCCAGCATGGCCAGAGAAAGACAGGGGCTGGGTGGCCCCGACTCGCTAGACTCAAACTGCAGATCCTCCCGTCCCACAAAAGTTTGGTTGATGTACACATCCACCCGATACTTCCCCGCTGGAAACCAATCCCCAGCATTCAGCTTGGACACATCCACCGACGACCCCATGAGCAAATCACCGTCGAACTGATAAGTCTGCGCAAGCGCTGGTGCAGCCACGCCCACATAGGCTGTAATGGCACACACCACGGGTGTGAGAGAAAATGCGGTTGCGAAGCGCATGCTGTTACCTCTGCACTGCAGCCTTCTGCTGACGACCACCCCCAGTGTCATCCAGCCACTGATACTCAACAACAAGCTCTGGCTTCTCTAAAACCGAGGGGTCGTCCAACAACCACACTTGCTGCGCAAATGGCGCAATCATGCGGGATTCCACCGAATAACCACCTGCTTTTGAACTCAACGTGACTCCCGTTAAAGTAACAAAAAACGGGGATGGGTTTTTGGCAAGCAAGACCATGCCCTCATCGCGCTGTTCAACTTCAAACGCCAGTGCATCGCCAGCCGTGGAGGGATCGGCATGAATGGATTCTGGTCGGTAAAACAATTTCAATCGGCTTCTAATCATCAGCAGCACCTTATTGCTTTCCATTTGTTCTGCGCTCACGGGTGGAACCTGCAGCACATTCAAATAAAAGAGGGTCTCCCTGTCCTGAGGCAAATCATGTTCCAGGTACTTGATCCGCAAGGCTTGCCCGCTGTGGGGCTGCAGACGAAAAAGCGGCGGGGTAAGAAAAAATCGATCATCGTGGTCCTCGGGACTGGATTGGGGATCGCCCGCATCCACCCAAACTTGGACCATGTTGGGAAAGTCATCCCGATTGCTGATCTGCACCTCTGTTTGAGACGCCCCGCCGTTGTAAACGACCCGGGTGCCCTGAACCACCACACTGGCGTGGGCCAGCGACGGGACAACAACAAAGCCCGCAGCCGACGCCACGCACAAGGCAGCTTTCAACAAACGCGCAAACCAAGGGTGCAGAGCGTGCACTGGATTGGCTTTTGGTTTCATTGGCTCACCTCAAGATCTGTTTAGGACATTCAGATGTGGCTCATGGGTAAACCAGCGAATATTGCAAGGCTCCACCCACCGTACCAGGTGTGGCGTTCTTGTTTGGCGAGATGTATTGCACAACATAGTTACGCTGGATCGACGATGTGGTTGAATTGGCCTCGCCAAAAGGAAGACTTTCGCCGAGACTCAAATCGACGTGTTTGTTGCTCGCACTTGTATCGATCAACTCCAACTCCACATTTTTTGCAGTGCCTGTGGAGTTTGCGATGTTACCGGCGGCCGTCACTTCACCCGCCTTAAATAAAACATGAATGGGCAACTTGGAGCCCTCGGGAACACCGCATTCCTTCACAAGCAGGCCAAAAACTGTTTTGCCAGCATTGCCTGCGTCATTGATCTCTTTCGCTGACACAGTGGGCATGGTAATGACCGGATTGGCAGAATGCCCAACCACATCCACCTTGCAGGTTTGGTTGAGGACTTTGCCTGTGAAAGTGATGGTGTCGTTGGCCTGCGCAATGGCTGGCAGTGCACACACAGCAGTCACCAGTACCAATTTTTTAAACATTGCTTATTCTCCTAAAATGGTTAATCAAATCAGCCAGTTAAGCTTATGCTGCAATGCAACTTCGGGATGTAGTCCAATCCTGCAGGGCTTGTAGGAAATTTCTGATCTGAAAGGCCAAGGGATTACACCTCAGGAGGATCGATCTGCTGGCACAGGGCTCAGAGGAGCCCGCAATACGGCGTACAATATGGCCTTCACGTCAAATCACCCCCATGAGCAACACCGTGACACGCCGAATTCTTGTTACCTCTGCCCTGCCCTACGCCAATGGCGCCATCCACCTGGGCCACCTGGTGGAATACATCCAAACCGACATCTGGGTTCGTTTCCAGAAAATGCAGAGCAACGAGGTGTATTACGTGTGCGCCGACGACACCCATGGCACACCCGTGATGCTGCGTGCACAAGCAGAGGGCATCAGCCCTGAAGCACTGATTGCCCGAGTCAGCACCGAGCACCAGCGCGACTTTGCGAGCTTCCATGTGGGCTTTGACAACTACTATTCCACCAACGCGCCCGAGAACAAGGCCCATTGCGAAACCATCTACACACGATTGCGCGATGCAGGGCTTATTCAAACCCGCTCGGTTGAACAGTTTTACGACCCGGTCAAAGAAATGTTTTTGCCAGACCGATTCATCAAGGGTGAATGCCCCAAGTGCGGTGCAAAAGACCAATACGGCGATTCATGCGAAGTGTGCGGCGCCACCTACCAACCCACGGAGCTGAAAAACGCCTACTCCACCGTGTCGGGTGCAGCGCCCGTGCGCAAAAGCTCCGACCATTATTTCTTCAAGCTTTCTGACCCGCGCTGCGAAAATTTCCTTCGCCAATGGACCCAAAGCGAGGGCCGTCTGCAAGTGGAGGCCAGTCGCAAAATGCAAGAATGGCTAGGCGAAGAAGGCAGTGGCAAACTGGCCGATTGGGACATTTCCCGCGATGCGCCTTACTTTGGGTTTGAGATTCCCGATGCGCCAGGCAAATACTTTTATGTGTGGCTGGATGCCCCAGTGGGTTACTTCGCCAGCTTCCAGAACCTGTGCGAACGCATTGGCGTAGACCATCAGGAATTCCTGAAAGCCGACACCAACACCGAGTTGATTCACTTCATCGGCAAAGACATTCTTTACTTCCACGCCTTATTCTGGCCAGCTATGCTTCAGTTTGCAGGTTTGCGCACACCCACCAAGGTCAATGCCCACGGCTTTTTGACGGTCGATGGCGCCAAAATGAGCAAAAGCCGCGGCACCTTCATCACCGCCGAAAGCTACATCAACCAAGGCCTGAACCCTGAATGGCTGCGCTACTACTTTGCGGCCAAGCTCAATTCCACCATGGAAGACCTGGATTTGAGCTTTGCCGATTTCACCGCCCGCGTGAACAGCGATTTGGTGGGCAAATACATCAACATTGCCAGCCGCAGCGCGGGCTTTTTGGTGAAAAACTTCGAAGGTCGTGTATTGAACACCGCCATGCAGCACCCGCTTCTCGCGGACATTCGTGCGCAAGCATCGGCGATTGCCACCCACTACGACGAACGCGAATACGGCAAAGCCATCCGCGAAGTCATGGCATGTGCTGACAAAGTAAATGCCTTTGTGGATCAGGAAAAGCCATGGGAGCTGGCCAAAAACCCAGACAAGCAAAATGAATTGCAAACCGCGTGCTCCATTTGCCTAGAGGCATTCCGCCTGCTGACGCTGTACCTCAAACCCGTGCTGCCTGTATTGGCAGGCCATGCTGAGGGCATTCTGGGCGTTGGCCCAATGACCTGGGCCGATGTGAACACACCCTTGAGTAGCGCAACACCCGTGCAGGCTTTCAAGCACCTGATGCAGCGTGTGGACCAAAAGCAGATTGACGCCTTGATTGAAGCCAACAAACAATCGCTGGCCCCCAGTGCAGCAGCGCCTGTCAAGGCAGATGTGAAAAAATCGTCAAAAGACGCGGAGGGTGCCCTGGCAAACAATGCGGCAGACCAGTTCATCAGCATGGATGACTTTGCCAAGATTGATTTGCGCCTCGGCCTGGTCAAAGCATGCAAGGCCGTTGAGGGCTCCACCAAGCTGCTTCAACTCACTGTGGATCTGGGTGAAGACAAGCCCCGGAATATTTTTTCGGGCATTGCAGCCCACTACCAGCCAGAGCAACTCACCGGGCAATATGTGGTCGTGGTGGCCAACCTGGCACCACGCAAAATGAAGTTTGGAATTTCCGAAGGCATGGTGTTGTGCGCCGCCAGCGAGGATGACACGGCGCTGAGCACACTCACCGCCCTGGGTAAACTGTCGCCGGGCATGAAAATCAGCTAACGGTTGCCTTCCCAAACACTGATAAAATAACGGTTATTCAATTTAAATTGCACATTTGCCATGGCCCACTACGAATCTGAAGCAACTCAGTTTTTAAGCCAGCTCAAACAAGAGCGCCCTCACCTGGAAGCGGAACAGCAAAAGGGACGCGCCTTGTTGTGGGACAAACAACTGGATCGCCAATTGCAAGAGGGCTTCAAGCAGGCCAAGGTGGCACAAAAGCCTTACGTGTACCAAAGTGGCGACGGTCAACAGTAAGCGACTGCGCCTAGGCAAATCACTTGAGCACCAGCCTCACCGACGTTCAACGGAGCGATCAACCCGACAGCACGCCCAATGTGGTGGATGGTTTGGCTTTGGCGCGCCTGTACGGCGAGCCGCTGTTCAATGTGCCCAAAGACCTCTACATTCCGCCCGATGCGCTGGAAGTTTTTCTAGAGGCTTTCGAGGGTCCGTTGGACCTGTTGCTCTACCTGATTCGCAAGCAAAACTTCAACATTCTCGACATTCCCATGGCCGAGCTCACACGGCAGTACCTGAGCTATGTGGATGAAATTCGCACTCGCAACCTAGAGCTAGCGGCCGAGTATTTGTTGATGGCTGCCATGCTGATTGAAATCAAATCACGCATGCTGCTGCCGGTGATCCCGAAAGAGGGTGATCAAGAAGCCGAAGATCCACGCGCCGAACTGGCGCGACGCTTGATTGAATACGAGCAAATCAAACTGGCTGCGCAAGAGCTGGACAAAATCCCCTTGCTGGGCCGGGACTTCTGGATCGCCCACGCGTACCACGACCCAGCCTCCGTGGAGCGCTTCCCCGATGTGTCTCCCCAAGAACTTCAAGAAGCGTGGGCGCAAATCCTACGGCGAGCCTCCCTCGTGAAAGCGCACACCATTGCACGTGAGGAGTTGTCTGTGCGCGAGCACATGACCATGATTTTGCGCAAACTTCAAACTCACAAATTTGTGGAGTTTTTTGACATGTTTGAGGTAGAGCGTGGTGTTCCGGTGGTGGTTGTGAACTTCATCGCCATGCTGGAGCTGACTCGGGAAGGGTTGGTGAAAGTCACACAGGCCGAACCCTACGCACCGATTTATGTTCGCCTAGGCTACGAGGCCAGCGACTCTTCCACCGCACAAATCGCCAACTAGCGATAGAGGCTCAGCACATCTACACAGTGTTGCCCAACCCTTTGGCTGGGCAACATCAGGCTCGCTTCGCCCTCATCAACCAAAAAAATCCTTCACCTTGTCCATCCAGCTTTTTGCACGTGGGGAGTGTTTGTCACCGTCGGCAGTGCAAGAGGCTTCAAACTCTTTGAGCAACTCTTTTTGTCGATCCGACAAGCGCACTGGCGTCTCAACCACAATGTGGCAGAACAAGTCGCCTGGGTAAGACGAGCGCACTCCCTTGATGCCTTTGCCACGCAGCCGGAATGTTTTGCCAGTTTGCGTGCCCTCGGGAATCTCAAAAGAAGCCTTGCCACCCAGTGTGGGCACCTCGATGGTGCCACCCAAGGCCGCTGTGGCAAACGACACAGGCATCTCACAGTGCAAATCATCACCATCACGCTGGAACACAGCGTGCTCCTTGATGTGCACTTCCACATACAGGTCACCAGCTGGGCCACCGTTCACACCCGGTTCACCCTTACCACTCAAGCGGATCCGCATGCCATCGTCAATGCCCGCTGGCACTTTCACCTCAAGGGTCTTGTTGGTTTTCTTGCGGCCCAAACCTTCGCAGTCATGGCACGGGTGCGCAATCATTTTGCCAGTGCCATGGCACTTGGGGCAGGTTTGCTGCACGCTAAAAAAGCCTTGGGTCATGCGAACCGCGCCAGAACCACCGCAGGTGGAACAGGTTTCAGGCTTGGTGCCTGGTTTTGCACCACTGCCTGCACAGGTGCCGCAGTTGTCCCAAACAGGCACACGGATTTGGGTATCAAACCCCTTGGCCGCCTGCTCCAGCGTAATCTCCATGTTGTACTTCAGGTCAGCACCGCGGTACACATTGGACTGACGACCACCGCCGCCTGCACGACCACCGAAAATATCGCCAAAAATATCACCAAATGCATCTGAAAAATCGGCAAATCCACCTGCGCCGCCGCGTGCACCAGCACCCATGTTGGGATCTACACCAGCGTGACCGTAGCGGTCGTATGCCGCCCGCTTTTGTGGATCGGTCAGCATTTCGTAGGCTTCCTTAGCCTCTTTGAATTTGGCCTCTGCATCTGCATTGCCAGGGTTTCGATCCGGGTGATACTTCATCGCCATCTTGCGATAAGCCTTTTTCAGCTCATCGTCGGTGGCGTTTTTTTGTACACCCAAAATCTCGTAAAAATCCCGTTTTGCCATGTTCTTCTCTATGCAAAAAGGGCGAAAGCCACGAATGTGCCTCAACGCCCTTGCTGGTGGGCATGCGTGCCTGTGAATGCGTTCTCACAGGCAGCGCATGCACGCTTGCCTTAACAACCGATCACTTGTCTTTGACTTCCTTGAAATCGGCGTCTACCACGTCGTCCGCATCGGCCTTGCTGTTGCTGGCTTGCTCAGCGCCACCACCCGGTGCAGCGCCTTCTGCTGCACCCGCGGCTGCTTGTTGAGCCTGCATGTCAGCGTACATTTTTTCGCCCAGCTTCTGCGCAGCCTCAGCCAGCTCCTTGGTCTTGGCATCAATGGCGTCTTTGTTGTCGCCTTTTGCGGCCTCTTCCAAAGCCTTGCATGCGGCTTCAATCTTTTCCTTTTCACCCGCATCCAGTTTGTCGCCATATTCCCCGAGGCTCTTGCGAGTGCTGTGCACCAGAGCATCCGCTTGGTTCTTGGCTTCAGCCAATTCACGGCGTTTGGCATCTTCGGCCGCATTGGCCTCAGCGTCTTTCACCATCTTCTGGATTTCATCCTCACTCAAGCCCGAATTGGCCTTGATGACAATCTTGTTCTCTTTGCCGGTGCCTTTGTCTTTGGCAGACACATGCAAAATGCCGTTGGCATCAATGTCGAAAGTCACTTCAATTTGGGGCACACCGCGAGGTGCAGGTGGAATACCTTCCAAATTGAACTCACCCAGGCTCTTGTTGTCATTGGCCATCTTGCGTTCGCCCTGGAACACCTTGATGGTCACCGCTGGCTGATTGTCGTCAGCGGTGGAAAACACCTGGCTGAACTTGGTGGGAATGGTCGTGTTTTTGGAAATCATGGTGGTCATCACGCCACCCATGGTTTCAATGCCCAAAGACAGTGGCGTCACGTCCAGCAACAACACGTCTTTGCGGTCGCCACTCAACACCGACCCCTGAATGGCAGCACCAGCGGCCACCGCTTCGTCCGGGTTCACGTCTTTGCGGGGTTCTTTGCCAAAGAAGTTTTTAACCGCCTCCTGCACCTTGGGCATGCGGGTCATGCCACCCACCAAAATCACATCGTCAATTTGGGAGGCAGACAATCCGGCGTCTTTCAGTGCGGTCTTGCAGGGCTCAATGGTGCGGGAAATGAGGTCTTCCACCAAACCTTCCAGCTTGGCACGGCTCAACTTGGTGGTGAGGTGCACAGGCGCGCCATTGGCCATTGCAATGTAAGGCTCGTTGATCTCGGTTTGCTGCGAAGAAGACAACTCGATCTTCGCGCGCTCTGCCGCAGCCTTGATGCGCTGCAATGCGATGGGGTCTTTGGATAAATCCACGCCGTTGTTTTTTTTGAACTCATCGATGATGTGATCGATGATGCGCTGGTCGAAGTCTTCACCACCCAGGAATGTGTCGCCGTTGGTTGAAAGCACTTCAAACTGCTTCTCGCCGTCGATGTCCGCAATTTCAATGATAGACACGTCAAAGGTGCCACCGCCCAAGTCGTATACGGCAATTTTGCGGTCGCCTTTTTCGGCCTTGTCCATGCCAAAGGCCAACGCTGCTGCGGTAGGCTCGTTGATGATGCGTTTTACGTCCAGCCCGGCAATACGGCCAGCGTCTTTGGTGGCTTGGCGCTGACTGTCATTGAAGTAAGCAGGCACGGTGATCACGGCCTCGGTCACTTCTTCGCCCAGGTAGTCCTCGGCGGTTTTCTTCATTTTGCGTAGCACTTCAGCAGACACTTGCGGGGGCGCCAGCTTTTGGTCGCGCACTTTCACCCAGGCGTCACCGTTGTCAGCTTTCAGGATTTCATAGGGCATCAGATCGATGTCTTTCTGAACCTCCGCATCTTCGTATTTGCGACCAATCAGGCGCTTCACGGCATAGAGGGTGTTTTTGGGGTTGGTCACTGCCTGGCGCTTGGCAGGTGCGCCCACCAAAATTTCGCCGTCTTCCATGTACGCAATGATGGAGGGGGTGGTGCGAGCACCTTCCGAGTTCTCAATAACCTTGTAGCCGCCGCCTTCAAACACCGCAACGCAGGAGTTGGTGGTGCCCAAGTCTATGCCGATGATCTTTCCCATGTGTTTCTCCGTGATGTCTTAATTCTGTTATGCCTGATATGGGGTTAATCCCATGCAGTTCAAGTGGTTTTTCAATTGTTTATTGGGCAACCGACACAAGCGCGGGGCGCAACACCCGCTCATTGAGCAGATAACCTTTTTGCAGCACCGCCACCACGTGGTTGGCTTGTACAGCAGGTTCTACGGAATTGCCAGGTACCATGGCCACCGCTTGATGCGACTTGGGATCGAATTTCTCACCGACAGGGTTGAGCACCACCACCTTGCCCCGTTCAAAGGCAGCTTCAAGCTGGCGCAATGTGGCAGACACGCCCTCTTTTAAGGTTTCCAGAGTCTGATTTTCAAGAGCCAAGGCCATCTCAAGGCTATCGCGCACGGGAAGCAAGGCCTCAGCAAATCCTTCAATGGCGTATTTGTGGGCTTTGGCCACATCTTCTTGTGTGCGTCTGCGCAGGTTTTCCATGTCGGCAGCAAGGCGTAGGTATACCTCCTTGGCTTTCGCCACTTCGTCACGCGCAGCATTCAACTGATTCTGCAATTCCTGCACTGGGTCTACCTGCTGCTCACCCGATTGCCCAACCTGTTGGGCGTTGGCCTCGTAAGCAGCCTGCGCCTGTGGCATGTCTGGCGCCTGCTGCTCCGGCGAATTCACTTCGTCCGGATTGGGCTTTCCAGTGGGTTCCGACATGTTTTTTCCTCCGACAATAAAAAATCCCCGACACAATGCCGGGGATGTGGGGGCACTTCACCCCATTTCAAGGGCAATTTGCAACATTTGCTGCAACTCTGCCAAATGGCAGTCAATTAGCCCTCTTTGGCCCCCATGGCCAGGGCCAGTTTCCGGCTCTCAGCCAGCTCATTGGCCATGCTTTCTTCATAGCCCATGTCCACGGGCCAACCCTGGAGGTGCTGACCCGTGATCTCGGTGAGCATGGCGGCGGACAGATCGCTGTCGTTCAAACATTCGATGTAGTGGAACTCCCCACCCCCCGCATGTTGGAAATCCTCGCGGCCCTCCTGATTAATTTCCTCGAGGGTTTCAAGGCAATCGGCCAGGAAGCCAGGGCACATCACATCGATCCGCTTTGTACCCGCCTGCCCCAAAGCCTTGAGGGTTTGATCGGTGTATGGTTCCAGCCACTTCGCTTTGCCGAAGCGGCTTTGGAAGGTCACGCGGTATTGCCCCTTCTGAAGACCAAGCTCCTCCGCCACCAAGCGGGCAGTTTTCTGGCACTCACAGTGATACGGGTCGCCCTTCATCAGCGTCATTTCGGGCACGCCATGGAAACTCATGAGCAACACATCGCCCTGCCCAAAATTGGGCTTGCCCTTGGCCAGCCAGTGTTTGCGTACACTCTCTGCCAGCGCGTGAATGTAGGCTGGGTGATCATGATAGTGTTTCACCAAGCGAAGCTCCGGCAAATTGCGCACGGGGCGGGCCCAATCAAATACTGCATCAAACACCGAGGCAGTGGTGGCTGCTGCGTATTGTGGGTAGAGAGGAAACACCAGCACACGGTCGTAACCCGCCGCCCGCAGCGCATCCATCCGCTGAGCAACCGATGGATTGCCATATCGCATGGCCAAGTCCACACGCACATCCCAGCGGCGAGCCTTGAATTCCTCGCTCAGGCGCAACACCTGGCGTTTGCCGATGGCCAGCAATGGTGACCCATCGGGGGTCCACACCGTGGCGTATTTGGCGGCAGACTTCCGCGGACGGATCTGCAAAATTATGCAATTCAAGATGACCCACCAAATGAGCTTGGGGATCTCCACAACACGTGGGTCTGACAAGAACTGCTTGAGGTAACGCCGAAGCGAGGGCGTGTCGGCTTGGTCTGGCGTGCCAAGATTGACCAGCAACACCGCAGTTTTTTGCGGGGTGCCATGGCGAAACGGGGCTTCTGTGCGCATGGGTACAACCTGAAAAACAAGGACGACAAAGTATAACCAGACTCCGAGCGAGGTGACGCGGCATGGGTGCAAGCCATGGCACCCTTCGACAGGGATTACTCGGGGTCGGAGAGCGCAGAAGACACCAATTTGGCCGTGATGTCCACAATCGGAATCAGTCGCTCGTAGGCCATGCGAGTTGGGCCAATCACACCGAGGGTGCCCACCACCTCGCCGTTTACCTGGTAAGGCGCAGATATCACACTCATTTCTTCCATGGGCACCAAACTGGAGTCACCTCCAATAAAAATCTGCACACCTTCTGCGCGATGAGAACTCTCCAGCAAGCGCAACAATGCGGTGCGTTGCTCAAACACACCGAACATTTTTTTCAATCGCTCCATGTCTGTGGACAAATCACTCACATCGAGCAACTTGCGCTCGCCCGACAACAACACCCCATCGGCCTGGCTCTCCTGAGATTCGGTACCAGCATTCACCGCAGCCTGCATCAGTTTGCTGATGTCTTGGCTAATCTGGTGCAGCTCCTGGGCCAGACGCTGCTTGGCCTCCTGAAAACTTAAACCCGAGAAATGGTGATTAAAAAAATTGGCAGCCTGAGTCAGTTCAGACTGGGTATACGGTTTGTCTACAATCAGGATGCGGTTTTGTACATCCCCATCGGGCGTCACGATAATCAACAACACCTTGCGGTCGGAGAGGCCCAAAAATTCAACCTGACGAAACAGGGCAGCACGCTTGGGTGCAGTAATCACCCCCGCGAAGGACGACAGGCTGGACAACAGATTAACCGCGCGATTGAGCACCCGATTGGGATCATCCCGTTGAATCCCACCATTGAGCACCGCCTGCACATCGCTGGCCAAGGGTTTGACCGTGAGCAGCGAGTCTACAAACATGCGGTAACCCTGAGGTGTGGGCACACGGCCTGCCGACGTGTGAGGCGACACCACCAAACGCATTTCCTCGAGGTCGGCCATCACGTTACGAATGGTGGCCGGGCTCAGATCGAGACTGGACCACTTGGACAAAGCACGAGAACCCACTGGGCTGCCGTCGGCAATGTAACGTTCTACCAGTGTTTTGAGGATGGAACGGGCGCGTTCGTCGATCATCGTTGTCACTTCAAATGCGGGTTGCGATACGATTAGGGGCTATAACCCCACTTTACGACAAAAACAGGATCTTCAGCATGCCAAAACAACCAGGGATGTGCATAGCCGTGTTTGCCAAACATGGCGCCTCCCACAAGCAAGCCATCTGGCGTGGTGTTGTTGATCTGCTGTTGTCCCACGGCTTTAAAGTGCTGGTTGCCGACACGGTGTTGGCCCGAGCCCGCAAAGGAGCCACGCCGCCGGTTGCCGAGCCCTTCGAGTTTGCCGACATGCCAACCATCAAACGCCGCGCCAAAGTGGCTGTTATCATTGGCGGAGACGGTACATTTTTGGGCATCGCCAGGGAGCTGGCTGACACACAAATTCCCCTGATTGGGATCAACCAGGGGCGTTTGGGATTCCTCACCGACATTCGACTGGATGACATCAACCCCACCTTGATCGACACCATCCGCGGCGATCACGTGCTAGAAAAACGCCATTACCTGGTGGGCGAGGTGCTGCGTGGCGGCAAACCGATCGGGGAACACATTGCATTGAACGACATTGTGATTAGTCGAGGCATTGTGGGTGGCATGATCGAACTGCGCGTGGAGGTAGATGGTACATTCATGTACGATTTGCGTGCCGATGGGCTCATTGTGTCCACGCCAACTGGCTCAACGGCGTATGCACTTTCAGCGGATGGCCCCATCCTCCACCCCAGCCTTGCTGGCATTGTGATCGTACCGGTGGCCCCCCATGCGCTCACCAATCGCCCCATTGCACTGCCCGACACCTGCACCATCAACATCACGGTCACGGGCGGCAAACAAACCGGGGTGCATTTCGACATGCAACTCAACAACAGAGCCAAAGCGGGTGACCAAATTAGAATAAAAGTGTCACCCAATCCAATTCAACTCATGCACCCGGCACGCTATGATTACTTTGCCATGTTGAGGCAAAAATTACATTGGAGCGCCAGCCTCACCGATGTGGCGCACCGCACGCGAGGACTTAGAGACAGCGGCCATGCTAAGTAGTTTGACCATTCAGGATTTTGTGATTGTCGACAAAGTGGAATTGCACTTTGAACCCGGCATGTCTGTGCTGTCTGGCGAAACTGGCGCTGGCAAATCCATCTTAATCGACGCACTATCCTTGTGCCTTGGTGGCCGTGCCGATGCAGGGCAAGTGCGAGAAGGCTGCGAGCGGGCCAACATCACTGCTGTGTTCAACCTTAACCCAGCAGCCAAAGCCATTTTAGATGAGCAGTCCATCGACAGCAGCGATGGCGAATTGCACCTGCGTCGGGCCATAGAGTCCAATGGGCGTTCCAAAGCCTATGTGAACGGTACGCCGGTGCCCGCTAGCACGCTCAAGGCTCTGTCCGAAACCCTCATTGACATTCATGGTCAACACGCATTTCAAACCTTGGCCAAGCCAGGTGAGCAACTGCGTCTGCTGGATGATTTTGCCCAACACACGTCGCTGCTGGAGCAAACCGCACAAACTCACAGCGTGCTTCGCCATGCCGAAAAACTACTTGCACAGGCACAAACCGGGCAAGCCGATCGCGCTGCGCGGCTCGAGAACCTGCAGTGGAAGCAGGATCTTTTGCAGAAGGTCAACCCCAAACCCAAGGAATGGGAAAGTCTGAGCAGCGAGTTTGACCGCCTGAGCCACAGCGCGGAATTGATCGAGGGCACTCAGCACGCCAGTGATGCGCTGGTCAACAACGAACAGGCCTTGCTGGATCAATTGACCCACATCATCGACAAACTGGGGCACCTCGCTACACGTGACCCCGCCTTGGAAAGCATACGGAACACCCTCTCTGAAGGTGAGATCTTGGTGCGCGAGGCCAGCTACGACCTGGCCAATTACCTAAAACACGCCGACCTGGACCCTGACAGCCTTGCCCAGGTGGAGCAACGGATGACCCTATGGCACGACACTGCACGCAAACTACGCATTGCCCCCGAAGAATTGCACACTGAGCTTGAGGCAGTCACTTCAGAGTTACAGGGACTTGAAGATGGCTTTGACTTAGACAAACTGCAGGCGAATGTTAGCAAAGCCAGGCAAGCCTATGACCAAGCGGCCACAGCGCTGCGAGACAGCCGCAAACAATCGTCTGCCAAGCTGGCCCGATTGGTGACCGACACCATGCAACACCTCAGTATGCAAGGTGGCGTGTTTTCGATTGTGATGGAAGAAGCGCCGGCCAGTGCACAAGGCAGCGACTCCATCGAATTCCGCGTGGCAGGCCACCCCGGTGTGACACCCCAGGCCATACAGAAAGTGGCCTCTGGAGGCGAATTGGCGCGCATCAGCTTGGCCATCACCGTGAATACTGTCAAAAGTACACCTGTGCCCACATTGATATTTGACGAAGTGGACAGTGGCATTGGCGGTGCAGTGGCGGAAGTGGTTGGGCAATATTTACGCACCTTGGCCCACAGCAAACAGGTGCTCTGCGTCACCCACCTGCCCCAGGTGGCTGCGCAGGCGCATCAGCATTTCCAGGTGAGCAAATCCATTGCAGGTGGCAATACGCGCTCAAAGATCCTTGGGCTGGATGGTCAGCAACGGGTAGAAGAAATCGCGCGAATGCTGGGCGGCCAGGTGATTTCAGAGGCCACCCGCACTGCTGCACGCGAAATGATCGAATCAGCGGGTGGACAGCCACATACACTGCGAGCCTAAGCAAGTTTTTTGTTCAGTTGTTGCCTTTGGTTTTGCGGTTTTCGCAATCTTTTTTGGTGCAAGTACCGTACAAAGACAAAGCATGGTCGTGCAATTCAAACCCACGGGCCTGAGCAATTGCCTTCTGGCGTTTTTCAATCTCTTCATCAAAAAACTCGACCACTTTGCCGCACTGTACACACACCAAATGGTCGTGATGCTCCCCCTCGTTGAGTTCAAACACCGACTTGCCAGTCTCAAAGTGCTGGCGTGCCAGTAAACCCGCCTGCTCGAATTGCGTTAAAACCCGATAGACAGTGGCCAAACCAATGTCGAGGTCTTCCTGCAAAAGCAGTTTGTAAACATCCTCGGCACTGAGGTGACGATGCTGCCCACTTTGAAAAAGCTCAAGAATTTTCATGCGGGGCAGTGTTGCCTTCAGGCCAATGCTTTTGAGGTCCGTTGCTGTTGTCATGAGTTTGGTACCATTTGAGGCTAATCGAGTACAAGTAGCTTATGATAACGCCTTTGATGGGCAAGTTTGCGCACCAGATAAGGTACCCTGTTCCCACTTTTCA
>DASUEF010000140.1:0-63113 GCA_036275215.1 Limnobacter sp. | reverse complement strand
TGGACGATCAAACTTCTGAGGCCTCCATGGAGCGCCGCAAGAAAGAAGGTTATTTCTGATCCCTGGGCCTGAGAAGATACACACATTGAGATGACTACCATGAATGCAATCAACGAAGCCCTGAAACTGAGCACCCAAGACCACGGTGTGCTGCGCTTCATCACCGCGGGTTCTGTGGACGACGGAAAATCCACCCTGATCGGCCGCCTGCTCTTCGACAGCAAAGGGATTTTTGCCGACCAGTTGGCCGCCATTTCCAAGGCGAAAAACAAGCGCACGGCTGGCGACACCATCGACTTTTCCCTGCTGACCGACGGCCTGGAGGCCGAACGGGAGCAAGGCATCACCATCGATGTGGCCTACCGATACTTCGCCACACCCGCGCGCAAATTTATTGTGGCCGACACACCAGGCCACGAGCAGTACACCCGCAACATGGTGACTGGTGCTTCCACAGCCGACGTGGCCATTGTGCTGGTGGACATCACACGCGTTGCCTTTGAAGAAAGCGCAGACGGTCTGAAGGCCACCCTACTGGCACAAACCAAACGCCACAGCGCAATTGCCGGCAAACTGGGTATTCCCGCCATTTTGTTTGCCGTCAACAAAATGGATTTGGTTGATTTTGACCAAGCCAAATTCATTGCCACCGAGAAGGCTGTGCGTGAATTGGCCGCCACCGTGGGTGTGACCGAATCCCATGTGTTGCCCATTTCCGCACTCACGGGAGACAACGTGGTAACAAGCAGTGCAAAAACACCTTGGTACACCGGCCAGCCCCTGCTGCCCATTCTTGAAAATATTCCAAGCCGTGCCGACCGGGCCGAAGCTGCACACAAAGTGGGCTTCCGCTTCCCGGTGCAGTTGGTGGCCCGTCACGATGGTCACAAAGCCGAAGACTTCCGCGGCTACATGGGTCGCGTGGAAGGCGGCAGCGTGAAAGTGGGCGACACGGTGGTGGTTCACCCCTCCGGCCAAGAAGCTGTGGTGTCACGCATCGTGTTCCTGAACGACGATTTGCAGCAGGCCCACTTGGGCCAGTGCGTCACCTTGGTGCTGGACCGCGATGTGGATGTGTCCCGTGGCGATCAAATTGTGAGCAGCACAGACACCGCCAGCCACACCCCTGTGAAAGCATTGACGGCCGACATTTGCTGGCTGGACAATGAACCATTGAACCCTGCGCGCAAGTACTGGATCAAGCAGACCACCCGCCAGACCCAGGCCAAGATCAAGTCTGTGAATCAGGTGCTGGACATTCACACCCTGATGCACGGTGAAAGCACCAAAACGGTGCAAATGAATGACATTGCGCAGATCGAATTGGTGCTGGCCCAAGCACTGGTGGCCGATTTGTACGCAGAATGCCGTGCAACGGGCAGTTTTATCCTGATCGACGGCGCCACCAACCAGACTGTGGCGGCTGGCATGATCGTTGCAAAGAACTAAGCAACGACCCTTCACCCGGTTGTTGGTTGCTTGGTTCTTACATAGGGACTTTTGAGATGGGACGCGTTGTGTTGATTGGTGCTGGACCTGGGGCGGAGGATTTGATCACCGTTCGCGGGTTGCGGCTGTTGATGCAGGCAGACTGCGTGTTTTACGACGCGCTGGTCAGTCCCTCTCTTCTTTCTGAAGCCCACACCAATGCAAAACTTGTCGCCGTTGGAAAACGATGCGGCAAAAAATCGACTGCCCAGCATTTCATCAACAAACAGCTTGTTGAAGCGGCTGAGAAATACCGCTTGGTTGTGCGCCTGAAAGGCGGCGACCCCATGGTGTTCGGCCGCGCCGACGAAGAAATTTCGGCGCTCAAAGCCGCTGGTCACACCGTTGAAGTGGTGCCCGGGGTGACTGCTGCATTGGCGGCGGCCAGCAGCCTGCAAGCCTCGCTCACCTTGCGTGGCGTGGCCCGCAGCCTTTCTTTAACCACCCCCTCAGTGGGTGCAAATGAGGTGCCCAGTACCGAGTTGTTCACCGGCACAGAAAACGACACCGTGGCCGTGTACATGGGTTTGCGTCAAGCTGGCCCATGGGCAGCCGCTCTTCTGAACACAGGGCGGGATCCAAGCACGCCCGTTATTTTGTGCGAAAGCGTGTCTTTGCCTGCAGAAAAATTCACGCCACTGAACCTGGGCATGCTGCCAAGTTTTTCGGCGGATCAACTCACCGACGGGCCTTGCTTGATTCTAATTGGCAAGGCGCTCGCCAAGGCGTGTGACGAACTTCGTACACGAAGCGCCGACAGCGTCTGCCTGGCTATTCCTGCGCAAGCTGCCTGAACTTCCAATTCCAAAAAACTACTCAGTGGGCCAGTGTGTTGTTACACACCATCTTGCCATCCCACCGAGCCCACCTAAATGCCCGCATCTTCAACGCCTTGCCCTGTTGCTGGGCAATCACCAGATCAAGTATTACCACCTTATCGCACAGAAACGTCCTTCAAAAACTTCGGTGCATTCTTGAATCGACCACTGCTTGTGGCAGGCAAACATGTCGATCGCACTGCACGTTTCTCTTTGCTTGATTTGTTGCAACACCTGAACATACCTCAAGCCACCTTAAAGGGTTCTATGGTTCATCGCTGGAAAAGTGATGCCACGCCTCAGGACATTGATCTCCAGTTGCCCTTGAGCAATCCAGACCAAACAACCCAGATCATCGAGAAACTCCAGCAGTTTTTAAACGCCAAAAGTGGAGCAACCTCAGGCACCGCAGAGTCGATCACGCACAAAACCTGGTTTTTTAAAGTAGCGCATCACATGCAGGGAGCGTGGACGCGTTTGATCTTGAACGTGGGATATCCCAAAACCAACGCCACAACGTTGGATCTGAACTTCACCAACAAACCGTCGCTGGCGCATGACACCATTCACGCCTCCAAAGGCCTACAGTTCGACTGGACCCGCCGAAAGGCTTTTGTCGTCGACTCCTGGCATCCTAAGCTCGTGGATTGGCTCACCAAAAATCAACTGCTGTGGTTCAACGAAGACATTGATGATGGATTGGGCCGACTTAGCTACAGACTCAGTAAAGCCAAACAGGCTCGCCTGCTGCAACCAGATCTAGCAGCGAAGCTTTTCTCTTGTGCATCAGAAGAAGGAATCGCGAATGTGTACCTGCGCGTTCTGCTCAATGAATACCCAAACGGTAGACTACAAAACAACGAACGAATCTCTCTTTGGCAACCCCTCATAAACGCAGCCAAATCGGAGCAATACTCAGCCTTGCAGGCGGAGATGTTGGCATGGAGTCAGTTCAAATCGATTGAACAACTTGAGGCTGCGATCATGGAGCCGGAAAGCTTGCCCATCGTGTTGGATCGACTCACCAATGCTTGTCGTATTGGCATCAACTTCAAGACGGAGATACGGGATCTATTGAACAATAACAATCGGATCACGCGACAGTTGGCGGCAAACATCGAACAATCCTTGGGCGTCGAGTTAATTGCTCCAGACTGTTTTTTTGAGATGATTGATGCATGGGCAAACATCGCAGAAATTCCTGAACAAGAACTGCAGAACGTGCTTGGTGACTACCTAGGGCAGCTGACGAAAAGCAACAATCCCGAGCATGCGACCCGAGCAACACACATACTGGGTTGGCTGGCTGGAGACGAAATTCATTCATTGCACTTCTGGCTTGATCGAAATCAATTCGGTGTTGAGACAGCGCAAGTGATAGAGGCTGTCACCCAGGTCATCAAAAAACACGGGGTGACCGGGCTCTGCACCGCCATGCCCAAACTTGCTCAGCTGAGAATCTCGCATGAGGGCTGGACAACATTGGCCAACACAATCAGCGAGCACGCAGAGATGAAATCTGACGTACCAGACGGCACAACAGACTGCACAAGCTTTGAATTTCTTCGGCTACTTTGTGAGAATTCAGTTGTTTTGAAAAGCATGTTGCCCGGTGCTCACGTCGCATTGACCCATTCGCCAGAGCCACTTCCGACAAGCAGACTGCACCATCAACTGGTTGCCTTTGCGGAGCGACTTCAGGGCGCTAAGGTGCCGCCATTGTTACGCGGGGTGCTTTCTCAAACACCCAATGGCTTGGAGATCGAACTTCCGGACATGAAAATACATGTCAATCATGCTCAATCCAATACGACAATCACCACAGCGCGCTGCAAACATTGGATCACGGAACATTGCTACGGTTCTCAGCAAACCCAAGCCAACACGTCGCCCCTCTTATTCCGCATGCTCTGGAAAGACGGAACCCTCTTCACAGGAAGCCCCGGTGGTTCAAGCAACAGCACCCTTCAAGGGACACTCACCTGCATGAACTACGCCTCGGAGCCGGGTGGTCTGCAAGGTCTGCTTTGCGCAGGCCGTTCACTGTGCATCAGTTTGCTTCCTGGCAGCAGTCCAGAACTGAATCACTGGTGCGCAAAAGGAATTTTCAATGCCCAGCAATTGATGAAATCGGAAGGCTTATCACAGGCCCTGCTGGCATTGAAAGAGGGCAATGTTGTAGACCAGGCGCTCAATCCGGGGTTACGCATTGAACACGTCATCCAGAATCATCAACCGCAGGCCTGCAAGGTCCACATCCCAGACCCACGTGGAAATACCTGCCTACAAATGCGCTATGAGCGCAAGTCGTCCAGCACCGACGACGAAGCCTCTGAATTTCAAAACCCATGGAACGTCGTGCCAGTGGAAGGTGATGTTCAATCGCACGGTGTGTTGAATATTCCGCCCTATGGCTCGGTGCAACTAAGCAGCTCATTGCCGTGGCATTCGAAGGAACATTCACTGTGCGGTTGGGCAGAAGTAATCGGAACGGGCCCACTGCCATTTCGGTGGAAAGGAAAAGTGGCAGGAGGCCAGCTGTTGCCCTTCGGCTGTCTCCATCTGGAGAAGCAAAAAGAGCCAGCGATTGTGTTTGACGCCTTGGAGAATTCAGACCCCATTCCGGTGACGCTCTTGCCAGTGATGGCAGACCTGCTGGGCAAGAAACGCCACGGGTATTACAACTTTGTGCCCAGGGTTTGGAACCACCCATCAGAATGGCCGCCCGCCGGCTTTGAAGGTTTTATTCACCAATACCCCTGCACGGATGGTCACTTCTCTGGCTACATCACAGCAACTGGGCGAGCAATCGGCACCCTCAGTCAAGCTGCTCGTACCCCTCAAAACCATCACAAGGCTTGGACGGGAGCGTTCCAGGTTCAAGATGCCTCGGTATTCACCAATCAACCCGTGACGATTGATCATCAGGATCAAAATGCATGGGGCGTAATACTCGCGGAAGGCAAGTACTTGGCACCACACGGCTTGATTCGGGAACACTTCATCAACCCAGCGGACCAGCAGGTATTTGCCAAAATCGACAAGATTTACTTTGGCGGACAAGGCATGTCCTACAATCAAATCACCCAAAAAAGAGATCTGCTCTACCACAGCCCAAACCTGACCTCCTACTTGGTGGGCACGGGCTACTCGGTGGATAAAGTTGCCAAACATTTGGACATGGTGTTCAACGCAGGGGACGGCGGTCATGATTTTATGGTTCTTAAACCACAACATTACGATCGCGAAATGAACTACCAAGAAATTTACCGCGATTCAAAGGGCATGCACGCCACCCTTCTGGTCGTCGACAATCAATACCGGATGGGTCACATCCGCTTCCCCTCTGGCGTGGCGTACTCAGGGCAAATTGCGCGTCGAGGAAACTATTTGTGTTTGCAAGGCAAGGGAAAAATCACACTTGGAACGCTCTCGTTTTCCGCAGAGTTTGGAGCAAATTCTGAGGTTAAACACATCCGCGGACTGAACCCCGAGAGCGAGCAATGGGTCAACGCGTACACGCCCGCATGCCAACAAACAGGATTCACGGCGCCACAATGGATTGAGCTGATCTCGGGTGGGCAAGTCGGTTGGCAGGCCGATTTGCAAGCCCACCTCTTGATTCGCAACCTAAGTCAGCTCAAAAAAGACGCCATTGTGTTCTCAAGGACTTGAACACCGTCAATAATCAACCAGCCTCGGCCTCGCATTTTTTGATGAAGGAATTTTTGGCAGCACCAGAGAGCTTTTTGCCATCTTTGCCAACAGCCCGCTCCTCGCAACTGGCCTTGTTGTCGGCCATGCATTTTTTCATGAAGGAGTTTTTGGCTGCACCACTCAAAGGCTTGCCTTCTTTACTCATGGCTTTGGCTTGACACGCAGACTCGGTGGATTGTGCATAGGCGGGTACAGAAAAACACAGGGCACACAACAGCAACCATTTTTTCATCATGATTCTCCAGTTAGTTTATTGGACCTGCTGAACAATTTCAGTGGCAATTGCATGCCACACGGAATCCCACTGCCCCACTGCTGTGGTGGCTTCAATGGAGACGGTGGGATACTTCTGCTTCATCTCGGCCATCAAGACCGGGAAGTCGTTTTTTAAATGCCCCCCTCGACCAAAAAAAATGGGCACGACCTGAATGTTCGACACCCCACCCAAAGCCATGCATTCCACTGTATCAGGCAGGCTGGGCTCCATCAATTCCAGAAAAGCAAGTTCAACCTGCACTTGGGGCAGCTGAGCAAGCAACATGGCCTGTAAGCGTTTCATGGGCTCTGCCCATTGAGGATCGCGTGCACCGTGACCAAACAACACAACGGCTTTTTTAGATGCCATGTTCATTCCTTAAATTTATTGCTTCAACAATCCGTTCAAAGTGCGCCAAGGTGCCGGTTGCGCCACCCACCACAAGGCTGCCATGCCAATCACAAAGCCAAGCACACTGGGCAGCGCTGCACTCACAAACGGCGGGAAACTGGCCACCATGCTCAGATGAGAGAACAAATTGTTGATGAGGTGAAAGCCCACACCAATCATGACACCTGCAAACACCTTGACACTCACCGTGCCAGAGCGGAAATGCAAATAGGCAAAAGGCAAAGAGATCATCATCATGATCAGGATGGCAAACGGGTACATCAGCTTTTTAGCGAAAGCCAAATCGATGTTGTCTGTATTCTGCTGATTGCTGGCCAAAAACTTGGCATAGTTGTGTAATTGCCAGGCACTCATTCGATCGGGCCGAACAAAAAGACCTGTCAACAACTCCGGAGACAGGTTGGACTCCCAAACGACCTTGTCTACAGATTCAAAAGGCGAAGCCTGAATGGTGATACCAGCGGTAGCTGCATCGGTATTGGCGACGGGCTCATTGAAGTAACGCTGCCTTAACACACCATTGAGAGTCCAATTGCCTGCCTCTGGATTGAACGTGGCGGTTTGCGCACGCACCCATTCGCGGATGCGAAAATCCGTGTCCAGCTCGTAATACTCCAGCAGGATCAACTCACCCTCTTTGTCAAAGCCATTGAAATTCACAAAACGCACGCGTGGCCCAGTTTCGCTGCTGCTGTGGGTATCGCGCATCCAGTATCCGCTGCGAAAGTCTCGATCCACCTCGTAGCCGAGGGCCTTGGCGCGCATAGGCACTGCTGCGCGCTCCGCCACCGGGGCCACCCCCTCGCCAAACAGCACAGTGATCAACACCACACCCAGCGCAATACGCACCAGCATTTTGAGCATGCTGGTGGTACTCAAACCAGCCGCTCGCATGGCCGTGAGTTCGCTGCTAGCAGCCAGTTGCACCAAGGCGTAAATTGAACCGATTAATGCAGCAATGGGTGCAATTTCATACACCCTGGCGGGCAAGCCAAGCAGCACAGCCACAAAGTAATACAACCAGCTGGTGCCGGGCAAGCTCAACCGATCCACCTCCGCAATCAAATCAAAAAATGCGAACAAACCCACAAATGCCACCATCACAAAACTGATCGCCTTGTACAACTCGCGGCGAAAATACACCATCAGGGCACGGGGTACGGTGAATGGTTTGGTGACTTTGGAGACTTTCATGATTTGATCTCCTGGCTGGCAACCACATCGTTGAGGTCAAGACCACGGCTGCGTCGCTTGAAAAAACCGAACTTGGCCCCGGTCGGTCGGTTACGCTGCAATACAAGAACGTAAAACAGCATGATCACTGCGGCGTGTGGGAGCAACAGTGCCACCCAAAAATTAAGAGTTTGTTGAGCAACCATGCTTTGCGTGATGGACACAATGTTGCTGTAGGTGAGGTAAATCAACAGGGCAAACAATTGGTTCAGGGAATTGCCTCCCCGTGGATTTACAAACGCCAACGGGATGGCCAGTAAACCCAACACCAAGGCAGACAAGGGCAAACTGACGCGCCCAAGAATTTCACCCTGTGCTGCGGGCGACGAATCGGCCACCAACAAATCGATGCGGCGGTGCTGCAGTTGGAAACTCGGGGTTGCCCCCAGGGTGCTGTCGATGGCCAAGCCATAGGTATCGAATTCAGTGGTGGTGAAACGTTCGCCCGTGGCGTCCAGCATAGCGCGGCGGCCCTCACTTAACACCAGGTAAGGTTGACCATTGGCATCGACTTCCACGCTACCTCGGGCAGCAGAAACCAGGGTTCGTGTGCCATCTTTGCTATCCACCACGAACACGTTTTCAACTTGTTTTGTCACTTCGGACTGCCGTTCTACAAAGAACACCCGATTGCCCTCGCTAGACTCCCGAAATTGCCCGGCGCTCACCTTGCTCACATCGCTGCGCTTGGCAAAACGGTCTTTGGCTGCGCTCAGTTCAGCTTTGGCCCACGGGGTAAGCCACACCGAACACACCATGGCGAGCACAGTAAGCGGCACGGCAAACCGCAGAACTGGGCGCACCAAGGCAGTGAGCGAAAGGCCAGAGGCGAACCATGCGGTCATTTCCTGCTCTTTGAAAGCACGCGAGACCACGCCCAACACTGCAATAAAAACGGTGATAACAAGTGCCGCCGGCAAATATTGCAAACCTCCTAACAAGATGAGGGTGAACACCTCGGCATTGTCCACCTTGCCACCGGCCGCTTGGCCGAGGGTGCGCACCAGAACGGTGGTCACAATGATGGTGAACAGGGCCACGAAGGTGGCTCCCGCAGTTTGTGCAAAATCCTTCCGGAAAGTGGATCTAAACAGCATGCATTCCAAGCGGAGCGTGCTTTGACTCCCCGCGGCGGCTTGTTAATAATGATAGATTGTCGCATGCATTCTTAGAGAGAAACACCATGACCGCATCACCGAGCACGCCAAAAACCCGCAGGCCAGCCGCAAAAACATCCAAACCCGCCAAAGCCACCCCACCGCCGATGTTCAGCTTCAAAGCTGGCTCCGGACCTGTTGCAAAGGTGGCCGCGGGCGGCCCGGTGCCCAGCAAAGGTTGCGAAGTGGCCGTGGTGGGAGTGTACAAGGGCGGTGAGTTGAGCGCTGCAGGTAAACGTGCAGACATAGACACCGATGGTTTGCTCAGTGCCGCCTGCAAGACAGACAAAGCCTTGGGTGGTCATGGCACCTGTCGCGTGGTGTTCAACCCCGCCAAAAACGGTGTGCCAGTGTACGTGGTGGTGGGGCTTGACGAGCAAGACAAACTCACGCCCAAAGCACTGCGCAAGGCCACAACCGCCGCTGCCGAGGCGGTGAAATCCCTCAAGGCGGGCAAAGTGTTTTTTGCCCTGAACCAGGAATTGCCCAAAGACAATACGGAGCAAGAAGCCTCCGCCCTGTGCGCACGTACGTTGGTTGAAAGTTTCTACAGCTTTTCTGCCTGCAAAAAACAAGATGAAGAGGCAGCGGTGGTGCCCTCCTTTGAGCTGGCCTGCACCAAGTCCACTCAAGGAGCAGTAGAAAAAGGAGCGGCCACAGGCTGGGCAATTGGTTGCGGCATGCAACTCACCAAAGACCTGGGCAACTTGCCAGGCAATATTTGCACACCCAATTACCTGGCAGAAACCGCCAAGGCGCTGGCCAAGCAATACAAGCTGGGTGTCGACGTGCTGGACCACAAAAAAATGGAAAGTCTTGGTATGTTCAGCCTTTTGTCGGTGGGCAAAGCATCCAGCGAGCCACCCAAGCTCATCGTGCTCAAGTACAGCGGCGCCAAAAACCCAAAAGACGCCCCCGTGGTGCTGGTGGGCAAGGGCATCACCTTCGACACTGGCGGTATATCGCTTAAACCCGGTGCCAACATGGACGAAATGAAGTACGACATGTGTGGCGCAGCCAGTGTGTTGGGCACCATGAAAGCAGTGGCCGAGCTGAAGCTGCCCATCAACCTGATTGTGGTGGTGCCTTCGGCAGAAAACATGCCTGCAGGCAATGCAAGCAAACCCGGTGACATTGTGGTGTCCATGAGCGGGCAAACCATCGAAATTCTCAACACCGATGCAGAAGGTCGCCTCATTCTGTGCGATGCACTCACCTACGTGGAGCGCTTCAATCCAGCCGCAGTGGTGGATGTTGCAACACTCACGGGCGCATGCATCGTGGCGCTGGGCCATGTCAACAGCGGCTTGTACAGCAACAAAGACGAACTGGCCGACGAATTGCTCAAGGCGGGCCAAAAAGCCCTGGACACAGCCTGGCGCATGCCACTGGACGAGGAATACCACGAGCAGCTCAAAAGCAATTTTGCAGACATGGCCAACATTGGCGGTCCCCCTGCAGGCAGTGTCACTGCAGCCTGCTTCTTGCAAAAGTACACCAAAGCCTACGACTGGGCGCACTTGGACATCGCAGGCACAGCCTGGCATTCAGGCAAAGCAAAGGGTGCAAGCGGTCGCCCTGTGCCATTGTTGGCCGAGTTTGTGCTCAACCGTGCCAAAGGCTAATGCTGAAGGACACGCTCTGTGACACGGATTGACTTTCACCTCAATGTCAGCGACCACCTGCTGTACACCTGTCGGCTAATCCGCAAGGCGTATGGCAGCGGCCTGAAAGTGGTTTGCTACTGCACCCGGCCCGAGGTGCTGGATAGCCTGGACAAGCTGCTATGGACATTCTCGGAAGAGGACTTCTTGCCCCATGTGCAAAGCGGCCACCCCCAGGTGGCCGACACACCGATTGTGCTCACCCACAAGGCCGACGACATAACGCACTACGATTTGCTGATTAATCTGGATGAGCAATGGCCACCATTTTTTGCCCGGTTTGAGCGCCTCGTCGAGATTGTGGGCATCGACGAAGACAACAAAGCGATGGCTCGTCAACGGTACAAGTTTTACAAAGAGCGGGGTTACCCGCTCAACACATTTGACCGTGCCAACGGCTGAAGGAACACCCCATGAGCGAACATTTTGACGGTGGCCCCCCTTTGCTCACCGAAGTCATTGAAAGTGGGTTGCAGGAAATTGAGAACTCCACCGGGGAACGCAACAGCGACCCCCGACTGGAAATTTTGCGGGCTCAATTGCCAGAGCTGTTTGAGATGGCGCTTTTGCGGGTGAAGCCGCAACTCATGGCTGAATTTGAAACTTTGATCACCGAGGCTTTGAAAAAATAAAAGCCGCTCATCAAAGCGGCTTTTGGATAAACCTTGTGCGTACGATTAAGTTTTAAAAACACCCACCGATTGGCTTAAGGACATCGACAAATCTGCAATTTGGTTGGCAATCGCCTTGTTCTGATCAATCGACGCCGTGTTCTCTTCGGTCATCTGAGCCACACGTTCAACGTTACGGCTTATTTCAACGCTCACATTGCTCTGTTCTTTCATCGACACTGAAATGGCATGGATGGCCTCGTTCACACGGTCTGCATTCTGGCGGATTTTGGTAATCGTGCCTGACACAGCATCGGCTTGAGCAATCCCGTCTTTCACCAAGCTCACAGACTCCGTCATCTTGTTGCTGGCCTCTTGCGTAACAGCCTGAATTTGCCCCACCATGTTGGAAATGCGATCGGTGGCACCCTTGGTTTGCTCTGCCAACTTACGCACCTCGTCTGCCACCACCGCGAATCCCCGACCACTCTCACCGGCACGTGCAGCCTCAATGGCCGCATTCAACGCCAGCAAATTGGTGCGCTCCGCAATCTCCGTGATGGTGGACACAATTTCAGAAATCTCTTGAGACTGATCGGCAACAGACTTCACAGACTGCGCACTGCCGTTGACCGATCCAGCGATGCTGCGAATACTTTGCACCACATTGCCAAGGCTCTTCATGCCTTCGTCAGCAGACTCTTTGGCCAGCATTGCGGTGCTGGATGCTTCAGACGAATTTTCGGTGATTTGTCCAATACTCACTGTCAACTGTTCCACAGCCGCTGCCATGGAGGCAGTGGCATCGGCTTGCTCCGTGGCCGCCTTGCTCATTTCGTCGGACGAAGTGCGCACAGAGGCCGAACTTTCTGTGAGGGAGGTTGTGGATTGACGAATGCCCTCAATCAAATTGCGCAAATTACCAATCGCTTTGCTCAAAACAACCAATAGCTGATCTACCTCGTCCTTGCCTTTCACCTCAATGCGGGTGTCCAATCTGCCGTCGGCGAGCGCTGTCAGGTGGGTGGCAGCTGCGGCCAGCTTGCGTTTGAACATTCTCGAAATAAATGCATTCAAACCCAGACCTATCAGCAAGGCGAGCGCTGAAATACCGGCCGTGATCCAAATGGAGCGCTCGTAGGCAGCCTGAGCGGCCGCTTTTCTCTCCTTCAGAAGTCTAAACTCCTCGGCCTCAACATCATTCAATTCCTTGCGCATGCTATCCATCAGTGGCTTGCCAGGGCGGCTTTGGACCTCCATGTCAAAATCTGCTTGAGTGATAAAACCTTCGTTGAGCATTTTTCGAGACTCAATCAGCGGGTCAATCACCGTGTCCAGCCATTTTTTGTAATGCGCATTGAACAAGCGAAGGCGGTCAGTCACCGTGGCATTGTGCGCGGTCAATTCCATGGCCTTTTGCAGTTGCACGCGAACCTTTTCTTTGCCCTCCGTGTAGGGTGCAAGGTAGGCCTCATCTCCACGCAGCAAATACCCACGCTCGCCAGTCTCAATATTCAAGAGACTCTCACGCACAGCAAGTACAGTTTCAATCACCTCGTGGGTGAAATCATTCTTTGCATTCGCCTGCATGATCTGCTGGCTGTTGTAAATGCCCAAACCACCGACAAGTACACCCATCAAGATCACGGCGACCAAACTGGCACTGAATTTTGCACTGATGGTGGATAACATTAGGTTTTCTCCTTGTTGTGCCAATAGCACATCTGTTTATAGTGGGATTCTCCATTGGGGCAGGGACTTTCATTTGTGGGATAAGGCAAGGTTTTAGGGGTCAATCCAGCGGCTATAATGCTGGGCTAACCCATTGTTTGAACAATTCATTTGCAGACCCCACCAAAATGACGCTTGACAAGAGTTTTGACCCCGCCTCGATTGAATCCCGCTGGGGCCCAGCCTGGGAACAGCAAAACCTGGCCAAAGCAAGCACATTGGAAGGCAAACCCGACTTTTGTATCCAGCTGCCCCCACCCAACGTGACTGGCACCCTGCACATGGGCCACGCCTTCAACCAAACCATCATGGATGGCTTAACACGCTACCACCGCATGCAGGGCCACAACACCCTGTGGCAGCCCGGCACAGACCACGCCGGCATCGCCACACAAATTGTGGTGGAGCGCCAACTGGCCGCCCAAGGCGTCACTCGCCACGATCTGGGACGTGAGCAGTTTGTTGAAAAGGTGTGGGCCTGGAAAGAAAAATCCGGCGGCACCATTGCCGGACAAATGCGCCGAATGGGTGCCAGCGTGGACTGGAGCCGCGAATACTTCACCATGGATGACACCTGCTCCAAGGCGGTGACCGAGGTGTTTGTGCGCCTGTACCAACAAGGCCTGATTTACCGGGGCAAGCGACTGGTGAACTGGGACCCCGTGCTGCATACAGCGGTCTCAGACCTGGAAGTGGAAAGCGTTGAAACCGAGGGCAGCCTGTGGGAAATCCACTACCCGCTGGTGGAGGCCGACCCCGTGAAGGGGCTGACTCACCTCACCGTGGCCACCACCCGCCCCGAGACCATGCTGGGCGACACTGCAGTGATGGTTCATCCTGAGGACGAACGTTATAAACACCTCATTGGTAAGCAAGTGCGCCTGCCCCTGTGCAACCGCGAACTGCCGATCATCGCCGACGAGTATGTGGACAAGGAATTTGGCACCGGCGTGGTGAAAGTCACCCCGGCGCACGATTTCAATGACTACGCCGTGGGCCAGCGTCACGGCCTGCCGATGATCAATATTCTCACACTGGATGCAAAAATCAACGAGAACGGCCCCGCTGCCTATCAAGGCATGGACCGTTTTGTGGCCCGCTCAAAAATTGTGGAAGACCTGCAATCCGATGGCCTGCTTGGCAACATCAAGAAACACACACTGATGGTGCCCAAAGGCGACCGCACCAAGGCCGTGATTGAACCCATGCTGACAGACCAGTGGTTTGTGGCCATGAGCAAGGTCGCCGAAGGCGACGCCACCGGCAAAAGCATCACGCAAAAAGCCATGGATGCCGTGGCCAGTGGGCAGGTTAAATTTGTGCCAGAACAATGGGTGAACACCTACAACCAGTGGCTGAACAACATCCAGGATTGGTGCATTTCCCGCCAGCTGTGGTGGGGCCACCAAATTCCAGCCTGGTATGGTCAGAACGGCGAAATTTTTGTGGGCCGCGATGAAGAAGAAGCCCGCGCACAAGCCAAACAGGCCGGCTACACCGGCCCACTCTCCCGCGATGAAGATGTGCTAGACACCTGGTTCAGCTCGGCTTTGGTGCCCTTCTCCACCCTGGGCTGGCCCGCACAAACCCCAGAGTTGAAGCACTTTCTGCCGTCTTCCGTGTTGGTGACTGGCTTTGACATCATTTTCTTCTGGGTGGCGCGAATGATCATGATGACCACCCATTTCACAGGCCAGGTTCCCTTCCACACCGTGTACGTACACGGCTTGGTGCGGGATGCCGAGGGCAAGAAGATGAGCAAATCCGTGGGCAACACGCTCGACCCGGTGGACCTCATTGATGGCTGCAACCTGGACACCCTGCTTGAAAAACGCACCACAGGCTTGAGCAAACCCCAGGACGCACCCAAGATTGAAAAGCGCACCCGCAAGGAATTCCCGGAGGGCATCCCGGCCTACGGGGCAGACGCTTTGCGCTTCACGTTTGCGAGCCTTGCGACCCTGGGTCGCAACATCAACTTCGACCAGAAACGCTGCGAGGGTTACCGCAACTTTTGCAACAAGCTGTGGAATGCCACCCGCTTTGTGTTGATGAACACCGAGGGACAGGACTGTGGCCTGAGCGATCATGATGCAGACGCTTGCACGCCGGGTGGGTATTTGGACTTTTCACAAGCGGACCGATGGATTGTTAGCCGGTTGCAGCGGGTAGAGGCCGAGATCGCGCAGGGGTTTGACACCTACCGCTTTGACCTGATTGCGCAAAGCATCTACCAGTTTGTGTGGGATGAATACTGCGACTGGTACCTTGAAATCGCCAAGGTGCAAATTGCCAACGGCACAGCCGCGCAACAACGCGCCACGCGACGCACCCTGGTGCGCGTGTTGGAAACCATTTTGCGTTTGGCCCACCCCATCATCCCTTTCATCACCGAAGAGCTGTGGCAAACCGTGAGTGTGGTGGCGGGCCGTCGCGCTGAAGGTGAACAGGCGCACCTCATGACACAGGCCTACCCAGTGAGTGTGCCCTCGCGCATTGACGAGCGCGCCGAAGCCCATGTGGCCCAACTCAAGGCCACGGTGGATGCCATACGCTCACTGCGCAGCGAGATGGGCCTGGGCCCGGCCGAAAAAGTGCCACTGATTGCAAGTTGCGAGGCCGACCCGCAACAGCGTGCGTTCTTGCAAAAGGCAGCGCCCGTGCTGGCGGCACTGGGCAAGTTGACGCAGGTGGAGGTGGTCGAGGCCCTACCCGGCGACTCCATGGCCCCGGTACAAATTGTAGGTGCCTTGAAGCTGATGCTGCATGTACAAATTGACGTGGATGCGGAGCGTGCCCGTTTGACCAAAGAAATCGGCAAGCTGGAAGCCGAAATTGGCAAATGCACGGCCAAACTGGGCAATGCTAGCTTTGTGGACCGTGCTCCCGCTGCGGTGGTGGAACAGGAAAAAGCCCGGCTGGCGGAGTTTACCGCCACGGTAGAAAAACTCCAGGCCCAATACAACAAGCTGGGTTGAAAGGGGCCTGGCATTCGGATCAGCAACCTGAAACGCACCTACCCTTGGCATCAAAGGCCATGGTATTGCCGCTCAGGGGCACGTGCACCGGCACTTTGCTGGCTTTTATGAATTGCTCTGTGCGCGTGCCCGGTATCACTTTGCCACCCTGCGTTGCCACTTCGTTGGCATGGCTGGCAATCACAGCCCGTGGCTCAACCAGCTCGTTCACCACATGTGCCGCCTCCCTGGGGCCAGTGGTGAAGGTGTCGCCAATGTTCATCACAGCCAATTGGGGTTTGTAATACTCGCCCACCACCGTGTCCTGTTCGGCGGTGATACCGGTGTCGCCACTCAAATACACGGTGAGGCCATTGCTGAACCTCACCACGTAACCAGTGGCCGGGCCTGCATAGCCAGTCAGGCCAGTTTCTTTCATGAGCTCAGCCAGACGCGGCCCCATGAAGTCGGCAGCAATGCCATTGCTGTGCGCCGCAGGCACGGTGGTAATTTGCACACCACCCACCGTTTGCATGGCACCAAAACGCACCAACACCGAATTGGCAGGATCGCCGCCAGCCTGGGTCAATTTGCTGGCAAAGAAGGAGGGCATTTCGCTGCCGGTCACAATCTTGGCGCCTTTTTTAACGGCGATGCTCACGCTGCTCGGCATGGGCGCGGCCACTACGCTGATGTCGGGTTTGTCGCAACTGCCCGCATCAGGTGCAGCATTGTGGCGGTCCCCCAAGTGGTCACCATGCATGTGGCTCACCAGCACAACATCAATCTTGCCCAGGCGGGGATCGTCTGCGCCCGCCACAGTTCGACCTGCATCATAAAGAATACGCGTACCGTTGGGGTCTTCAAAAATCAATGCGCGGTCAAAGCGACAAAACTCGCCTGATTTTCCGCCAAGCGGGGTCACCTTCACCACATCTTGCTGGGCCAGGGCCGTACCGGCCAAGCTCGAGCCGATTAAAACTGGCAACAAAATCCGAAAAACAACTGAAGAAAAACGAGAATCGGGATTTGAGCGGGCTGCCATGTGCGTACTCCTTAAAATTGACATGTCGCGCCACAAGGCTATGGACTTGGACAACGCACGTCAACCGTTGCACACTCGGGATTTACCCGACTACTCAGTCTGGTCTTTTGAATCCACGTTGCGCTTTACCTTCGCATATTCAAAAACCAAATCCGCAGCCCCCTGGCCCAAGGTGTGCCATGGTCGATGGAGGCGATGGTCAAGGAAACCGTAGGGCAACCCGGATAAATCGGTACGGTTATCCGCAAACCATCCGCCCATGGCCCACCCATCGAACATGCGATCGGTGATTGCAGAATGATGGAGCAACCGAATATCGTTGTGACGTGGATCTTTCAAGATGGCTGCATACACCGCAGAGACATGTGCTGCAGGCCCCTCTAGGCACTGCAAAAACTCGTGCCCGTTGAAGAGCAAGACGCCGCTGATACCCAAAATTCTGTTTTTGGCACTGGATGAGGCACACAGCGAGGCAAAGGCTGATCTCTCCATACTCCCCGTTTGCGTAGATGTATAAACCAAGCTCAACATTGCATTCGCCTTACTGATTTTCTTGAATACTACGCTGAACAATGTCGGGCAGGGCTAACCATTATGGGTTAGTACAGGACTCAATTCGCGCCAAAAGCCGTGCGGACAAGTGCTGTCGATTGCGGCCCAAAAACTCCAGCCACTCCTCCCTCTGCATGGGCAATGGCCTTGCTGACAATTCGTAGGTTGTTGCATGCAGCCGCGTGCGTTGCTTGAGCAAGGTTTTCATGTCCTCCGCCGTGCGTTGCAGTGTGCACAGGGCGATGCCAGGATCTTGGATCAATTCGACAAACAACTCATCTGGACTGTATCGAACCAGGCCCAACTTCAGCAAAGGTTTTCGGGGAAAATCTTTTAGATTCCAGGTGATCAGCCCAACATGGGTCTGAAGCTGGTGGCGCAGGGCCAAGGCCGAGGCCGCCACATGGCGATCTTTTTCGTCCACTGCTTTTACATCAGCCAAATAAGCCTCGGAACCATAAACGTGACACGTTGCTTGAAGATGACTTGCTAGGTTTTGCTCCTCCAGAGCAGCATCCTCGGCGTGCAAACGCCCCAATCGAACAAGGTTGCGATAACACTCGTGCTGAATCTGGTCAGTCCAATGCAGTTGAGCCTGGTGAACATTCGCCAGGCTTTTGATGATTGCCCGCGACCATTCGGAAAACAACACATTGGCATCCAGCATCCAATGCTTGGGCACCGCTGGTTTTGGCAAAAGGACACTCATCCCAAGGCACCCGATTCACACTTTAGCGACGCTTCATGTAAAAGATGAAAGAACCAGATTGATCGGATTGCTCAAGCAGTTCGTTGCCAGTTTGCTTGGCGAATAAAGCAAAGTCGCGCACCGAGCCAGGATCGGTGGCGGTCACCTTGAGCACTTGCCCACTTTGCATTTCAGCCAAGGCCTTTTTGGTTCTCAAGATGGGCAGTGGGCAATTCAAGCCACTGGCGTCCACTTCACGGTCAAAATTCATGTCTCTTTGCTCCTTGGTTACAGCATCTGACGCTGTATTTATTTTAATTCAATCCAGTTGACAGGCAGCTGACGCGCTGCCAGCCAGTCTGCCATGGCCAGGCCAGTGCCCATGCGCCAAGGGCGCAACTCGGCTGGCTCCACCAATTTATAGTCAGCAAGCTCTTCAGACAAGCCAATCACTCCCGCGGCCTTGATGTGATAACAAATGATCACTTCGTTTTTCATTGAGAATGGATAAACACCAATCAAGCTGGTTTCGATGGCATCCAGATTGGTCTCTTCTTTCAGTTCGCGAATGGCGCCTTGTTCGGGTGTTTCATCGCGCTCCAAAAAACCCGTGATAAGCGCGTAAAAATGCGCAGGCCAAGCCACATTGCGAGCCAGCAACACTTTGTCTTCATATTCGACCAAGGCAGCAACCACCGGCACGGGGTTGCCCCACTGCACAAAGCCACAAGCACCGCAGGCCATGCGAGCATGGCCCGAGTGGGGCAAGGCGTGCAGCTTGGTGGCGCACATGGGGCAATACTGGTAAACCGCTTTGCTCATGGCGCACCCTGGTGTGTGGTTTTATTTGTTTTTAACCCAATCCACCACGCTGGCCAGCGCAGCGTCTAGGTTCTCTGGCTGTGTACCACCGGCCTGCGCCATGTCGGGGCGACCGCCGCCTTTGCCACCCACTTGCTGGGCCACAAAGTTCACCAAATCCCCTGCCTTGACCTTGGCGGTTGCCTCTTTGCTGACCGATGCAATCAAGCTGACTTTACCTTCCAGCACCGTGGCCAGCACCAAGGCGGCATTGCCAAGCTTGTCACGCAGTTTGTCTGCCGCTTCACGCAGTTGTTTTACATCCGCACCTTCGAGCTTGGCGGCCAGCACCTTCACACCGCCCACATCCACAGCCTGCCCAGCCAGGTCATCGCCCTGGCTGGCCGCCAGTTTGCTTTTCAAGCGGTCCAGCTCTTTTTCCAGGTTCTTCACCTGGTCCATGATCTGGCCGATTTTGGCAGTGGCCTCGGACGCCGGCACACGCAGGCTTTGCGCAATCGCTTCAACCTGAGCCTGCGCTTTCTGGGCAAATTCCATGGCACCCAAACCAGTGGTGGCCTCTACACGGCGAATGCCCGCGGCCACACCCGACTCGCTCACAATTTTGAACAAGCCGATGTCGCCGGTGCGCTGCACGTGGGTGCCACCACACAATTCGCGAGAAGAACCGATGTCGAGCACACGCACGGTGTCACCGTACTTTTCGCCAAACAACATCATGGCTCCGGCGCTTTTCGCACTTTCAATGTCCATGATACGGGCTTGCGTTTCCGCGTTGGCAAGGATTTCTTCGTTCACAATGCGTTCCACCTGGGCAATTTGCTCAGGTGTCATGGCGCTGTGATGCGCAAAGTCGAAGCGGGTTTTGTCAGCGTCTACCAGCGAACCCTTCTGGCTCACATGCTCACCCAGCACTTCCCGCAGGGCTTTGTGCATGAGATGCGTTGCGCTGTGGTTGCGAATGGTGCGGTTGCGCTGGTGTTGGTCCACTTGAGCACCCACGGCGTCGCCCACTTTGAGTTCACCAGTCACCAATTCACCATGGTGGCCAAACACATGGGCTTGAATTTTTTGGGTGTCTGCCACGCGGAACAAATTGAGGCAGGCTGAGCCGCTGGAAATTTCACCTTGGTCGCCCACTTGGCCACCGCTTTCGGCATAAAAAGGCGTTTGATCCAACACAATCACACCCCGCTGCCCAGCGGCGATGCTGTTCACCGAGGTGCCATTCACATAAATGGCAGTGATGGTGGCGTTGGCCACCTCCAATTGCTCGTACCCCTTGAATTCGGTGGATACGCCGCTGTAGGCGAGGTCCGCGTCCATCTTGAACTTGCCTGCCGCACGCGCCTGTTGTTTTTGTTTGTCCATGGCCGCATCAAAAGCAGCCTCGTCGACGCGCATCTCGCGCTCGCGGCACACGTCTGCGGTCAGGTCCAGAGGAAAACCGTAGGTGTCGTGCAGTTTAAAGGCGGTGTCGCCATCGAGCACTCCGCCCTTGGGCAGCACCGCCAGGGCGGCGTCCAAAATACCCATGCCATTTTCAATGGTTTCAAAGAAACGCTCTTCTTCGGCCCTCAGAATACTTTGCACCTGAGCTGCGGCTTTGGCCAGTTCGGGGTATGCCTCGCCCATCTGGACGACCAGGTCGGGCACCAGTGCATTGAAGAATGGCTTGCGGCAACCCAGCTTGTAGCCGTGGCGAATGGCACGGCGCACAATGCGGCGCAGCACATAGCCGCGGCCTTCATTGCCGGGAATCACACCATCCACCACCAGGAATGAACAGGCCCGAATGTGGTCGGCAATCACGCGCAGGGAATTGTTGGTGAGTTCTACGGCATTGCCTTGAGCATTTACTTCACGAGCGGCCGCATGAATAAGTGCCTGGAACAGGTCGATCTCGTAGTTGCTGTGTACATGCTGCAACACGGCCGCAATTCGCTCCAGGCCCATGCCCGTGTCAACACAGGGCTTGGGCAGGGGGTGCAACACACCATCGGCGGTGCGTTCAAACTGCATGAACACCAAATTCCACACTTCGATGTAGCGGTCACCGTCCTCTTCGGGACTTCCGGGTGGGCCACCCCACACCTCGGGGCCATGGTCATAAAAAATTTCTGTACACGGGCCACAGGGGCCAGTGTCGGCCATTTGCCAGAAGTTGTCGGATGCGTAACGCGCGCCCTTGTTGTCACCAATCCGAATGATGCGCTCGGCGGGCACACCGACCTGCTTGTTCCAGATGTTGTATGCCTCGTCGTCTTCTTGGTACACAGTCACATACAGGCGCTCGGGCGGCAGCTTGTACACGGTGGTCAGCAGTTCCCAGGCGTATTGAATGGCGTTTTCTTTGAAGTAATCGCCAAAGCTGAAGTTGCCCAACATCTCGAAGAATGTATGGTGGCGCGCGGTGTAGCCCACGTTTTCAAGGTCGTTGTGCTTGCCGCCTGCGCGAACCGAGCGCTGACTGGATGTGGCCCTTGTATAGGGGCGCTTGTCTTTGCCAGTGAACACGTCTTTGAACTGCACCATGCCGCTGTTGGTGAATAGCAAGGTGGGATCATTGCCGGGCACCAGGGAGCTGGAGGGCACGATGGTGTGGCCTTTGGAGGCAAAAAAATTCAAAAACTTGTCGCGGATTTCAGCGGCTTTCATTGGAACGGCACCTTTTGGGGGTCTGCATGCGATGTAACCGGTGATTATAAAGCCGGGCCGACTAAAAAGGGGACCGGGCAAACTCCATTCGATCGGTGAAAATCCCTTCAATACCGAGGCTTTGGAAGGTTTTTGCCTGATCTTGATCATTCACCGTATACACCCTCACCACCCGACGAGTGGTGTGAATGCGGCGGATGGCAGCAGGTTCTGCACCGCTCCAATGCAAATGAATAGCGCGGGCCTGCAATCCATCGGCATGCAACACCCAGTCATCGGGCAACTGCTCATAGAGCAGAGCCAAGTTGAGCCCCATCAGAGGCAACAGACTGGCGTGATAGAAACTGGAAAATACCCAGCTCGCCCGAACATGCGCCTGCGAGGTTGTGGGCAAGGCTTGCACAACGGCCAGCACGGCCTGTCCCAAGGCCAGCGCATTGGCTGGGTTGGTGGCTTTCAATTCAACGTTGGCACGCATCCCATGTTGCAGGCAAAAGTCCACAACCTGCCCCAGCGAAGGGATGGACTGCCCCTGCACGTGATACAGACGAAGATCCCGCTGGCCCAGGCCGTCAAACCGGGTCAGGGAATCCACCGCAGCCAGGGCTGGGTCCACCGACTTTGCACACCGCCCCATCATCCAATCGTGATGAATCATCGCTTGACCATCGGCTGTGAGCATCACATCAAACTCCACAGCCTTGAACCCGGCCTCCAGCGCAATTTCAAAACCTTTAAGTGTGTTCTCTAGCGGCCCTTTGCCGCTGCCACGGTGCGCCCACAACTCCATGCGGTATCCTGAAGGTTAAACGCACAGTGTACAAACTTAGACGGCAGGAGAGGCAAAAAATGATCAAAGTCAGTGTGATGTACCCCAACACCCCCGGTGTGAATTTTAATCACGATTACTACAAAACCACGCACATGCCATTGGTTCAACAACGTTTGGGCAAGGCCCTGCATTACTACACAGTGGACAAATGCCTGGTCGGTGGTGCTGGCGATGCCCCCGCCTTTGTGGCCATGGCACATCTGTTTTGCGATTCAGTGGAAAGTTTTCAGGCTGCGTTTGGCCCACACGCCGGGGAGATCATGGCGGACATCCCCAATTACACCAATTCGCAACCAGTGATCGTGATCAGCGACGTGGTGGTGGGAAAACCCTGATCGGCCAATAGCCTGACCTAGGGTAGTTCCGAAGCGCCAAAGCCATTTGATTCGGCTAAAGTGAATTCGTGAACAATGCTTTTACAACGGTGGTAACGAGATGGCATACAAAGTCGCTTTTCTGGGTTTGGGCGTGATGGGGTACCCCATGGCCCGGCATTTGGCCAAGGCTGGGCACGAGGTGACCGTGTACAACCGCAGCACAGCCAAAGCAGAAAAATGGGTGAGTGAGTTTGGCGGAAGAATGGCCACCACCCCAGAGAAGGCGGCAGCTGGCCAGGATTTTGTATTCGCCTGCGTGGGCAACGACGACGACCTTCAACAAGTGTGCACCGGCGTGCATGGCGCTTTTCATGCCATGAAGCCTGGCGCTGTGTTTGTTGACCACACCACCGCCAGTGCAAAAATAGCCCGTGAGTTGTTTGATCAAGCCAAAGACGCGGGGTTTGGGTTCATTGACGCACCCGTCTCCGGCGGGCAAGCAGGTGCTGAGAATGGCCAACTCACCATCATGTGTGGTGGGGCGCACGCCGATTTTGAGCAAGCCAAAGATGTGATGGCCTGTTATGCCAAGGCGGTGACGCTGATGGGAGAATCCGGCAGCGGCCAACTCACCAAAATGGTCAACCAGGTGTGCATTGCAGGCTTGCTGCAAGGGCTTTCTGAGGCACTCAAATTTGGCATGAACGCCGGACTGGATGTGAACAAGGCCCTGGATGTGATTGGCAAAGGTGCAGCGCAAAGCTGGCAAATGGACAACCGTGGCCGCACCATGGTAGAGGGCAAGTTCGACTTCGGTTTTGCTGTGGATTGGATGAGGAAAGACCTCAGCCTGGTGCTGGATGAGGCACGCCGCAACGGCTCTCAATTGCCTGTGACAGCCTTGGTGGATCAATTTTATGCAGAGGTGCAAAGCATGGGCGGCAACCGCTGGGACACCTCCAGTCTCATCAAGCGCTTGTAAGGGGGCAACCGCCACACCGTGAGCCGAACGCGAGCACTATTCGAACGATCACCCACGGCTTGGGGCGTGGGTTTGGCGCTCTTGGGCGCCATCTTTTTTTCAGGCAAAGCGATTGTGGTGAAGCTCGCCTATGCGTACCCGGTGGACGCCACCACCCTCCTGGCCATGCGCATGATGCTCTCGTTCCCGCTCTTTCTCGCGGCACTGTTCTACACGATTTGGCGCAACCCACAAAGCGAGCGGCTCAAACCCAAAGACCATGGACTCATCGTGATTGCAGGGCTTCTGGGGTACTACCTGGCCAGCCTGTTCGACTTCATGGGTTTGCAGTACATTACAGCGAGCTTGGAGCGGCTGATTCTGTTTACCTACCCATCGCTGGTTTTGCTCATTTCTTGCTTACTAAAACACCGGTGGCCGCTGCCTTGGCAACTGTTTTGCATGGCGCTTAGCTACATGGGTTTGGCACTGGTCTACGGGCACGAAACGGTGCTGTTGGGCGACAACACGGCACTGGGCGTTGTGCTCGTGTTTGTCTCGGCGGTGTGTTACGCCAGTTACCTGATTGTTGGTGAAAGCCTGCTTAAACGGCTAGGTACCATGCGGGTTACTTCCTTGGCCACATTGGTCTCCGCGGCAGCCATTTTTCTGCAAATCACATTGCAACAACAGCTTGGTCAAATCTTCGAGCAGCCCTTGCCCGTGTGGGGTTGGTCGGTGGTGAATGCTGTGTTTTGCACATTTGTGCCTGTGTTTGCGGTGATGACTGCCATCAGCCTGATTGGTGCGCCCCGTGTCTCCCAATTGGGGATGGTGGGACCCATTTCGACCATCGTTTTGGGCACCTGGATTTTGGATGAACCATTCACCCTATGGCACGCCGCCGGCACTGCCCTGGTGATTGCAGGCGTGGCCCTGCTCACATTGAAGAAGCAAACTCAAGAAGAAGGAGTACAAGCATGAACACCTCAGGAAAAATCGTGCGATTTTACAACCCCGGTGCACCCGACGTTTTGAAAGTTGAAGACCTGGAGCTAGGCCCACCCAAGGCCGGTGAAGTGCAGGTGGAACACAAGGCAATCGGCCTGAATTTTATTGAGGTGTATTGGCGCACGGGCGTGTACCCACAGGCCCTGCCCTGCTGCCCAGGCACCGAAGGTGCCGGCGTGGTGAAGGCTGTCGGCGAGGGCGTGACAGAGTTCAAACCCGGTGACCGCGTTGCGTATGGCTCTGGTCCGGTGGGTTCTTACGCCACTGTGCGCAACATGCCCGCCCACCCCCTGGTCAAAATCCCGGATGGCATTTCTTTCGACACCGCCGCAGCCATGATGCTCAAGGGCTTCACTGCCCAATACCTGCTTCGACGTGTGTACCGGGTGCAACCGGGCGAGACCATTTTGTTTCATGCCGCAGCAGGTGGAGTGGGTACCATTGCCTGCCAGTGGGCCAAGGCCTTGGGTGTGCGGGTGATTGGCACAGTGTCCACCGAACAAAAAGCGGAGCTGGCGCTGGCCAACGGGTGCGCGGAGGTGATTATCACCAGCAAAGAAAATGTGGTGGAGCGAGTAAAAGCCCTGACCGATGGCAAAGGTGTACCCGTGGTGTACGACAGCGTGGGAAAGGCAACCTTTGTGGACTCCCTCAACTGCCTCAAGCCAAGAGGCATGATGGTGAGCTTTGGCAACGCCAGTGGCAAAGTCGACCCGGTGCCACTGCAATGGTTGGCCGAGCGTGGCTCACTGGTATTAACGCGCCCCACCGTGGCCTCTTTCACTGTGGACAAAGCGGAAATGCTGGAAAGTGCGGCCGAAATGTTTGATGTGGTGCAAAGTGGCAAAGTAAAAATCCACGTCAACCAGCGCTACGCGTTGGCCGATGTCGTCAAAGCACACACCGAGTTGGAAAATCGACGCACCACTGGGTGCACAGTGTTGATTCCATAAACTGGTCACAACTGAATCTGAAACGATCTCTTGTCAGTATTACCTCTACAGGGCATATCCGCCTTCAAAACTGCAGAGAAGAGACATGAGACACAACCTGATTGGCGCGGTGCTGTTGTGTGCAGCACTCGCCGCTTGTAACTCCGACTCCAACAACCGCCTTGCCAGCGGGGGCAATGGAGGAACACCCACCAATCCCTCTGAACAGCCTTTTGTACCCAGCGAGTTCAACATTGCGAATCAGTGCTTTGCCATTCAGTCCAAAGCCAGCGGCATGTTTGTAAGCCAAAGAACCGACGGCAGTTACGGTGTGGACCAGGCCACGGCGGGCAATGCTGCCCCCTTCTACATGAAGCCCTCGGCCCTGGGCAAATACATGATTTACAACACCAACGAAGCGATGATGCAGGCCCCGGCAGGCGCTGCAGGCAACGCCGTGGGCAGCAGCACCGCATTTTCAGACTTCATTGAGTGGACCGTGCAGCCCGACAGCAATGGGCGCAAAGGATTTTCACTCACCAACACAGGCAGCCAAATGAAAATGGCGCTTTTGGGTTTGAGCAGAACACTGGGCACGGTGGAGCAAAGCGCCAGCAGCGCCGACACGCTCTTTGAGTTTGTGCCCACCACGGGTTGCAAAGAATTTCCTGAAATTGCAACCAACACCACTGGCCGCACCTTCGGCGGCGCTGGGCTTAACCGCGCTGTAAAGGGATTTGCCGATGTCCACAACCACATCACGGCCACCACATTTCTGGGCGGGGCACACCATGGCACACCCCACCACCGGTTTGGCGTCACTCAAGCGCTGGGCAGTTGCGAGGCCAACCACGGCCCCATGGGTCGCTTGGATCTGGTGGATAACCTGTTCAAAGGCACACCACAGGCCACGCACGACACCCAAGGTTGGCCGACTTTCCGCAGCTGGCCTGCGGCCAACGCCCTCACCCACGAGGGCTTGTATTACAAATGGCTGGAGCGCGCCTGGATGGCAGGTTTAAGAATTTTTGTTACCAACCTGGTTGAAAACGAAACCCTGTGCAGCCTGGTGCGCAACAGCAAGGGTGCGCCTTTGCAAAACTGCAATGAAATGGAAAGTGCGGTCAAACAGATTGAATACGCCAAGCAGCTGGAAGCCTATATTGACGCCCAGGAAGGTGGACCTGGCAAAGGCTGGTTCCGCATCGTAACTAGTCCATTGGAGGCACGGCAGGTGATCAACGACGGCAAGTTGGCCGTGGTGCTGGGCATCGAGATTTCGCATCTGTTTAACTGCGGGATCAAGTTTGGCCAAAACCTGTGCGATGAAGCCGAGATTGATCGCCAGCTTGACCGCCTTTATGCACTGGGCGTTCGACAAATGTTCCCGATTCACGAGTTTGACAATGCGTTTGGCGGCAATGGGATCTTCGACGGTGCCGTGTTGAACTTGGGCAATTTTTACGACACTGGTGCCTTTTGGCAAACCTACGATTGCCCTGGTGGCAACAACGATTACCAAGACTACATTTTGCGTAAACCTGGTGCAGTCATGACTTCCCTGCCCGGCCTGGGCAATGACCCGCTGACCCAGGCGCTGATAGACAACAATCCCGGTGTGGCGCCGCTCTACCCCACTGGCGAGGACCGCCGCCAATGCAACCGCCGTGGTCTGACTGAGTTGGGCAAGTACGCCTTCAAACGACTCATGGAAAAAGGCATCATCATCGAAGTGGACCACATGGAGCTGAGCATCAAGGGTGACCTCATTGAGATGGCAGATCGCCAGCTGCCCAAGTATCCACTGGTCTCCACCCACGGTGCACACGGTGGCATCACCCGGGAGCAAGCGCGAAAAATTCTGGCAGCGGGTGGCATTATTTACCCCTACCAGGGCACTGCCCAAGGATGGGCAGAAGACCTGAAAGTGATCGCACCCCTTAAAAACGCACAATTTGACTTCGCCATGGGGTTTGGGGCTGACACCAATGGGCTGGGTGCCCAAGCAGGCCCACGCGGCGCAGATCGCCCCCAAATACGCTACCCGTTCACATTGTTCAAAGGCCCCGATTGGGCTGGCGTTTTTAATACCAATGTGAGCCCAGTGAAGTTCGATCAACAAAAAAGTGGCGAGAGGCTCTTTGATGCCAACACCGAAGGGCAAGCACACTATGGCTTGAAGGCAGACTGGGTGGAAGAGCTGCGCTTAGAAGGCGGCAACGAGGCCCTGAAGGCCCTGTACAATTCCGCCGAGGTGTATATTCAAATGTGGGAAAGAACCACCGCGAAACGCCAACGTATCAACCCATGAACAAACGCGCTCTTGTGTACCTTGCCCTGGCCAGCGCCACGCTGGGCGGGGCATATCTTTACATGCAAGTCAAACTGGCTGGCAAGCCAGACGAGCCCGCACACGTACAAAATCCAAACAACCACGCACAGTCACGTCCCTCCATCTCTGTGCGCGGTGGGCAATTGCTGACCGAGGCCGTTCGACTGCAGATCCAGGTCGGCCAAAGTGCGCATTTGCTGGTTTTTACAGATGAAGACGGCACCCTGACACTCGAAGGAACTGACCTGCATGCCAAGCTGCTGGCAGGGAAAACAAACGCCATCGAGTTCAAGCCGCAGGTGCCCGGACTTTACGATCTGGTGATCGAAGATGCAGGGCTTGCCGTCGGTCAGATCAACGTGATTGGGCGATAAGGCCCCCATGGAGCTGGTGCTCTTTCTTGGATTGACAGCCTTTTTTACTTCGGCCATCACTGCCGCAATGGGGGTGGGTGGCGGCGTTGTGCTCTTGGCGCTGATGGCTCAACTCGTACCACCGGCATTGCTGATTCCCCTGCATGGCGCAGCCCAGCTCATGTCCAACACCAGCCGCGTGCTTGTTCAACGCAAACACATTCACTGGGCTTATATCAAACCCTTCACCGTGGGTGCAATTCTTGGTGGTGCGGCGCTCACTCCCCTTGTGCTGTGGGTTCCGACTTGGATCGGACAAGTGGTTCTGGGCATTTTCATACTGCTTGCCACATGGCGCACCCAGTGGCTCAAACTTCAACAATGGCAAGCCTGGGCGAGCGGTGCCATTACAACCGGCCTTAGTCTAATACTGGGCGCCACTGGGCCGCTCGTGATGTCGGTATTGCCCAAAGGGCAATGGCAACGCGAGGTGGTGGTGGGCACACACGGCATGGCCATGGTGATTCAGCACGGTGTCAAGCTGATTGCCTTTTCTGGCCTGAGTTTTTCGGCGCTGGATCACTGGCCCTTGCTGCTGGCGATAGCAATTGCCACACTGGCAGGCAATCTCGCTGGCGCTCGATTGCTCAGCCGAATCCCCGAGCGAATGTTTTCCAAAGCCCTCGATTGGGTGCTGTCACTGCTTGCGATGAGGCTGATTTATCAAGGCATTCAATCAGGTTTTTACTAATCCAATAAATACCTCCTCCCCATTTGGGTTCCCTATCCGAAGGGATATCAAGCCCACCACAAACACTCAGACTAAAAGCCCCGACGCTTGAATTTGTTTGACTGAGGTCACCATGGCACTGCAAAAATTTCTCAATGGGACAACACTCGCCCAAAAATGTCTGCTGATTGCCCTGCCACTGTTGTGCACATTTGGCTTTCTTTTTTATCAAATCCATACCCAAGCCAGTGCGCTCATCGCCTCTTCAGACAATGAGCGGCAAGGCGCTTTTCACCATGCAAAACTCAATGGTTTCGTGCAACTTATACATGGCCTGAAAACATCCAACTCCCAGGCCAATGTCACCGAGCTGCAATCACAATTTGCAAGTCTCAAAGCGCATTGGCCTGAAGCATGGCAAGGCACGCATCGGGTGGCTCAAGCCATGCCCCAAGCGCTTCAGGCTGCATTCACTGGCAACGCCTCTGATGAAGAGTTCCGGGCGCTTGGCGACCTCACCGTCAAGCTGGCCAGGCAATTGGCAGACGACAGTGAACTCACGCTAGATCCAGTGCTGCCAACGTATTACCTCATGAGCCCCATGTCCTTTCTTCTGCCGCAAGTGAGCGAATACCTGACAGAAACGCAACGGCGGTTTTTGGTCAACGACGGATCGATTGGCAACACATTGAATTACACCCACACGCAATTGGGCACACTGTCCAGGCGCATGGCTGAAGTGCAAGAAGCCATTGCCAAAGCAAAAGCCGCTGGCGCAGAAATACCAACTGAACTGGATCAAACCACTGCGTCTATCGTGGAAGAGATTCGTCAATCGCGCCAGCAAACACGCACCATGCTTGAAGCAGACCCGTCCGCATACACCAGCAGTGATCTCGGTCCACTTCGCGAGCGTTTAGGCAAAGCCCTATCAGGCAGCTTTGGATTGAGTGCGCAGCTAAACCAAACATTGCTAAAACACCTCGACGAACGAATCGCCGGGATGGAACAACGCCTGCGCCTGATTCAGCTAGGCTCATTGTCTGTGCTCTTATTTGCAATCGGTTTGGCCTGGGTGGTGTTTCGCGACATGAATCAGCAAATATCACACATTCTTGCGCATGCAAAAATCATGGCCATGGGTGATCTATCCAAGTCAATCGACATACCCGGGAGCAATGAAATTTCTAAAATTAGAGGAGCACTCGAAAGCATCCGTCAAAAACAAACTGCTCTTGTTGAAGAGCTGAAGACCGCAACCCAACAAATGAACGACACCGTTGCCGTTCTGGTGACCGCTGCGACACAGGTCAACGGGGGGGTTCAAGAGCAAACAGACTCGGCGTCTTCAGTTGCCAGCTCCGTCGAAGAGCTGACCGTATCAATCGCTCAGGTGCACAATCACGCCAGTGAGGCCTCTCAATTGTCGAACCAAGCGGGTGCCTCCTCACGACAGGGTCGTGAAAGCGTGCGTTTGGCACGTGACGCCATGGATGAAATTGGGCAGGCCTCTGCAACACTGGCGGAAAGTATTAATCGGCTGGGCGAACAATCCAACAACATATCGAGCATCATTCAAGTGATTCACGCCATCGCAGATCAAACCAATTTGTTGGCACTCAATGCCGCCATCGAAGCAGCCCGAGCTGGTGAACAGGGGCGTGGATTTGCCGTGGTGGCCGATGAAGTACGGAAGCTTGCCGAAAAAACCTCGGAGGCAACTCAAAGCATTGCTGGACTGATCGCCGGGATACAGGATGAGACCAAAGCCGCTGTCTCTCAGGTACACGGATGGAAAGACATGATTGCACACGGGCAGTCTTCATCCAGCCGAGCTGACGACAACATGGCGTCGATTAACCTGAGCACCGGTAAGGCCGAACAGGCTGTGCATGAAATCACGGCAGCGCTACAAGAGCAAAGCGCTGCTTCTACCCTGATAGCCCAACAGGTCGAGAAAATTGCACGAATGAGCGAAGAAAGTCATGCGGCCGTGGGGGAGGTCAACAAGGTAATTGGCACCTTGCAGGGCCTCTCTGCCCAAATGAATTCACTCATGGGACGGTTCAAGATCACAGCCGCTCGATCTTCACCTTCTCTTGAAACACCAGCCCGTTGAGAACCATCGCAAACAGGGAATACAACAGTGAGGCCAAAACGGCCCACCAGAAGCCATCCACGCGGAAACCATCTAGCACCGACCCAACCCAATAAAACATGAGGCCATTGAGAATGAAGTAAAACAAGCCCAATGTGAGTATGGTGAGTGGCAAAGTGAGAATGGTTAGAATCGGTTTAACCACCGTGTTCACCAATCCCAAAATAAGGGCTGCCCACAAGGCAGCCCAAAATCCGGCCACCATCACGCCGGGCAGCAGATAGGCCACCCCCATCAACGCAAGCGCATTCAAAACCCAGCCGATCAATAGCCTCACAATTCGCTCCCCCCGGTGTTGTGCCACTGGGGCACAGATGTACAATCAAGACTGCAGTGACAGCGCCAAAGCTATCACAAATTTCGCCTCCAGGTTTTTTTGAGTCCGAGTAAACACACCATGGATGTCAGCCAACGCGTGGTCTCCCGCCACTGCCCTCAATGCAATGCCAGCGCACAAAACGCCATCACACTGCCATACGGCAACACCGAGTGGCCAATGGTTGAATGTGCCCAGTGTGGCTTCGTGTATCTAAAACGTGCACCGGTGTATGAAAGGCTGAGCGAAGAATTCGCCTGGGAAAAAACCTCAAACCAGGAACGCCAAGCCAGGGAAGAACGTGAACCAGTCAAGCAGGGTTTGAGTCGGGCGTTCAAGCACTTTCGCCAAAAAGTGATCAAGCGAAACAAGCTGCCAGAATTGATCGCAAAATACATCCCGAGCGGACATGTGCTGGATATTGGTTGTGCAGCAGGTGGTCTGCTAGCAAGTTTGCCCCCACAATACACGCCTCACGGCATAGAAGTATCCAAGGCCTTGGCAGAGCAGGCTCACCAAGTGGTCAGTCCACGCGGAGGCAGCATCATGCATGACAACGCACTCAACGGCATTGCTCGTTTGCCCGCCAACACTTACGCTGGCGTATTGATGAGCGCCTTCCTTGAACACGAGGTGGAGCCTTTCGGCCTTTTACAGGGCGTCGCGCGCGTGTTGCTGCCAGGAGGTGTGGTCATCATCAAAGTGCCCAATTACGGCTCGTGGAATCGCAGAGTGCGCCAAGAAAAATGGTGTGGCTTCCGTCTGCCAGACCATGTGAACTACTTTACCCCGGGCAATCTGGAATCCATGGTTACGCGTGCCGGATTGAAAGTGATTCAATTTGGATTGGCGGATCGCCAGCCCACCAGCGACAACATGTGGATAGTTGCTGCTCGCTGAACAGAGGTGTCAAACCTGCTTTTGAGCTGCCTGCTGTTTAACAACCAAACGGTTGAGTAAGAACATCAGATCATCCGGTTGCAAAGGCTTGGGCAACACCGCGTTCATCCCACATGCCAGCGCGCGCTTCTCGTCCTCTGGCTCCACCTCACCTGTCAAGCCAATCACAGGCAGTTTGATGTTGTACGACTGCGATCGAATGGCCTGGGTGGCCTCCAGACCATTCATGAGCGGCATCTGAACATCCATCACCACCGCATCAAAACCATGGTCAGGTTGACACAGCACATTCAAGGCCTCCAGACCATTTCGTGCTTTGCTCACCTCTGCCCCCTTGCGCTGCAAAATGCCCTCCAGAACTTTTAGATTCAATTCGCTGTCGTCAACGACTAACACACGGATGCCCTTGCTGCCATCTTGCGGACTAAGCAACCGGTTGGGTAATTGAGTCTCTTTTTCAGTGAACGCAAGCGCAAACCTCGAAGGCGTGATCGGCTTGACGTACAAATAATCAAATGCGTTTGCCAATCCTTTTTCAGTGAGGCGCTTTGTTTCGTGACTGCCTAGCAACACTGCACAAGACACCCCCATGGCTTTGAGTTCAGAGAAATTGGCCAAACAATCCTCCCTGTCTATCCGCGACGCAGGCCAATCCATCAATACACCCAGCACACCAGGTTTGCTATTCACCAAAGGCAAGGACTTGCACAGCACAAGCGCCTCCTGAAGATTTTGCACAGGCAACAACAGACGCCCACAACGCTTGGCCGAATGCTGCAACGCACTCAATAGTTCAACCCTGGACGTCACCAGGAGCACTGGCAATTCACTTGAGTTATTGGATTGAACAGATGGTGGCAACAACCCAGAAGCTGTTAGACCCAACTCCAACTCCACCCAAAAACAACTGCCTTCGCCCAAAACACTATGAAAACCAATGTCTCCGTGCATCAATTCCACAAGCTTCTTCACCAGGCTTAAACCCAAACCCGAACCACCGAACTCCCGTGCCACAGACGCATCCACCTGTTGAAACTGCTTAAACAGTTTGGCTTGTCCCTCAGGTGAAATTCCCACCCCAGTGTCTTCGACCTCTACCCGGATGCGACATGCGGTGTTGCTCAAATCTTTCACGATGAGACGCAAACTCACAGCACCCTCCGCGGTGAATTTGATTGCATTGCCTACCAGGTTCATCACAATCTGACGAACGCGCAGCTCGTCGCCCACCAACATGGCGGGCAATTGCACGTCTGTGTCGATCAACAACTCAATCGGCTTGCCAGCGGCAGCACCTGTCATGATGCCCGCCACCTTATCCACGAACTCCAGGGAGTCAAACTCGCGGGACTCCAGCTCCATGCTACCCGCTTCAATTTTTGAGATATCCAGCACGTCGCTGACCAAATCAATCAAATTTCTGGAGGTCTTCTCAAGGCTATCAAGCAGCAGCTGCTGATTCGACGAGCTTGCTGTGTCTTTCAACAAATAGGTCAGCCCAACAATGCCATTCAGAGGCGTGCGAATCTCATGGCTCATGTTGGACAAGAACTCCGTCTTGGCCTTGCTCGCCTGTTCCACCCTTGCGTTGGCATCCCGCAACCGTCGATTCTTGTGTGCCAAATTTTGTGCCATTTGATTCACCGCATTGGCCACGTCCCCGATCTCGTCCCGGGTACTCACATCACACACAGCCTCTTCGTTGCCCGCACGAATGGCGTCAGCCGTTTTTTTTAAGCGAATCAGAGGATTCAGCACACCCGTTCGCATCAAAACGACCAGCAACGCAATCACCACAACAAAGGTGGTTAGTCCAATGGACTCCAAAACTGCCAGTCGGCGCAGGTTATCGGCCTGCTGCCCAGCCACCATGTTGGCCCAAGCGTAACCAGACTCCGAGATCTGCTGTGTATCGCCAATCAGGCGCTCTATAATTAAATTTCGCCTCTGTTCCTCTAGGGAACCCGACGACGAGTCCGGAACAGGGGTCGAACTCAAGTCCTGGAAAATTGGAGACAAACCGTCCAGCGCTTGCTGCATGTCTGCTAGGTCAGCAGGGCCTGACCTGTCTTTTTCCAATTCATGCAAAGCCGACTTCAGCTGCGTGTGGGTTACCTCCCAAGACGCTTTCACCGAAGGCGAAGCAAACAACACATATTCCTGGGTAAGCGCCAGCAAACTGGAGGACAGGCGCGTGACCTTCTCTGCACTCTCCGTGCGCGCCAACCCTTTGAACTGCTCGCTCAGAATAAACAGATTGCCCAACACCAACACAGTGGCTGCGAGCACGGTGCTTAAAATGGCAAGATTAATTTTGGTGGCGACCCGCATAACAAGTCTCCGCTAGGGCACAGTCACGGCCTGGGGATCAACCGCCAGTAGAAATGTAGGATCAAGCAGGTCCAGCGTGTTTGGCTGGGTGGCCTGCGCCGGCGCGTGCCCGGCGCGAATAGCCCAGCGGGCTTGGCCATCCATTGTTCGAGGCAGCGACTTGGCCAACGAGAGTTTAAAACGGTAGTCGTCTAGCACTGCTTCAATCAAGTGCCTCGGCACATTCAAACGCTTTTCTAGCAAGGCCGCAGATGCCTTGGGGTTATTTTCGATAAACGCAATGCTCTCTTTGATGGCCATCAAGATTCGCTGAATGTCTTTTGGCCGGTGCTTGATCATGGTCTCATTTGCAATCAAGTTAAAAGTCTCTATGTACAAACGTGGCACGGGCACAAGACTGACCTTTGATGAAGCCTTTTCCCGGATTATAGAAATATAAGGCTCCCACAAACACACAGCATCCAGGTTGCCTTCAACCATCTCCCTGACTGCCTCGTCCACTGGCATGGCTTGACGCGTTACCCAACGCGGATCAACACCGTTGTAGATCAGCACGGTGTCCAAAAAATATTGGCTGGCTGTGCCGGGAACGAATGCGACCCGCTTGCCCTGCAGATCCAAGGGTGATTTGATGTTGGCCTTGGCGTGGGCCAAGATTTTCAGATCGTTTGTTGTGGTGGCAAATGTGGCAACAATGGAGAAATCTTGACGCTTGAAACCAGCGAGAACCACTGGCAACTCGGTCGCAGTGGCCATGTCCACTTTTCCATCCAACATGCTGGCAAGGCACTTCGCTCCAGTCGGGCAATCATGCACTTCCACCTTCACGTTGTGCTTTTTAAAAAAGGCTTGTTCATGCGCCACCACGACAGGCAACGAAAGAATATTCAAGGAGACCCCAAGAGTGACTGACTCCTTTGCAACCCCCTGGAAGGAGCTCATCAGCAATACAACTGCAAATAAATATTTTTTCATGAACTGCTCAGGGCGTGGGGTACACCCAAAAGTGTAGGGGATTCAAAGATCGTCCAAACTACCAAGCAAGTAAAAAAAAAGCCACTTCTTTGTGCGAATGCGCATGTGCGGATGCTTTAAATGCAACAAATTTTCCAAAAAAAAGGTCTGAATGATTTCTCATTCAGACCTTTGTGTATGGTGGGCCTCCCGTGAGTCGAACACGGCACCAACGGATTATGAGTCCGCTGCTCTAACCAAGCATGAGCTAGAGGCCCCCACGCGCCTTGCAGCGCGTTGAAACTTACTCGCCTTCCAGGAAGCTCTTGAGCTTGTCTGAACGGCTTGGGTGGCGCAACTTGCGCAATGCTTTGGCCTCGATTTGGCGAATGCGCTCGCGGGTTACGTCGAACTGCTTGCCCACTTCTTCCAAGGTGTGGTCAGTGCTCATCTCGATACCAAAACGCATGCGCAGCACTTTGGCCTCCCGGGGGGTGAGCGAATCCAGCACATCCTTGGTCACAAAACGCAAACTGCTGTATTGCGCCGCGTCTTGTGGAGCCAGCGTTGCATTGTCTTCGATGAAGTCCCCCAAATGGGAGTCATCATCATCACCAATGGGCGTCTCCATGGAGATGGGCTCTTTCGCAATTTTCAAGATTTTGCGGATTTTTTCTTCAGGCATCTCCATGCGTTCAGCCAAGGTGGCTGGATCTGGCTCAATGCCTGTTTCTTGCAAGATTTGGCGACTGATGCGATTCATCTTGTTGATGGTTTCGATCATGTGCACCGGAATACGAATGGTGCGTGCCTGGTCTGCAATGGATCGGGTGATGGCCTGACGGATCCACCAAGTGGCATAGGTCGAGAACTTGTAGCCCCGGCGATATTCAAACTTATCGACCGCCTTCATCAAACCAACGTTGCCCTCTTGGATGAGGTCAAGGAACTGAAGACCACGGTTTGTGTATTTTTTAGCGATCGAGATCACCAAGCGAAGGTTGGCCTCAATCATCTCGCGCTTGGCAAGACGTGCACGATTTTCGCCCGACACCATTTGTTTGTTGATTGCGCGCAAATCGCTCAGAGGAAGCGACACCAAATCCTGAATCTCGATCAGCTTTTGCTGCAGCTCGTTGATGGAAGGAATGTTACGAGCGAATGTGTCAGCCCATGGTGCACTTCCGGTGGAAAAGGTCTCCACCCAACCTGGTTCAATCTCGTGCCCTTTGAACTTGTCCAAAAAAGCTTCGCGGGGCACACCGACTCTGTTGACTGCGATGTCGTAAATTTCGCGCTCGATTTTGCGAACGCCGTCCACCTGCTCACGCAAAATGCTGCACAGCCGCTCCACCTGCTTGGCAGTGAAGCGGATTTTCATGAACTCTTCGGCAATTGCGTCTTTGGCCTTTTTATAGGCTGCGGAATTGTAACCACTGTCTGCACGTGCCTTTTTCAGCTTGGCGAACTGCTTGTCAATTTCCGCGAAAACCACAAGCGAGTTCTTCTTGAGTTCTTCAAGTTGGCGGGCCGACATGCCAGAGGTGCTCCCACCCCCTTCGCCACCTTCCTCATCTTCTTCCTCATCAACGGCTTCTACCTCGGCAGAGGCCTCCACCATGTCATCGTCGAGTGAGGCGTCTACAATCCCGTCCACCACTTCATCCACAGCCATGGCACCCTCAGCAATTTTTTGCCCAAGGCCGGCGACATCCTCAACGATGGCGGGACAGGCAGAGATCGCTTGAACCATGTCTTTCAAACCCGCCTCGATGCGTTTGGCAATCTCGATTTCGCCCTCGCGGGTCAGCAACTCCACGGTGCCCATTTCGCGCATGTACATGCGAACAGGGTCAGTGGTGCGTCCAAACTCAGAGTCCACGTTGCTCAGCGCTGCTTCAGCTTCCTCTTCTGCATCTTCTGCTGATGTGCCCACGGGCGCATTGTCATTCATCAGCAAGGCTTCCGCATCGGGCGCTTGCTCATAGACGGTGATGCCCATGTCGTTGAATGTACTGACCATGGCTTCAATCACTTCGCCATCGGTCACGTCATCGGGCAGGTGATCGTTAATTTCCGCAAAGGTAAGGTAGCCACGCTCTTTGCCCATCTTAATCAGGGTCTTGAGCTGTGTGCGACGCAATTCGAGTTCTTCTGCGGTGGCAGTCGAGGAGGACAAGTACGCTGAATTGATCAGGGCCTTGTCTTTGGCTTTGGAACCTCGCCCACGTTTGGGAATGATCACCAGGTCAGCTTTTTTTGCATCGGAATCGTCATCCTCTGGCACATCGTCGCTGTCCAGGGAGTCGTCCGCACTTGCCGACAAATCATCATCGTCTTCGTCTTCTGCACGTGGCTTACCGGCCTTGGGTGGGCGGCCTCGGCCCTTTGGAGCTTCTGCAGGTGCTGCCGCTTCGGCCACAGCTTTGGGTTTGCGTCCACGCTTTTTGGGAGCGTCCACAACAACTTCTTCGTTCACTTCAATGGCCTTTTTGGTTTTGATCGATTCTGCTGCGGGTTCAACAACTTTTGGTTTACGACCGCGTTTGGCAGGCTCGGGGTTTGGTGTCTTAAGAGGCTCTACAGCCTTGGCTTTTGCAGGATTTACAGCAGGTTTGGCCTTGGCAGCAGGCACTACTTTGGGTGCTGGCGCTGCTTTGGCACTAGAAACTGGTTTGCTGGCCGCCTTCGGAGCAGGCTTCGCAACGGCCTTGGCCGCAGGTTTCACAGCGGCCTTGGGAGCAGGTTTTGCCGGCACCTTGGGTGCAGCCGCCTTGACTGCCTTTGCAGGAGAGGCCTTGGCAGCTGGGGCTTGTTTCTTGGTGTCTGTTTTTTTAACCACGGTCGAATCTTTTGTTGCTTTCACTGTTGCCTTAGGAGAAACCTTCTTCCCTGCCATTGACGACGCTCCCTTGCGTTTGGATGCCTGAGTTGAGGATTCCTTCTCTGGCTTTTGGCCCACAGGAATCGGTGTTCGTGACTTTCTCTCGCTTTGCAAACTGCTTTCTACTGCACTTGCAGACTTGCCTTTGTGGCCGCTATCGGCTTTCTGTTCCTGCTTTTTTGAAAAAATGTTGCGAATTTTAAACATTCATTCCCTTGAACAGCACACAAATGCACCACAAATGTTTGCGCCTTGTATAGCACAAACCTGTACTGTAACCCTTAATTATAACTGATTAACTCGCTTTTGTTTCAACTCTTGAAAGCGTTGCATGCACTCCTGATACCAGCGCAGTTGCTCGCCCTGCGTTGGCAAGTTGATGGTCAGGCGTTCAAGCTCGGCCTTGTACCATGCCTCTGAACATTGATACACCGCAGAGCGCAACTCGGTTTCAAAATCCAGGGAATCATCCAAGCCGCGCGCTTCTTTAAGCACCAAATTCACCCAATCTTGGTGAACCTGGTCGTTGAATGCGTGCTGCAGGCGGGCCTCAAGTAAGTTGGGGTCGGAACGCACTTTATCAAGCAGGTGAATGAAGCTATGCACTTCTGGGGCAGGCCGCTCCTCCCGCTCGTACAAGGCTTGAAGGGGCGCACAGAGTGACGCAAGCTGGGGGGCGCGAATTAGGCGCGCCGCCAGACTGAGCAATGGGGACTTGGCCGCCGGGCGTGGGGCCCAGTTGTTTTGATACCCCTCGTCGCGGACTTCCCAAGCGCCGCGTTTACCACCTTTTCTAAATGGCGGCTTGTTGCCACCCGCACCCACGCTTTGCGCTGGCGAAAAACCCGATTTACCGCCCGGCGCAAAATATTCACCGCCACGCTCACGGCTTTTCAAACCCAAATGGCGACTCAACTCCATGGGGTTGCTGCCCAACAAATTGGCCAACGCACGCACCATGGCGGAGCGGTACACCGTGGGCTGCATCTGAACCATGAGAGGCTTTAGAAACGAAATGGCTGCCGCACTGCCCTCGATTTGTTGAAGCGGGAAGTTGTGCTCCAGGTGGCGAGCCAAAAACTCAGACAATGAGGCTGCTTGCGCCACCATTGCCTCAAACCCGTCTGGCCCTTCCGTGCGAATAAAAGAATCCGGATCGTGCTCCGGGGGCAAAAAGATGAAGTCGGCGCGCTTGGTTTCGTTCACATGGGGCAAACACGCTTGCAAGGCCCGCCAAGCTGCTTTTTGCCCAGCTGCATCGCCATCAAAGGCAAACACCAGGCGATCGGTTTGCTTGAAGAGTTTTTGCACATGGTCAGCGGTCACGGCGGTGCCCAACGTGGCCACAGCATTCTCAAACCCCCACTGCGCTAGGGCCACCACATCCATGTACCCCTCGGTGACCAAGGCATACCCCATTTTGTGAATGGCCTGCCTGGCTTCAAACAGGCCATACACCTCGTGCCCTTTAGAAAACACAGGGGTCTCGGGACTGTTGAGGTATTTGGGCTTTTCATCCCCCAACACCCGCCCACCAAAACCAATCACCTGGCCTTTGGCATTTCGGATGGGGAACATGATGCGCCCACGAAAGGCATCATACCGGCGACTGCTGTCGCTCAGCTTGGTTAAACCAGCCAAATCAAGCCGGGTATTGCTGGCATAGTCACCCACCACAGCTTCCAGGTTTTGGTAGCCCTCGGGTGAGTAACCCAAGCCGTAACGGGCTGCAATTTGCCCGGTCAAGCCCCGGCCTTTGAGGTAATCCACGGCCACCGGGCTGGACTTGAGTTGTGCCTTGTACCAGTTGGCCGCGCGGGCCAACAACTCCAGCACTTCTTCACGCTCGCTGCGCACCTCGGCAGGCAACTCGGCGCCCTTTTCGTAAGGCACATCCAAGCCCAGATTACCAGCCAGTTGCTCGACAGCCTCCGGAAAAGTCAGCCCAAGGTGCTCCATCACAAACCCCACAGCATTGCCATGCGCGCCACAGCCAAAACAGTGATAAAACTGCTTGGATGGACTCACGGTGAATGAAGGGGATTTCTCGTTGTGGAAAGGGCAAAGCCCCTGCAGATTGGCTCCGGCTGCTTTCAATTGAACATACCGCCCGACCACATCCGTGATGTCCAGGCGGTACAACAAGTCATCTATAAAGCTCTGAGGGATCATGGGAAAAGCATAGCAAACACAAGCGCCCAGGGCGTGTGGTGAGCGACAAACCCGGGTATGCGATGCAGGGGTAGAGGGTGGGGGTCAGCCAGCGCCGCCCATTGAACATTTACCGCTTGGACAAAACCTGCTTCACCAAGCCAGACACTTTGGACATGTCGGCTCTGCCCGCCAGTTTGGCCTTGGCAGCGCCCATGACCTTGCCCATGTCCTGAGGGCCAGAGGCGCCGACGCTTTGAACCAATGCCTGCAACACGTCCAACACCTCAGCCTCGGACAGTTGCGCCGGCAAATAGGCGCCAAGCACCGCGGCTTCGGCCTTTTCGGCCAAAGCGGATTCGGCTCGGCCACCCTGTTCAAACTGGATGGCGGCTTCGTTGCGTTGCTTGATTTGCTTTTCGATGATGGCAAGAACTGCTGCATCGTCGAGCTCGACACGTTCGTCGACCTCTTTTTGTTTGATTGCCGCTGACAACATGCGCAAGGTGGCGAGCTTGGCTTGCTCACGCGCCTTCATGGCTTGCTTGATGTCTTCTAGGATTTGCGCTTTCAGCGACATTTCAACGGTGTGCTTTTATCAGTACATCTTCTTGGGCAGTTGCTGGCTGCGCAGGCGCTTGTAGTGGCGCTTCACGGCAGCAGCTTTCAGGCGCTTGCGCTCTGCTGTTGGCTTTTCGTAAAACTCACGGGAGCGCAATTCGGTCAAAAGACCGGTCTTTTCAATGGTGCGCTTGAAGCGACGCAGGGCAACTTCAAACGGCTCGTTTTCTTTCACGCGAACGGATGGCATTCAGGCTCCAATCGATAATTCGTTGCTGCTAACCCATTGATTTTTATGCGTTAAAGCCACAAAAACAATGCGAAAGCGAAAAGGTTTACGGCCAGAAATCTGGCAAAGACCGAAATTGTAGCACGAGCACGCGGCCTTTCTCAAGCAATTTAAGCGACTTTACACCGACCCGACCGAGCGCTTGCGAAGGGCATGTGCAGCAACGTATCCACTGGCCCAAGCCCACTGAAAGTTGTACCCCCCCAGCCAACCGGTCACATCGACCACCTCCCCAACAAAGTACAAGCCAGGTAGTTTGCGGGACTCCATGGTTTTGGGGTTTAGGTCCGCAGTGCTTACGCCCCCACGCATGACCTCGGCTTTTTTGTAGCCCTCGGTGCCTGTGGGCACCAACTGCCATTGGGCAATGCCCTGGGCCAGAGGCCCCAACTGCTTCTTGCCCAATTCGGCCACTTTGCGGGCGGCCAAGTCGCCAGGCATGTGCAAGGTTTGCCATGTGTGCAGCAGACGCTTGGGCCAATGGGGCAATTGCTGGGCCAGCCAGTTGTCGGCTTGGGCACGGCTGCCTTGCGCAGCACTCAACAGCTGTTGTTGGTAAGCCTCGCCGCCACCCACATGGCCACTGAGGTTCAAAGTCAACGGCTGGCTGGCCTGCCAGTAGCTGGAGGCCTGCAAGACCGCTGGGCCGCTTAAACCCCGGTGGGTAAACAGCAAGTCCTCTTCAAACCAGGGAGCCCCCGGCTCGCTGCCACGGCTGCGCACAGGCAAAGCCACTCCAGCCAAGGCGGTAAACGGCGCCCACTGGTCCGCATTGAATGTGAGGGGCACCAGAGCAGGCCTGTGATCCACCAGGCTGTGGCCAAACTGCTTGGCCAAATGCAGACCGAAATCGGTGGCACCAATGGCGGGCACCGGCAAGCCGCCCGTGGCCACAACCAAGGCCGCGGCTTGCATGCGGCCAGCCGAGGTGTCCAACTGAAAAGCTTGCCCGTTGTGCGACACATGCTTGACGGCGTGGGGCCTGAACCAGGTCACGCGCCCTGCGTTGCATTCTTGGACCAGCATCTGAATGATCTCATCGCTTTTTCGATCACAAAACAGCTGGCCTTTGTGTTTTTCATGGAAGGGTATGCCGTGGCTTTTCACCAGTGCAATGAAATGCTGCGGGGTGTATTGGGCCAAGGCGTGGCGGGCGAACCTTGGGTTTTCACCGACAAAATTGGCCTCGCTCACTTGGACGTTGGTGAAATTGCAGCGCCCACCCCCGCTGATTCGGATTTTTTCGCCGAGTTTGTCGCTGTGATCTAACAGGGCCACGCGCAGCCCGCCTTGCCCAGCCTGCGCGGCGCACATCATGCCGGCGGCACCGGCACCAATCACGACCACGTCAAAGAGCTGCATTCACCACCGCCTCGATGGCTTGCACTTGACGAAGATAGCTCACTGGCATTTGCTCAGGCTGCTGCAGCCATTGCTCAATGAGTCTGGCTGTGCTTGCAGCATCAATGTCGGGCTGTGGATCTGGCTGATCCTGAAAAATACGCTCTCGCTCTGAGATATTCCAAGTTTTGCCAGCTTTTACACCGTCCATACGTGGCGTGCTGTAAGGCCCTGCCACCGGCTCACCCTCGTGTGCCCGCAACACCAGCGCTGTTTGACCGGTTGCGCACAACACATCGCGCTGCAAATGCCAAAACTCGGGGTGGGTGTAGCTTGTGACCAATACGGTGTTGGAAAACACCGCCGGGGTGATGAGTTTGACCAAGGTGTGTGTGCAACTACGCACACCGAGCACCTTGCGGGTTTGCAACAGCAAATCCAGCGCTGGATTGATCCCCCTCAATGGCATGTACAAGGGCGGAGAGTCCAGGGATGGCATGCGCAAATGCTCAAACACTTCAGCGCTGGTCACCCGACCAGTGGGGTCGGCTTGCAAACCATGCACCAGCACTGGATAGCCCGCCTTGGCTAACAAATAGGCCAGCAAGGGGGTGAAGTTAGGCTTGCGGCGTGCCCCGTTGTAGCTGGGAATTACCACCACTGGTTTGCCGCTGGCTGTGGATTGGGCTTCTAACTGCAGCAGTTGGGCCTCGGCTTGCACATCGAGTGCATGCTTGGGCCACTCTTGCTCAATCGCCTTTAAAAAGCCCACCAGCTCGTCGATGGTTTCGCCTTTGACGCGCAGGGCAATCAACACAGCACCCAACTCAAAATCGCTCACCTCACCCCGCAGTATGGCGGCGTAGAGGGTTTGGGCTTGCTCGGTGCTCAATCCACGAGCGCCTTCCTTGCCCCGCCCAATCTCTTTGATGTAGGGGGCACAAGCAAATTCGATGGGCGAATTGGGGCGTGTCATGGGGCAACCAGAAATCGTTCAAGTCGCGATTGTAACAAGCCCTGTGCTTTGCCCAGCAGGGTGAGCAGTCTGATGTTGGCGAATCATGTTGCGGATTTCTGGCACGCAAGAACCGCACTGAGTTCCGCACTTCAACCCACTCTTCAATTGCTGCAATACGTCGGCCTCGCTGGCCAAGGGTTGCGCGGCACAGGTGGCGGCAATTTGCGCTTCAATTGCTTGGTCTGGTACACCCACGCAATTGCAAACCATGCGCACGGCCCTGGCCTTCACGCCGGGGGGCTCTGCAAGCGGTGCCAACAGGTGCGCACGCACGGGCAACACATCTAGCCCTTGATCAAAATAGGTGCGCAACCACGGCTCGGACTGCACGTCGCCCAACAACATGACCGCATGGAGGGAGGCAACACGGCCAACGCCCTCGCCTTCCAAGGTCAGCCCGACCTTGCGCATGGCACCGGTTTTGGGGTCGGCATAGGAAATCACATCACCGCCTTGAACGTTGAACAAACGCAAGAGCGCTTCGATTGACGCGGCATCGGGTGCCTGCGCACTGGCTGCGCGAAAGAGCAAGCCCGGTGTTTCACGACCAATTGGCACACACAAGGCCGCATCAAACCTGTTGTACAAGGCACGCGCACTGTGCCACAGGGCGAGCCACTTCGGGCTGTGCATGAACACCACGGCCTGCCAGGGCAGATCCACTGGGGTCAGTTTGACCGCAGCGTGCTTGAGCTCGGGCTGCTTGGAATAGGGGTCAAACGCCTCTAGGGTGAGGGCGTTCACCCCCCCCACGCCGGCACGGCCACCAAAAAACTCTGGCCCCCAATGCATCGGCAAGGCAGCCTGGCCGCGGGCAATGCCAGCATCGGCTTTGGCGCGCAAGGTGATGGTTGCGCGGCGCGACTGGATGGTGAGCCAGCGCTGCCCGGTGAGCTTCAAGCGTTTGAAGTCATCGGGATGCAAAGCCAAAACGGGCTCGGCCTCGTGCGAGAAAAACTCGGGCAAAGTGCCAGTGCGGCTCGCACCATGCCATTGGTCACGCAAGCGGCCCGTGTTCAATCGCCACGGGAAGCGTGCATCCGCGTCTTCAGCCACTGGCTCAAAATGTGCAAATACAAACTTGGCCTTGCCATTGGGTGTGGGGTAAATGCCATCTTCATACAATCGTGCGCGGCCCACATTGGCACCTTCAGGCATGGGCCATTGCTGAGGCCCCTGCGCGTCCAGCACCGGGTAGCTCAAGCCCGTGATATCGAGGTCTCGCCCACGCGTGGTTTCCCGATGTTCATTGAAGATGGACTCGGTGTTTGTGTAGGCCATGTAGGGCTGGTCGCCAGGGGCAGTGCGCGGGCTTGGCAGGCCTTGATGAATGAACTCGCGCTCCAAGCGCTGGGCAAAATCAACCACAATTTGCCAATCGTGCCGGGCTTGCTCGTAAGGTGGAACAGCGGCTCGCACCCGGCTGATGCGTCGTTCGCTGTTGGTCACAGTGCCTTCTTTTTCGCCCCAGGTGGTGGCGGGCAAGAGTACGTCCGCATAGGCCACCGTGGCCGGGGTGAGATAGGCGTCCTGCACCACCACCAGCTCAGCATTCTGCAGGGCACGGGCCACTTTGCCCGAGTTGGGCAAGGAGTGGGCCGGGTTGGTGCAAGCGACCCAAACGGCCTTGATCTCGCCTTTTTCAAGGCGGTCAAACAGCTCCACCGCGCTGGCACCCGGTGTGCTGCTGATTTGCCGTACCCCCCAAAATGCGGCCATTTCTCGCACATGCTCGGGGTTGTTCAATTCGCGATGCGCCGGCAACAAGGTGGCCAACCCCCCCACTTCGCGCCCGCCCATGGCATTGGGCTGGCCTGTGAGTGAAAACGGACCTTCACCGGGTTTGCCAATTTTGCCGGTGGCCAAATGCAGGGCAATCAGGGCTGTGTTTTTGTCGGTGCCTGTGGTGGCCTGGTTCAACCCCTGGCAGTACAGGGAGAGTGTCCTGCTGCTTTGAGCGAACCAGGTGGCGGCCGTCACGATGTCCGCCTCTTTCACGCCACAGACACTGGCAGCCAAGGCCGGCGAGTATTTCGCCAGGCCCTCGGCGTATGCAGAAAATCCTTCGGTGTGTTGTGCAATGTAGGGCATGTCCAACCAGCCGTTTTGCATCATGACGTGCAGCAAAGCGTTGAACAGCATCACATCGGTGCCGGGCTGGATTTGCAGGTGTAGGTCGGCCATGCGCGCTGTGTCGGTGGCGCGAGGGTCGATCACAATCAGTTTGTGGGCGGGGTTGGCCTCGCGTGCGGCCTCCAGCCTGCGGAAGGCCACGGGGTGGGCATAGGCCATGTTGGACCCTGCAATCATCACGCAGTCGGCCAGGCTTAAATCGTCGTAACTGCAAGGCGGCGCGTCGGCTCCCAAGGTGCGCTTGTATCCGCTCACGGCACTGCTCATGCACAAACGTGAGTTGGTGTCCACGTTGTTGGTGCCGATGAGCGCCTTGGCGAGCTTGTTAAAAACGTAGTAGTCCTCGGTGAGCAGTTGGCCGCTGATGTAAAAGGCCACACTGTCTGGACCATAGGTGGCAATCAACCGAGCAAACTCTTTGGCCGTGAAGTTCAGCGCCGTGTCCCAATCGGTGGGTTGTGGGCTCTGCTCACGTTGAATGCGCAGCATGGGCTGGGCAGCACGCACCTGGCCGTATACATTGGCTTGTGCGGTGTGCGCAAGCTTGCTGCCTTTGCTACACAACTTGCCATGGTTGGCGGGGTGATCGGGGTCGCCTTTCACCTCGGTGATGCGCACCACTGGCTTGCCCTGCACCACGCTGGTGTGTGTGCTCACCAACACGCCACACCCCACACCACAATAGGGACAGGTGGTTTTGGTGATGTTGCTGGCGAGCGCAGGGGCGGTCATGCTTTAGACACCCAGGGATTTCACTTCGGCTGCGCTCAAGCGCACACGCCCATCCACCACCTGCACGGCAAACTTGGCTGTGCAGCCCACGTCAGGTTCACGGGCACAACCATCGCTCAGCCCAATGTGCCAGTTGTGCAAGGGGCAGGTCACGGTGGTGCCATGCACAATGCCTTGGCTCAAAGGGCCTTTTTTGTGTGGGCACTCGTCCAGCAAGGCAAACACTTGTTCTTCGGCATTTCTGAACAGTGCGATGTCTTGGCCCACAGGCCTGCGCACAATGCGGGATCCCAGCACGGGGATGTCTTCCACCGCACAAATGTCAATCCATTCCATGGCAATTTCCTTTTTTTCGATCAGTTCTGAAGTCGACATTAGACCACCTCCGCCAAACGGATCGGTGTGAACTGCCGCAAATCCACCTGTGCCTCTTCGGGCTTGTGCCAAGGGTCTTCTTCAATCGCCAACGCGGCCTGCAACTCAGCCCAAAGGGCGTTGCGGTTGTCAACGTCATCCACCACACGGGTCTTCACATGGTCCAGACCCACACGCTCCAAGTAGTGCACGGTGCGCTCGAGGTACCAGCCCTCTTTGCGGTACAACTGCAAAAACGCACCGCTCACCGCCATCACCTCATCGGATGTTTTAACCCGGCACAAAAACTGGGCCACTTCGGTTTTAATGCCTCCGTTGCCACCCACATAAATTTCCCAACCGGAGTCCACGCCAATCACGCCCACGTCTTTGATCCCGCTTTCGGCGCAGTTGCGCGGGCAGCCCGACACCGCCAGCTTGACCTTATGGGGGGCATACATTTTGAACAAGCCACGCTCCAGGTCTTTGCCCATTTGGGTGCTGTCTTGGGTGCCAAATCGGCACCACTGGCTGCCTACGCAGGTTTTCACAGTGCGGAGCCCTTTGGCATAGGCATGGCCGCTGGGCATGTCGAGATCTTTCCACACATTTTGAAGATCCTCTTTTTTCACGCCCAACAGGTCGATGCGTTGCCCGCCGGTGACTTTGACGGTGGGAATATTGTACTTCTCCACCACATCAGCAATGCGGCGCAACTCGGCGGCAGTTGTCTCCCCACCCCACATGCGTGGCACCACGGAATAGGTTTTGTCTTTTTGAATGTTGGCGTGTGCACGTTCATTGATGAACCGGCTTTGAGGATCGTCTTTGGCTTCGCCAGGCCAAGAACTGATGAGGTAATAATTCACCGCAGGTCGACAAGTGGCACACCCGTTGGGGGTGCGCCAGTTCAGGGTAGAGAACACTTCCTCTTTGGTAGTCAAGTGGTGCTTGAAGATGGCATCCCGAACCGCCTGATGGCCATGGTCTGTGCAACCACACATGGGCTTTGTTTTGGGTGTTGCTGAGTAATCTGCACCTGCCGTGCTCATGAGGATTTGCTCGCACAAACCTGTGCAAGAGCCGCAAGAAGCACTGGCCTTGGTGTGTTTGCGCACTTCCTCAATGGTAAACAGGCCTTTGGTCTTGATGGCTTGCACAATGGTGCCCTTGCACACACCGTTGCAACCACACACCTCATCGCTGTCAGCCATGCGGCTGGCTTGGCTTTGCCCTTCATGCCCGGTGTCACCAATGTTGTTTTGCCCAAACATGAGTTTGTCGCGAATTTCCTGGATGGCCTTGCCCTCGCGCATGAGCTTGAAGTACCAGGAGCCATCGGCCGTGTCGCCGTAGAGGCAGGCGCCAACCAGTTTGTCGTCTTTGATGACCAGTTTTTTGTAGACACCACCAATGGGGTCTGAGAGCAACAATTCTTCGCAGCCCTCACCGCCCATGAAGTTGCCAGCAGAAAACAAATCCACACCGGTCACTTTCAATTTGGTGGAGGTCACCGAACCTTCATATCGACCAATCCCAAACTGGGCCAAGTGGTTGGCACACACCTTGGCTTGCTCGAACAACGGAGCCACAAGGCCATAAGCCACACCCCGATGGCTGGCGCACTCGCCCACGGCATAAATGCGGGGGTCGGTCACGGTTTGAAGGGTATCACTCACGACAATGCCCCGGTTGCAGTGCAAGCCACTGCTGGCGGCCAGTTTGTCGTTGGGGCGAATGCCCACCGCCATCACCACCAAATCCGCTGCGTGGCGGGCACCGTCGGTGAATTCAATTTCAGCCACCCGGCCATCAACACCAGCGTGAAGGGCTTTGGTGTTCTTGGCCAGCAAGAATTTCAGCCCTTTGGACTCCAGGCTCTTTTGCAAAAGACCAGCCGCTGCAGGGTCCAGCTGACGCTCCATGAGCCACGTGGGCAAATGCACCACGCTCACGTCCATGCCTTGAATGGCCAGGCCGTTGGCGGCTTCCAGGCCCAGCAGGCCTCCACCAATCACCACCGCTTTGCGGTAGTGCTTGGCTGCTTCCAGCATGGCCTCGGTGTCGGCAATGTCTCGGTAGCCAATCACACCGGGCAGGTCGGCACCAGGCACCGGCAATATGAAGGAGTTCGAACCTGTGGCCAGCAAGAGTCGATCATAGGTGGCCGAGGTGCCATCGGCGCATCTCACCACCCGCTTTACACGGTCAATCTCAGTAACGGTGCGGCCCACGTGGAGTGTGATGTTGTTGCTGGTGTACCAATCCCAGTCGTTGAGCACAATCTCTTCAAATTTTTGCTCGCCCGCCAACACAGGGGAGAGCATGATGCGGTTGTAATTGGGATGCGGCTCTGCGCCAAACACAGTGATTTCGTAAAGATCGGGGGTGAGCTTCAAGAGCTCCTCCACCACGCGAATGCCGGCCATGCCGTTGCCGATCACCACCAGCTTTTGTTTTTTGACGGACATCAACATACGATCAATCCCAATTTTCCAAAAAAAAACGGCGCCCTGCTGCATGCAGCGGGACACCGTTGTCCAACTCCGTCGGTTGCAAGCAACCTTGGAGACCTGTCAATCCACCTGCAGGTCGCCGCCGTTGACGACCCACGCTCAGACCAATGCAATAGGTGTGCCAGGGGAAATTGGGCGGAATTGCACCACAAGGAGGCCAAAATTTGGCCTCCCATGATGATCAGAATCGATTATGGGGCACCGGTACAGTGCGGCGCACCAATTTATAGCTTACACAAACCCGTGGGGTCGGCAACGCGCGAAGGCAAGGCCACGCTGGCACTGACATTCACAGGCACGGGCAAGCGATTGAAGCTGGTGATGAACACTGGGCTGTAACCCTGAAGTGTGAGTGTGAGGGAATCACCTTCCTTGAGCAGCGCAGAGATGCCAGCCAGATCGAGGCTGTGCTCGCCATACCCCTTCACCGGGGTGATCTGATCATGCAACACACTCTGGCTGCCATCAGCCCGGGCAATGCCCAAGCCCACATACACAATTGGCGCCTCTGGCGAGGCAGGCCCAACGGGCTCCACTTTTACCTTGGCTTTGGGCGTACCCACGTAGCAACCTGGCACATTGGCGTTGTTGAGAGCCACAAACGTTGGGCGGGCCAATTGAGAGGCCTGGGTGGAGGTAAGCCCAGAGGGAACCCCCGTAAAGCCAGTGTTCACCATGGTGGGCGCTGTAAAGTCCGACGGTGCCAATTGGGTATTCAAACGCGGGCGAGCTGTGCCAGCGGACTTGATTGCAATTGCGGTGGGGTCGGCTGCGCCATCTTCCAACACGGCGGTGATCTCAGGCAAAGGCAATGGATCAAAACCGAGGTAGCTGGCCGATTTGGCCTGCGCTGCGCCCACCAGGTTTTCAACCAAAAATTGGAACATCAGGTTTTTAAGCGGCATCACACAACGCCCTTTGGCAGCATCAAACAAGGCCGCTGGGCAGTCTCTTGGAGAGCTTTTCAACCATACAAGACTTTCATTGAAGGCATATTTTGCGCCGGTGCCCGCCAGCGAATCCGCAGGGCTTTGCTGAATACCAAGGGCATCCAGGCTATGACCATATTTAACAAACATCAGCTTCGAGTTTTTGTTCACCTGGCGATAGCATTCAAAATTCAGCAAACCTTCGTTCAGGTTAAAAAGCACGTCTGTAGCGCCTTGAATGAAAAACGCAGGCACATCGTTCTTGAGGGTCATGCCATTGGGCAAATTCGCTGACAGGTCACAATAGGAGATGGCCCCCTGAGAGCCCAAACGCTCAACGATGTCGGCGGACACTTCACCCGTGGTGTTGGCCTGCGCCAGCCCCTCAAACAAAAAGGGATCAAAACGGCCACGATTGCTTTCCAAACCGGCGGCCACCAAAGCATTGAGGTAGGTAGTCTTTGGCACTGTGGCGGGCGCCAAGCTGTAGCGCAAATCATACCAAGTGCCATTTGGCACCATGGCATCAATGCGTTCATCAAGACCCGTGCCAATCAATTGGAATGCGCCACCATAGCTGCGGCCGATGGTGCCAATCACGGGATTGGGTTGACCCGCTTTGTTTCGGTAACCCAGGTTGGGCAGGTTGGACTCAGCCCAGTCCAAAATGGTTTTAAAGTCTTTGCCTTCAAATTCTGGGTCCAGGATGGTCACATTGCCGCCCGTGTCTCCATGGCCGCGCTGGTCATAAGAGATCACATACCAACCTGGGCGACCAGACACTGGCGCCTTCTGGTTGTAAGCCACTTGAAGTGTGTCAATGCCGATCTCCGAGGATTGGGTGGCCTCATCAAAGTCCAGGGATTGAGTGCGACTTCCGCCAAAGCCATGCGAATGCAACAACAGCGGTGCCGGCTCGGCCGCCTCGAGATCTGGGTAATACACAGTGATTGCAAGCGCGGTGCCATCAAACGCCTGTAGGATCACCTGCTCCGTGCGCGCGGCGTGCCCAATGGCCGCACCAGCGCTTTTCACCTTCATGGGCGCCAATGACTCCGAAGGCGTGATTGTTCCACCGCCACCGCCACCCGCTGCGCCGCCAATGTTTCGGCTTTCTTCCGACAAACACCCTTGTAAACCAACACCCAGCGCCACCACGGCAATCCAACGCAAGCCCCTGAACATGAATCGTCTCCAAAATGTCATCGTTATGGAACTTGTACCCAAATCGGTGGCCTTTCAGATTCGTTTCCAATCAAGCACATGGGGTAAAATACAAAGCTGTGCTGTTAAACAATGTGACTTTGATGCCCATCCATGCCCCCCAAGTAAACGAGCAACTGGCGCTTCTGGTGCTGGGCGTCGAAAGTTCCTGTGACGAGACGGGCTTGGCCATTTGCTCGACCGATGGACGTATATTGGGCCAAGCCCTACACTCGCAAATTGCAATGCACAAGGATTATGGGGGAGTGGTGCCGGAGCTGGCCTCGCGGGACCACATTCGCAGACTCATCCCTTTGATGGAACAAACCTTGGCACAAAGCAGCCTAGGCCTTGCAGACCTGCACGCTGTTGCGGTTACCACGGGCCCCGGGCTTCCTGGTGCTCTCATGGCAGGTTGCGCATTTGCGTACAGCTTGGCCATGGGTCTTGATTTGCCAGTCATTCCCGTGCATCACCTAGAAGGACATTTGCTCTCGCCTCTGCTGTCGTCCAATCCACCCGCGTTTCCCTTCACCGCGCTGCTGGTGAGCGGTGGGCACTCCCAATTGATGGCAGTGCAACAACTTGGGCAATACCAACTGCTGGGCGAGACCCTGGACGATGCAGCGGGTGAGGCCTTTGACAAAACCGCCAAAATGATCGGCCTGCCCTACCCTGGCGGACCCGCTCTGGCGAAACTCGCCGAGCAGGGCGACCCTCTTCGCTTCAAACTCCCCCGCCCCATGCTACACAGTGGGGACTTCATGTTCAGTTTCTCAGGCCTAAAAACAGCAGTACTCACCACAGCGATGAAACTGGCTGGACTGAATCAGCCTGCCGAACACATGGCCTTGGCCGAGCAAGACAAAGCAGATTTGGCTGCAAGCTTTCAGGCCGCCATTGTGGATGTGTTGGTTAAAAAATCACTGGCAGCTTGCCAGCAAAATGCCCACAGGCGGCTCGTGGTGGCAGGCGGAGTGGGGGCCAATCGGCTATTGCGCAGCCAATTGCACGCGGCCGCCCAAAAAATGGGGATTGAGGTATTTTTTCCTGAGCTTAACCTATGCACAGACAATGGCGCGATGATCGCCTATGCTGGGGCAATGCAGTTACGCGCCAACCCATCTTTGTTAAACCACAAAAACTACGCCATGCAGACACGGCCGCGCTGTGACCTCTCGACCCCCCTGGCCCAGTAGATCTAACACATCGAGCCTGTTCGTCGGAATCATCGCAGTCGACCTCACGAAATACACAGTTGCCCAAATAAGCATGTCAGCCGCTCTTTGTTGGATTCGCACGTTGGCGCATCAGGAAAAAGTGTTTTGACTGAAAAACAAAAATCGCCAACCCTCAGATCCTTAAGCCATATTCATGATTTTGTTTTAAAAACCCGGGCAAGCACCAATTTCGGATTGTTCACTACAATGGGTATTCTTCGTACTCTGTAGAACAAGGTTGAGTGGTATGAACGCGCCGATTGAAGAATTTGCTGTGGATGCAGCCAAACGGCAAGCCGTGATTGATGGCCTGCTTGCGATATTGCCCGAGCATTCGGTGCTGCACGAGGTGGAAGACACTCGCCCCTACGAATGCGACGGCCTGAGCCTGTTCCGCCAATTGCCCATGGTGGTGGTGCTTCCAGACACCGAGGCGCAAGTAATTGAGGTGCTCAAACTGGCCCAACGCTTGAATGTGCCCGTGGTGGCGCGGGGCGCAGGCACCGGCCTGTCGGGCGGTGCGCAACCCCACAAGCACGGCATTGTGCTGGGCATGGCCAAATTCAATAAGATTTTGAATGTGGATGTGATGTCCCGCAGCGCTGTGGTGCAACCCGGTGTGCGCAACCTCGCCATTTCTGAAGCCGTGGCACAGCATGGTTTGTACTACGCTCCAGACCCCTCCAGCCAGATTGCCTGCACCATTGGCGGCAACGTGGCCGAAAACAGCGGCGGCGTGCACTGCCTGAAATACGGATTAACTGTCCACAACGTGCTGAAAGTGCGTGGCATCACCATTGAAGGCGAGGTGGTGGAGTTTGGGTCCGAGGCGCCCGATGCCCCTGGCTTGGAGCTGATTAACCTGGTGATTGGCTCGGAAGGCATGCTGGCCGTGGTCACCGAAGTGACCGTGAAACTGGTGCCCAAACCCGCCCTGGCCCAGGTCATCATGGCCAGCTTTGACGATGTGGCCAATGCGGGCAATGCCGTGGCGGCCGTCATCGCCGCTGGCATCATACCCGCCGGGCTTGAAATGATGGACAAGCGCGCCAGCCAGATGGTGGAGCCCTTCGTGAAAGCAGGCTACGACACGGAAGCAGAGGCCATTTTGCTGCTGGAGAGCGATGGCACCCCTGAAGAAGTGGCTGAAGAAATTGAAGCCATGACTCGTGTACTCAATGGCTGCGGAGCAACCGCCATCAAGGTGTCCCAAAGCGAAGCCGAACGCCTCAAATTTTGGGCTGGCCGCAAAAACGCATTTCCGGCCGCCGGGCGTATTTCTCCCGACTACTACTGCATGGATGGCACCATTCCACGCCGCAGCCTGGCTCGGGTGCTCAATGCCATCACCGAGATGGAAAAGAAATACGACATGCGCTGCGCCAACGTATTCCATGCAGGCGACGGCAATTTGCACCCGCTGATTTTGTTCGATGCCAACAAACCCGAAGAAATCAAACGCGCCGAAGACTTTGGCGCGGAAATTCTGGAATTGTGCGTTGAGGTGGGTGGCACAGTGACCGGAGAGCATGGTGTGGGCATTGAAAAAATCAACCAGATGTGTGTGCAATTCTCACGCGCAGAGCTGGATGCCTTTTTCGCCGTGAAAAAGGCCTTTGACGCTCCCGGCCTGCTCAACCCAGGCAAAGCAATTCCCACACTCCACCGCTGCGCCGAATATGGCCGCATGCATGTGCACCACGGCAAGCTGCCGTTTGCCGACCTGCCCCGTTTTTAAGCGAACCCTCAACATGGCTGATTTTTTGGACGAACTTTGCGCACGGGTAGAAAAAGCCGCACGCAATCAAACAAAGCTGCGCCCCGTGGGTGGGGGCACCAAAAACTTTTATGGTGGCCCACTGGAAGGTGAAGAAGTGGACCTGCGCCCCTGGCAAGGCATAGTGGAATACGAGCCCACCGAACTGGTCATGACGGTGAAGGCGGGCACACCGCTGCAAGTGGTGGAGGCTGCCCTGGCCGCCGAAAAACAAGAGCTGGCCTTTGAACCGCCCAGGCTGGGTGGCGCCAATGCCCAACACAGCACCATTGGCGGTGTAATTGCCAGTGGCCTTGCAGGGCCAGCGCGCCTGGCCAAAGGCGGCGTGAAAGATTATGTGCTGGGGTGTACCCTGCTCGATGGCAAAGCCCAGCTGCTGCATTTTGGCGGTGTGGTCATGAAAAACGTCGCGGGCTACGACGTGTCGCGCGTCATACCCAGCAGCATGGGCACCCTGGGTATTGCAGTGGATTTGTCCATCAAGGTGATGCCTGTGGCCCCAGCCGAGGCCACCCTGGTGTTTGAGCTTGCCGTGAACGATGCCATCCGCCAAAGCAACGCATGGCTCTCCAAGCCTCTGCCCATCAACGCCACCTTCTGGGAAAATGGTCGTCTCACCGTCCGCCTGCGCGGCGCCAGCGCAGCCATACAAACCGCCATCAAAACCATGGGTGGGGAAGAACTGGCACAGGCGCAGGCCCAAGTATTTTGGAGCAGCGTGCGCGACCAGCAACACACCTTTTTTACCCAAGCAGGCGATTTGTGGCGCCTGGCCCTACCCCCCACCACCGCCGACCTGGCGCTGCATGGGCAGTGCGTGCATGAGTGGGGCAGCGGATTGCGCTGGTTCCGCCCCAACCACGGCGTGCAGGCCGAGGAAATTCGCGCCAGTGTGGGCCGCGCAAAAGGCCACGCCACCCTCTACAAAACCGACAATCTGGATGCGCGTCAGCAGGCCTTTCACATGCCCGACGCGGTGATGACCAAGCTTCAGCGCAACCTGAAAGCCCAATTCGACCCCGCAGGCATCTTTAGCATCAACCGCTTGTCACCCATTCTTTAAGCGCATCACCATGGACACCCAACTCGCCGACTGGATCAAAGACACCCCCGAGGGTCAAACCGCAGACGCTATTCTGCGCAAATGCGTGCATTGCGGATTTTGTACCGCCACATGCCCCACCTATCAAATCCTGGGCGACGAGCTGGACAGTCCTCGTGGACGCATCTACCTCATCAAACAGGTGCTGGAAGGCAAACAAGTCACCCGCAAAACCCAGCAGCACTTGGACCGCTGCCTCACCTGCCGCAACTGTGAAAGCACCTGCCCGTCCGGCGTTAAATACGGTCAACTCATCGACATTGGCCGCAAGGTGGTGGATGAGCGGGTGGAGCGCCCCTCCAGCGAAAAACTCATGCGCAGTGGCCTGAAAGCCCTCATGACCAACCGCCCGGTGTTCTCGGCCGGCATGGCCATGGGCAAAGCCGTGCGGGGCCTGTTGCCACAAGGCATTCAAAAAAAGGTGCCCGCAAAACGCCCCACCCTGCCGTTTGCCAACACCACCCACCAGCGCAAAGTGATTCTGCTCAAAGGGTGCGTGCAGCCTGCCATGATGCCCTCCATCGACAGCGCCACCTCCGTAATTCTAGACACGCTGGGCATCCAAAGCATGGTGGTGGCCGAATCTGGCTGTTGCGGCGCAGTGAAATTTCACCTCAATGACCACGACGGTGGTTTGGCCCAAATGAAGGCCAACATCGACGCCTGGCTGCCTTTGATTGAAAGCGGCGAGGCGGAGGCCCTGGTGATGAACGCTTCTGGCTGCGGCGTGATGGTGCGCGAATACCACCACCATTTTGCCCACGACCCCGTGTACGCCGAGAAGGCACGCAAAATCAGCGAGCACACCCTGGACATCGGCGAATTCATCACTCGGCAAAACGAAGAAGCCTTGCAACGCTTGGCGACACAAGTCAAAGCGGCGATTGCGCAACAACGCATTCCAGCGCGTATTGCCTTCCACCCACCATGCACTTTGCAACACGGTCAACAGGTGAAAGGGGTGGTGGAAAGTGTGCTCACCAAACTCGGCTTTGAACTCACCCCGGTGACCGATTCACACCTGTGCTGTGGCTCAGCGGGCACTTACTCCGTGTTGCAACCTGAACTTTCTGGCGAACTTAAAAAACGCAAACTGGCCAACCTCATGGCAGGCAAACCCCAAGCCATTGCATCGGCAAACATTGGTTGCCTGGGCCACCTTGAAAGCGACGCCACGGTGGATGTTCGGCATTGGGTGGAATGGGTGGCGCAGGCGGTTTGAGCCGCCACAGCGCTACTTGCGGCAAATGGCCTGTTTTCGGGTGTAGTAACCCGGGTGAGAAGGCACGATTGGCATCATCATGTCCGCGCCATCAATGCTGCGCAACACATCGTTGGTGCACGCATTGATGCCCAGGCTGGCCAGCCACTTGGTGGCGGCCTCATCGGCATCCAGTTCAAATTGCCGGTTCATGGCGTGCAGCTTTTCCATGGTGGCTGGCTGGCGCTCAATCGCATCAAAAGCCATTTCTGGATTTGGCATGCCTGCCAGTTCCATGGCCTTCAAGCCAAGTTTTTTCTGGTGTTCAAAATGCACGTGCGCGTACTCATGTGCAATCACAAACAACAGGCCATCGGCGCTTAAGCCACTTAAAAAGTCGGGGTCTAGCGTCAGCAACGGGCCTTCAATCCGCTCGGTGATAAACGCGCGGCTCCAAGTCTTGGTGAGTTGCACCTCCAGCTTGAGCGAAGGAATGGTTTTGCCCAGCTCCTTCATGGCCCCCTGAATGTCTTCTGGCGTGGCAGCCAGCAAGTGCGCCGGGGGATACAACATCGCAATCATCACGACCAATCTGAACAACCCAAAACGTATTCCCACCTTCACACCTCTCCACTGCATGTACTGCCCACCAAAAAGTGTAATTCAGCGCGGAACCGCAAAGCAATTGTTGTTACTCATGATTTTTACTAATTTTAGAAACCTGTCATGCTGAACCAAACATCCAATCCTGTGGGCACAAACACAGATTTCACATTTGCCACACCCCATGAACAAAAATCGCAGGCCGAGCAACATTGGTCAACCCACGCAATCCAAGAGATAGTGCAGGCCCTTCAAGGTGGGCCAACCACAGTGAAAACCGTTGCCGCTGCAAGCCATTTGCTGGAAGGTCATCACGAAGCAGCCTTTCGCCAACTGGGTGCCAATGTACTCAATACTTTGCTGCAAGCTGGCGAAAAAGTACCAATCCGGATCACCAAGCCAGACATGGACTTATCGATGCTGATCGAACAGGGCCAACAATTGAACGCGAGCACGCCTGGACTTCAAAAATTTTTGCTCCGCACGCCGGATGGATTCGCCTTGGTTGACCACCCCTAAATACTGATCAAGAAGCAGTCAAGGGGCCAATCGCGTTCTTGTCCATTGGTGGCCATTCAAGGTGTAGGCAAGGCGATCATGCAGACGCGATGGGCGCCCTTGCCAAAACTCAAAGTAGCTGGGCACCAGTCGATACCCGCCCCAAAAAGACGGACGCTCCGGGTTGCCTTGCTTTTCCTGTTGCACACTCACCAAACGCTCGTCCAAGGCCTGCCGCGATTCAATCACCTGGCTTTGAGGAGAGGCCCATGCACCAAGCCGACTACCCAAAGGCCGTGAAAAATAGTAATCGTCTGACTCCTGCGGCGAGATTTTCTCCACGGTTCCCTCAATGCGAACTTGCCGCTCCAGTTCGGTCCAGTGGAAAAGCAGAGCAGCATGGGGATTGCTTGCCAGCTCACGCCCTTTCCTGCTCTCGTAATTGGTAAAAAACACAAACCCCCGGTCGTCTAGGCCTTTAATCAGCACAATGCGCGCGGCGGGTTTACCCTGCTCATTCACGGTGGCCAGCGTCATGGCATTGGGCTCTGGCAACTCGGCGTTCAGGGCCTGATCAAACCACATTCTAAAAAAAGCAAATGGTTCTTTGGGCGCATCCGACTCGTTCAAACTGGCCTGGGTGTAATCCTTCCGGAGATCTGCGATTGAGGTCATGATCAAAAAGGCTCCTGTGCTGCACAAGGTAATATGAGTCATATTTTCCCACGCGGCGATGCACTCCCATGGACCAGCACTCCGAACTGATTGACGAATTTTGCAATGCCTTATGGCTAGAAGAAGGTTTGTCCAACGCCACCCTGCAGGCCTACAGGACGGACCTCCTTCAGTTGGCCGCCTGGTTAGAGCGCCATGTGAAGCAACATTTGCTGAGCGCAAGCGATGAGCACCTGCGCAACCACATTCATGACTTGATTCAGCTTAAACCCAGCAGCCACAACCGCAAGATCAGTAGTTATAAGCGATTTTATAACTGGGCGGTTCAAACCAAGCGAATCAGCAACAACCCCTGCCACACGCTGAGCAGTGCAAAGCAAGGGCTGCGCATTCCAAAAACACTTGGCGAAGGGCAAGTAATAGCACTGATTGAGTCACCAACATTGGACAACCCCGCGGGCATACGAGACCGAGCCATGCTCGAACTGCTGTATGCCAGCGGACTGAGGGTATCAGAACTGGTGAACATGCCGCTGCGCGCCATTGACCTGAATGCGGGTGCAGTGAAGGTGCTCGGCAAAGGCAACAAAGAAAGATTGGTGCCGATGGGGCAACCTGCTCAACAAGCGATCTTGTTATATCTCAAAGAGGCTCGGCAAACGCTGCTGAAGGGGCAACAAAGCGAATATCTATTTATCACCCACCTTGGCGGCCCCATGACCCGCCAAGGATTTTGGAAAAACATAAAGCGCTATGCCCTACAGGCTGGCATACACACTCCCATCAGCCCGCACGTGCTCAGGCATGCATTTGCGACCCACCTGTTAAACCACGGTGCAGACCTGCGGGTGGTGCAGTTGCTTTTGGGGCATGCGGACATATCTACCACTCAGATTTATACGCATGTCGCCACAGAGCAATTGCGCAATGTGCTGCAAACTAGCCACCCCAGGGGCGGCAAACGGCTTTAACAAGCGGGGTGGATGAACTAGACTCGGAAAGCCTGTTGACCAGAGCCGGGGGAATCATCGAAATCCCCGGGACGGCGGGCGAAACGTGACTCTGGCTTGCAAACACTGGGGGGCGAAAAACGCGACTGGGTGGATTGACCTGACGGGGTGACGGGAGGGGTTTCGGGCAACTGAGCAATTGCATCAAAAACTGGATTTAAGTTTCGCCTTGCACCGGCTCCGATTGCTGGGTTAAAAACATGAACACCAGGCCTCAAGCGGCGAGGTGCTCCAGGCGCTTGCAATGGCGCTTGGATCTGCTGCCCAGGGGGTGTGGCAGGCTCTGCATTTTGTTCACCAACCAGTGCTGCTGGAGGCTGCATTGCGGCTTGTGGCAAATGCTGAGCCATATTCAAAGGGGCTTGCGCCAAGGCCTGGCCAGGTGCGGCATTGGCCGCTTGCTGAGCAGGAATATGCAGAGGAGCAAGGTTGGCCAACCCTTGTAGAAGGGGATTAATTTGAGCTGGATTGAGGTTCATGCGGTTTGAAATAGTTCGAAGGACCTCTTGGTGGCATTCAATCTCTGGTGGTTCAACAAGTCTTGATCGAATTTTTGCAGAGATCACCCCCACGTGCATAATCCGGAAAAAGATTGCGGCAAAATAGCCCCAGCTACAAACAGAACAACGGAGACTACCGGTCGTGCTTAACTTCACCCTCGCCGTCGTCGCGGCCTATTTGATTGGCTCTATTTCATTCGCGGTTGTGGTCTCAAAGTTTTCGGGCTTGGCCGACCCCCGCACCTACGGATCAAAAAACCCTGGAGCAACAAACGTACTGCGCAGCGGCAACAAAAAGGCAGCTGTACTCACTTTGCTGGGTGACGCACTCAAAGGCACTGTCGCAGTTGTATTGGCATTTCATTTTCAGGATGCCTTGGCGCTAACCAAAAGCGACATTGCCTGGGTGGGTTTGGCCGCTTTTGTAGGTCATCTGTACCCGATATTCTTCCGGTTTGAAGGCGGCAAAGGGGTGGCCACTGCCTTGGGTGTGTTGCTCGGGTTAAATTGGATACTGGGGCTTGCCACTGCCGTGACATGGCTGGTCATTGCCTACTTTTTTAGATATTCGTCTTTGGCTGCGTTGGTGGCCAGCGTGTTTGCGGTTTTTTATAACCTTCTTCTGTTTGGTGCCAACGGACAGGCAGCAGCGATTGCCATCATGGCCGGATTGCTGGTGTATCGCCACAAACAAAACATAGCCAACCTCATCGCAGGAAAAGAAAGCAAGATCGGAGCCAAAAAGGTGGCCAAATAATTACTTTCCCTCAACAGGATATCGAGGTTTTTTCCGCCTATGGCTCCAATCCTAGAATGGCCCTGCGAGTTTGCACACGAATCAATTGAGGATCTGTAACTCGAATGTTTTGGTTCTCACGAGTAACTCGATTGGTATAAGCAATTGCATCCGCAAGCAATCTGTACTCCTCCGAATCATCCGCCAGATTTTGACTCAATCGAATTTCTATCGACCCGCCTGTGATGTAATCCCGAAGCATCTTTTTAAACGCCCGGTTGTCGGGTGTTGTTTGTAGTGCATCCAGACGAGCAAATAACTCGACCAATTCACGGTCCTGATCTGTCCAGTTTTGCTGCAATTTCGCCAGATTCTTGCGTTCGGCATCAATGGCCTTACTTGCTCTGATCTGCGGCTCGACAAAACGAACCATAAAGGGCCGTCCTATTCGGCGATGCAACCAATGGCCAAGCGCCACTGCCATTTTGATGACCGGATCTACCCGATGCCGCTGCTTAATAAGCTCATCCGCAGCCCGAACTTCAGAGCGAATACTCAACGGTTGAGCACGCCGCGGATTGGTGGGATCCAAGCCTTGGTGTTGCACCTGTTCATCTTGGGTAACACGCTGCGAGAACTCTTGTAAGCTCTCTTGCAATTGAATGTGCAGCTGATGCAGAGCACCTACTTTGTCCTCTTCAGACACGGCGGCAGTTGAAGCAGCACAGATCTCATTAAATCTTCGTACCAACTCTGGTTTTAACACAAGGAAATCACGGGGCAAGGCCAAAAGCATGAGCGAGGCGCAGTGATTGGGCGTAATTTCTGTGACTTCATTACCTTGCCGAAGCTCAATTCGTTGGTTACTTATTACCAACTGCGCATTTAAGCGGTTAGCTGGCGCTATTAGGGAGCCATTCAATTGGGGGAAAACAACCCCTGTGATTGCTTGCTGAACCTTCTCGAGTATTTGCAAGCGTGGCAATAGATGATTTTCTGGTTTTTTTACAGTTGCCCTGTTCGCTGAAAAAATATACCACTTCTTCCAACCACTAAAACCATTCTCAATCTTATCATCCAACCGCGGAGCATCGCGATGTAGAGTCCTCGGGTTTATACCGGCTGCCACCAAATGCATCGCGGCAAACTTACCGGACACCACATCCCCACGCCCGTAGAAAACTTCCTCTGCCGAAGCCTGACCTCTTACTGGAAGACCCTTCAATTGTGACTGCACCAGTTGAGTGAACTGATTCATTTGCTCATTTTGATTAGGCAATTCAGCAGGTTGGCTTAACATAACCACGGCTTTTAGGTGATCGGACTGGCGGTCTGCTGATTTGTCAGCAAACCTCAATCTGCTGAATACACCAGCCATGTCTTCACGAAGAAACTGTGACCTGATCACACCATGATTGCGCGCAGCCTTCTCTGAACGATCTAGAAAATCAATGAAAGCATGCGAATTATTTGCGGGCTCGGCACCAGCAGCACCAGCAGCACCAGCAGCACCAGCAACACCAGCAGCACCAGCAACACCAGCATCAGCAGCATCAGCAGCACCAGCAGCATCAGCAGCACCAGCAGCATCAGCAGCACCAGCATCAGCACCACCAGCACCAGCACCAGCAGCACCAGCAGCACCAGCACCAGCAGCACCAGCAGCACCAGCAGCACCAGCAGCACCAGCAGCACCAGCAGCACCAGCAGCACCAGCAGCAGCAGCACCAGCAGCAGCACCAGCA
>DASUEF010000139.1:0-1279 GCA_036275215.1 Limnobacter sp. | reverse complement strand
TTTTCAAACGCCTTTCGCGCAGGGTTGGTGGCCCTGTCGGGCTCGGGCAAAGCGAGTAGCAGCGGCAGCACTTGCTCAAGGCCAACACCGTGGTTGACCCCAAATTTGGCAGACAGGTTTGCCCAGCGAAGAATCACGGCCTCGCCTATCCAATGCCCCATCAGCACCAACTCTCGCCACATTGCGGCAGGCAACAGCACGAGTTTGCTTGACGAGCAGTATCCAAAAATTGCGCCGCCATCCAAAGAGCCACCTGCGTAAGTAACTGGCCCCGCCACAATGGCATCTGCAATCGCCTTCAGGGCTTTCGCTTGCTTGGCCACTGTGGAGGGTTTTCTGGTGTTGGCCAAACCTTCCAAATACCAAGCGGTAAACCCGCCATGTGCACCTTGATCTTTGTAATCCTCAATCAAGCTGCGCAGCGTGGCCCTAAACTTAATCGACTTGCCATTTTTCCCTTCCGCATTGGATTGGGGAATAAATTGTTCAGACGCAACAATTGGCCAGTAGTACTGCAACCAGCGATTGGCCATCAGCGCCAGCGGTATGCCCACAAGGCCCTCGGCCAGCCAAACGGCGCTGCGTTCATTCACCTGCGCAATTTCTGCCAGTGCTCTGAACAAAGCCAATTTGTAAGTGGCCTCTTTTCTGTCGCGATTTAAAACCGCTTCAATCTGATCCAACGGGCGCACACCGGTATGCGCCCTGTACTCAAAGAGCTGAGTAAACCAAGATGTACCATTTCTGGACAAGGCATCATCGGTGTTCCAGCGGGCAATGAGCACAAATCCGAGCCGAGAGAACAGCGTGTCAATTTGATCAGGGGTGTAGGGTGCAAACAGCCGGCCGTGTTGATCACGGTGCGCGTAGTTGGTATCGCCCCGCGACAATGGAAGCGACACCAGCAACCTGCCATTTGTCTTTAAGCAATGACGAATTTGAAGCGCTGAGTCAAACAACAAGCTGGGGGGCACGTGCATGAGCACTGCACTACACAGCACCGCATCAAATTCGGCTTTGCCCACATTCAGTGTGGGTAGGGCACCGTCCAGCACTTTGCCTGCAAGCTCAGGATGAAAGTGAATGGCAACATCCCGCAAGGTGCTGGATGGCTCAACCCCAAGCACCTCGTACCCGTTGGCGTGCAAACAGGCCATGTCTCGGCCCGAGCCAAGCCCAATCTCCAACACTTTTGAGCCTGGCAAAAAAGCCTGTGGAAAGTATTGCGACACGGGGCTTGCAACATCCTCGTACCGTTTGGCAATGTCGGCACCGTGGG
>DASUEF010000138.1:0-19481 GCA_036275215.1 Limnobacter sp. | reverse complement strand
GATGCGCAACTTGCCATAGATTCGACCTTTCAACTCTTCCGGGTAATTGGCATTGCCCACCTGTTCCACACGGGCGCGCCAAGCCTCCTCATACATGGCAAATGCGTAAGGCGAGGTGCGCGGCGAGAAAAAATGTTTGCGTGGGCGCTCGTTGTAGTTGCGAATATTCTCCGCAATCTGAGCTTGCAGTCGCCTGATTTCGAGCGCCCGCTGGTCTTTGGGGTCGATTGCTTGGCGGTCATCGCGCTCGCTTGGACTCAACTGAGGTCTAAGCTCGCCACCCGCGAGGTCTCTCTGTAAAGCTTCCAGCTTTGCCAAGCGTTCACGCGTTGCGATCAACTCGCGCTGGCTGATCTCGTCTTCCGCCTCGCTGGGTAAGGTGGTGGCCCGCCCTTTGTCGGCCTGACCACCCCCATCCAGCGCCACTTGCGCTAACACGCGAGCTTGCTGTGGGGCGTCTTTGGATTGGGCGTTCACCAAAATCACCTCCAGCGAGGGGCTCACCTGGGTTTGCTGCGCAGGCTTGGTGAAATGGATGGACAACAACACCACATGCAGCAGCAGCGACACCACCAACGCGTGCCGCAAATTCAGCCCAGTCCATGGTGCCCTCAACGCCATCACCCCGCAGTGCCCTCCGTGGTTTGTCCAGCATCGCCTTCCACCTCGCCAGCCTCAGACACGTCCAGCGCCAAGCCTTCCAGTTCTTCCTCGTCGTCTTCGTCAATCAAACGAGTGGGTGTGCCTTTCTTCAAGCCAAGCAGCTTGCAGCTTACGGTGAGTGTCAACTCATCCACCTGGTCCAGTTCCACTTCCACCTGAACGCCACGACCAGGCGAGGTCACGCCCACCAAACGAACAAACAGGGGAATCTCGTCCAAACGAACCAGCTCGTCTTTAACCACCACGCCATCGAATTGTTTGCGGCCTTTTTGCTGAATCCAGCGCAAACACCAATAACGCTCCATGCTTTGCTGGAACTCTGCATAAGCTTTGTAGGTGATGTCAAAGCTGTTCACCGCAGAGAGCAAATCCGCATCGGTGGCCGAGTAAACAGGGGGCTCTTGGCGCAACAGGGCAATGAGCTGTTGCTGGTTGACCAAATCCACGTAGCGGCGCAACGGGGATGTGCTCCATGCATATTGCGGCACGCCCAAACCGGCATGCGGCGCAGCATGGGTAGACATGCGCACGCGCCCGGCCTGGGGTTGAATCCGGTAAATGCCGGTGACGCCATACTCATGCAGCATGCCGCCCCATTCCCTGTTCACATAAATCATCCACTCGGCCACCAGCAGGTCCAGTGGTGCATCCCGACGGCGTGGCGTAATCTCCACCTGGCCTTGCTCATCCACATAAAAATTGAAGTCGATTCGGCTGTGTTTTTCAGGTTGCCCGCGCACCAGTTCCCTTTGCATGCGCAGCACGGTGGAGGTCTTCCAGAGCACTTTCAGGGCCGGGAAAAACTCACCCACTGTATCGAGCTGGTCAAGATTGGAATCCTCCAGGGCTTCTTGACTCACAAATTCATCCAGCAAATTGTGGCGCAAGTTGGCGGCAATCGGTACCTGCTCAATGGCACTCACCGGCGAGCCCAGCAATTCGCCCGTGGCCACATCCACGTCGGTGTAAATGCTCACGGACGGCACTGTTCGACCTTCGGCCAGGGTGGCCACCTCCACCACAGGGTCGGGCAGCATGGTGATTTTGTCACCGGGTGCATACACCGTGGACAAACGCTCCCGGGCAACCCGGTCATAGGGACTGCCACGCTGAATCAGCAAACCGGGGGCCGCGATGTGCACCCCAACACGCGCACGGCCATTGGGCAACATCACCACACTGAACGCATCGTCAATCTCGGTGGTTGAAATGTCGTCGATAGAAAAAGCACGCACCTCGGCCACGGGCAAATCGGCCACCTCGGCAGGCATGGCGGGCGCAGGCAAATCAATCTGAGTGCCCCTGGGAAAGTGCACTGCGGTGAATCGGGCACGCATCATGTCGTGCACCGATGCAAAAGCACCGCATTCAATCAACAGCACATCGGGCGAGCGGCCAGCCTCCGTGCATGCTTGCATCAGCGCCTTGTATTCCATGCTGTTTTTGTCGGGTCGCACCAGCAACGCCGCTGCCTGCTTTGCAAAAGGCTCAGGCAGTTCGCGGCGGACCAAGGCATCGGTCCAGGCCTGCTGTTGCTCGGCGGCCAAACGCTTTTTTTCCATCCCCGCCAAAGCGGCCTTTAAAATGTCAGGGGGCGCAGCGCGGTACAGCCCTTTGCCCTTGCGATGGAAATACATCGGCGCAGAATGCAGCGCCACCAACACAGACGCCTGCTGAACCACCGACGGCTTTTCGCCAAAATACTCTTGGGCCATCGCCACAAAATCAAACTCTTCTTGCGGTGCACATTCCCATAAAAACTCGGTGTCTACACCAGCAGACAGCGCCTCCACTTGCTGGGCAAATTCATCCAGCCCCGGCGCCTCAAACTTGAGCATCACACTGTTGGCCTTCACCTTGCTGCGCTTGCCATGCTGGGTTTCCACCTGGAAGGCGTTGCCCTGCTCCTGAAGCACGCGCCCCAATTTGAATGCACCGGCTTCTTCGTAATACAAATTCATCAAAAGTCCTAACAATGGTGTTGAAGTTGGGGCAGGAACACCTCCATCACCCACAACGGGGTATGCCCTGCACGCATCTCAAAGCGCGCGCAACGTGCATACCAATGTTTGCCAGCGTGCTGCTGCAGCACGTCACGCTGGTCTTCTTCGCCCAACAGCATCAGCACCCACGGGTGCCTTGCTGGCAAACGCGCAAAATAAAGACTTCCCCGCTTAACCCTTGGGTCAGCAAACAACACGGACCCCAGGGACCTTGCACCCAAACCACGCCAAAACCGCCAGTCGTTTCGAGGCCCGTCTGCCAACACCAGCGTTTGCGCCAGCACAACAACCTGCCCCCCAACCACCAAACGAACCAAACGTTGCCGCATGACACCTCGCCGAGCGCACTGCGCGGGTTGATGGGGTACGTGGCGCACACTCACCAAAGCCTGCCGCACGGGTTGTACCGAAAACCCGACATTCAAGGACTGCAATCGCAAGGTGAGCGAGCCTTTGGTGGTCGCCCATTGTTTTGCCCAGGCAGGCCAAGCCGGCGGGCACACCGAGTGCCAGATCACTGGGCCGCTCACTTTAAACCCAAAAATAGGCGCATCAGCGGCCAATGCGCATCAAAGTCGCTGATCGCATGGTCTGAACCCAACAGGCGCAACTGGTGTGCCCCAGGGTAACGCGCCAGCATGGTTGGATAACTTAACACCTCGTCGCCCTGTGCTGCCACCAGGAAATACCGCATAGGGCGAGTAAGCCCCGTTTGCTCCATGGCACGCAACTCTTGGAGGTATGCAGGCACAAACTCAAACTCCTCTTCGGTGAAGTACACCTTCTTCTTCCCAATTTGGTCCGTCAAATCGTTGTACGGATGCACGGCCGGATTCAGCAACAGCACATCGGCCTGCGGGTAACGCTCACCAAGCACCGTGGCGTAGTAGCCCCCAAGCGAACTTCCAACAAATGCCAAGCGAGCATCGGGTCTGGAATCCAGACGTGCGTGAATCACCTCGATGATAGACTGCATGGCGTTGGCTGGCGACGGTGGCAAATCGGGCACCCACAACTGGGACCCAAAGCCTGCGGCGGCGAAGTCCTCGATCACCTTTTGGGCTTTCACAGAGCGCGAAGACGACCGAAACCCATGGAGATAGACCACCAGGTCGGCTGGATTCGGGCGAACCAAACCCCCGGGACTGATCAATTCGATGGCCGTCAAACCGGGGGCTCCGAGCCTTGCTCCAGTGCAGTCAGCAACCGTTGATGCACCCCGCCAAATGAGCCATTGCTCATGGCCAGCACCCAATCGCCCGGACGGGCTTGTGCCACCACCTGAGCCACCAGAGCATCCAAGTCCGCACTGGTCCACAAACGATCACCCAAAGACACAAGCGTGTCCGACACGTTCCATGAAATACCCGCGGTGTAACACAACACCGCATCAGCGTGGTCGAAACTTGCAGGCAAAGCCTGCGCCAAGGTTCCCATCTTCATGGTGTTGGACCGAGGTTCGAACAAAGCGACAAGCCGGCCAGCCTGGCCACCACGGGCTTGCGCCTCCTCTTCCATTTGGCGACGTGCTCCCTCCAAGGTGGTGGCAATGGCTGTTGGATGGTGTGCAAAATCGTCATACACCCGCACGCCACGCACCTCACCCCGCAGTTCCATGCGCCGTTTCACACCGGGAAATTCGCTTAATGCAGCACAGGCCATGGCCACAGGCACTCCAGCGGCGTGCGCCGCTGCGATCACCGCCAGCGCGTTGTTCACATTGTGCAAACCCGACCAGGCCCAATGCACTTCTCCCTGCACACGCCCCTGGTACAACACCTCAAACCGGCTGGCCCCCAGCACGCAGGCTTGCCAATCAGCGCCATCCTCGCTTTTTTGTGCGCAAAATCGTTCAACTGGAGTCCAACATCCGCGTTTTAATACCCGCTCCAGCGAATCGGTGGCGGCTGGGCACACAATGCGCCCCTGGGTAGGCACCGTGCGCACCAAATGATGAAATTGCGTTTCAATCGCAGCAAGATCCGGGAAAATATCTGCATGATCGTATTCAAGGTTGTTGAGCACCGCCACCGTCGGGCGGTAATGGACAAACTTGGAACGCTTGTCAAAAAACGCCGTGTCGTATTCGTCAGCCTCAATCACAAAGCAGGGCCCACCTCCCAGCCGAGCCGACACCCCAAACCCGCCAGGCACTCCACCGATTAAAAACCCTGGGGAGCGCCCCGCCTGCTCCAACACCCATGCCAGCATGGAGCTGGTACTTGTTTTGCCGTGCGTCCCAGCCACCGCCAACACCTTGCGGCCAGCCAAAATGTGCTCACCCACCCACTGCGGGCCACTGGTGTAAGGCAGTCCCGCATTCAAAATGGCTTCCATCAAAGGATTGCCTCGGGACACCACGTTGCCCACCACCCACAAATCGGGTTTGATTTGCAATTGCTCCACACCAAAGCCCTCGGTGAGCGCAATGCCCGCCTGGGTCAGCTGCGTGCTCATGGGTGGATACACATTGGCATCGCAACCCGTGACGGTGTGGCCAAGCGCTTTTGCCAACTGCGCCACGCCGCCCATGAAGGTGCCGCAAATGCCCAAAATGTGGATGTGCATTCTTTCTTCCTTTCCGATGAAGCCCATATTGTAGTGCCTAGGAATTTGGATACACTGCCGGGATGGACGATTTCTTTGCCCCGCAGGACGAACTGCGCACCGAAATTGCAATGGCCGCCGCCCGGCTGATTGCAGAAGAAGGCTGTGACTACGCCACAGCCCGCGCCCAGGCCACCAAGGCCGTGTTTGGACGCGGAAAACCGCCTCGCCACAGCGTGCCCAGCGACCAAGACATTCAAGATGAGTTGCGGGCCTATCAGGCCCTTTTCCAAGCTGACACTCAACCCGGTGAATTGAACGAATTGCGCTTGGTGGCACTCCAATTCATGCAAAAAATGCCCCAGTTTGAGCCCATCGTGTATGGCGCGGCTGTCAACGGCACCGGCAGCGCATACTCCGATGTCCATCTTCTGGCCTTCGCCGACGACGAAAAGGAAGTGGACTATTGGTTACTTAACCAGAACATTGCCTTTGACGCCTGCGAAGACGCGCTGTTGGCTGGAAAGGCATTTCCTGCCGTGGCCTTCCGCTGGCGGCAACGCTGGTTTCAGCTCGGGGTGGCCAGCCCCTTGCACCGGCGGGGTCTGCTGAACCGGCAAGGTGGCGAAAACAACTTATTTCAAACCGACACAGCGGGGCTGACCCGCCTGATTGAAGAAGCACCATGAGCAAAAAATCACTGACATCCATCCTCACAGGGCTTCTGGCATTGGCCATTGGCCTGTATTTTGGCTTGCGCCCCAAGGCCGAGGTCTACCCACTGTCCGGCTATACATTTCAAACACCTCAAGGCGCATCGCTGGACCTGGGCGCACTCAAAGGCAAAACTGTCGTGCTGAACTTTTGGGCCACATGGTGCCCACCCTGTGTAGAAGAAATGCCCGAACTGGACGCCTTGTACCCACAACTGCGGGCACAAAACGTGGAGTTGATTGGAATCGCCATTGATTCTCCAGCCAACGTCGAGCAATTTCTGCAAAAAACCCCTGTGGGCTACCCAATTGTGCTTGCGGGCATGACCGGCACTGAGCTGGGCAAAGCCCTGGGCAACAATCAAGGTGGATTACCATTTACCGTCATTTTGGACGAAAATGGTAATCAAATCCTCAAAGAAGCCGGCAGGATACACATGAGCACCATCACGGATGCACTAGCCCGATAAAATCGGGTATGCTCACGCAACGTTTGAACAGGAACATCGGGTATCCAATCTGACAACACCCCCTATCAAACTGGAAATTCGATGATTTTCCATGCACACTAAACGAAGTTAGCCTTTGTTGAGCTTTTCGCAGTGTGCAAAGTGGGCGATGTGCGTTGTGCATTCGCCGACTTGCCCAAGGCCCGCCGCAGATGCGGGTCCACAAAACCAACCTCCCATCGATGGAGCAAGTACATGGACCTCAGAAAGCTAAAAACCCTCATCGACCTGGTCGCCGAATCTGACATTTCCGAACTGGAAGTGACCGAAGGCGAAGGCAAGGTGCGCATCGTTAAAAGCCAGCCTCAATACGCCATGGCCGCCCCACAACTGGTGCAACAAGCCCCCATGGCAGCAGCCGTCGCACCCATGGCTACTGCGCTGGCCGGCACCGCGCCCACAGCCCCTGCTGCCCCGCTCGCAGAGCCTGGTCATAAAGTGACATCACCCATGGTGGGCACCTTCTACCGCGCCCCCAGCCCTGGTGCATCCAATTTTGTTGAGGTGGGCAGCACCGTGAAGGAAGGCGACACGCTGTGCATCATTGAAGCCATGAAGTTGCTCAACGAAATCGAGTCAGACAAAGCTGGCGTGGTGAAAGCCATTCTGGTGGACAACGGTCAACCCGTGGAGTTTGGTCAAGCCCTGTTCATTATTGAATAAGGGAGCAGCACCATGTTTGGAAAAATCCTCATCGCCAACCGCGGCGAAATAGCCCTGCGCATTTTGCGTGCCTGCAAAGAAATGGGCATCAAAACGGTGGCCGTGCATTCCACTGCCGACCTGGAAGCCAAATACGTGAAGCTGGCCGACGAGTCAGTGTGCATTGGCCCACCGCCATCCCGCGAAAGCTACCTGAATATTCCCGCCATCATCAGCGCCGCAGAAGTCACCGACTCCGAGGCCATTCACCCTGGCTATGGCTTTTTGTCCGAGAACGCGAGCTTTGCGGACCGGGTTGAAAAAAGCGGCTTCGTGTTCATTGGGCCGCGCGCGGAATCCATTTTGCTGATGGGCGACAAGGTCTCTGCCAAGCGGGCCATGATCGCTGCCGGTGTGCCTTGCGTGCCAGGCTCAGAGGGGGAATTGCCCGACGATCCTCGCGAGATCGTCAAAATTGCTCGTCAAATTGGTTACCCAGTCATCATCAAAGCCGCTGGCGGCGGCGGCGGTCGTGGCATGCGGGTGGTGCACACCGAAGCAGCCTTGCTCAACGCCGTCACCATGACCAAAACCGAAGCGGGCCAAGCGTTCAACAACCCCGCTGTGTACATGGAAAAGTTTTTGGAGAACCCACGCCACGTGGAAATCCAGATACTGGCCGATGAGCACAAAAATGCAGTGTGGCTGGGCGAGCGCGACTGCTCCATGCAGCGCCGCCACCAGAAAGTGATTGAAGAGGCACCAGCGCCTAACATTCCGCGCCGGCTGATTGAGCGCATCGGCGAGCGTTGCGCCGAAGCTTGCCGCAAAATTGGTTACCGAGGTGCAGGCACGTTCGAATTTCTATACGAAAACGGCGAGTTCTACTTCATTGAGATGAATACCCGTGTGCAGGTGGAACATCCCGTGACCGAACTGATCACTGGTGTAGATATTGTGCAAGAGCAAATCCGCATTGCCGCAGGGCAAAAACTGCGATTCCGCCAACGCGATATCGAGTTTCGTGGCCACGCCATTGAATGCCGCATCAACGCTGAAGATCCCTTCAAGTTCACGCCCAGCCCCGGCCCCATCAAAAGCTGGCATCCGCCCGGCGGTCCGGGAGTCCGGGTGGATTCGCACGTGTACAGCGGTTACAACGTGCCACCCCACTACGACTCCATGATCGCCAAAGTGATCACCCACGGCGAAGACCGCAAGCAGGCCATGGCCCGCATGCGACAGGCACTGGCTGAGTTGGTGGTCGATGGCATCAAAACCAACACAGCCCTCCACCGTGAACTGATGGAAGACGCGCGCTTCATTGAAGGTGGCACCAGCATTCACTACCTGGAACACAAACTGGAAGCACGCGCAAAGTGAACACACCCTCCCCCCAGGCCGCCCCACTTGTGCAGGCAAAACTCACCCTGCCCTTTGAGCAGGCAGACGAGGTGTCGGACGCCTTGATGGAGCTGGGTGCGCTCGCAGTCAGTCTTGAAGACGCCAACGCAGACAGCGAAGACGAGCAGCCCCTGTTTGGCGAACCAGGCATGGAGCCAGAGTCCTCCGCCTGGGGGTTGAACCATGTGGTGGCACTGTTCCGCAACCGGCAAGAAGCCGAGCAGGTGCTGGGCGAAGTAGACAGGGAATTGCTGGCTGGTGTGGACGTTGATTACACCGACGTGCCACAAGAAGACTGGGTGAGGCTCACACAATCGCAGTTCGATCCCATTCCCATTTCTGCTCGGCTTTGGATTGTGCCCTCCTGGCACACACCCGAGCAAACTGGGGATCGAATCAACCTGGTTCTTGACCCTGGCCTGGCCTTTGGCACAGGCTCACACCCCACCACCGCTTTGTGCTTGCGTTGGTTAAGTGCATTCCCCCTGCAAGGGCACGATGTGCTCGACTACGGCTGCGGCTCTGGCATTTTGGGGATTGCCGCCCTCAAGCTGGGCGCCCGGCAGGCCGTTGGTGTAGACATTGACCCCCAAGCCGTTGAAAGCACCGCTTACAACGCGGCTAACAACGGCGTGAACATGCCTTGTGGTCTGCCCGATTTTGCGCTGGCCAAGCGGCAGTTCCCGGTGGTGGTGGCCAACATCCTAAGCAACCCACTCAAGGTGTTGGCTCCCTCCCTATGTGAGCATGTGGAAGCAGGCGGGCAGCTCGTGCTTAGTGGCGTGTTGGCCCGGCAAGCCGACGAGGTGATTGAACACTACCGCACATGGATCAGTCTGTCGGTGTGGGCCGAGCGGGAAGGCTGGGTCTGCCTGAGCGGCCAAAAGGCCAGCCACTAAACCGACACAGCCCCTGGCACCGGGGTAAACTACAGCCATGAGCCTAGCCACACGCTGCCCCCACTGCAACACCCTGTTCAAGGTCTCTTCCGGGCAACTTCAATTGCACCAGGGGCAGGTGCGTTGCGGGCAATGCAAACAGGTGTTTTCTGGCATTGAACACCTCACTGCCGCCGACAGCCAGGTGTGGCAAACGCTCCAGTTGCAAAGCAACTCCGCCGAACCCTTCACCAGCAATCTAATCGAAACAGACGGAACTGGATCCAACGGCGCTTTTCTTGACCCACCGACCCGAAAAAAACCATGGTTTAGCCACCAAACACAGCCCACCGTGAAGCGGGCCTGTGTTGGTATGTTGGTGCTCGCCTTATTGCAAGTCGCTTGGTGGCAACGCACCACCATTGCAGCCCAACTGCCCCCACTCAGCAGGCACATTGCCAAGTCAAAGCCCGGTCTTCAAGGCCTGTTTACACTGCCTGCCACACAGGCATTGCGTGTAGAAGGCAGCGGTTTGCAAGCGATGGACGAACACCATGTTCGACTGGATGTCACCCTGCTCAACACCACCCCCTTGCCTGGCGCCTGGCCCTACCTGCGGGTTGAACTGCTGGACCCACAAGGCCTTGTGCTGGCCACCCGTGGCATTGCCCCCAGCCAATATCAGCAACGCGACGGTGGCACCGCAAGCGAGGCGATTCCCATTGCTCCCGGGCAAACCGTGGAGTTGCTGGCCTACCTCAATTTGCAAAATCTCCACGCCCAACTGCCCGAAACCGCAGCCACTGGATTTAGACTCACTTTGCTGGACGGCGGCCCTTACTTGCCATAAACAGGTACACTCGCCACAACGATTTCCGTTCTAACCTTCCCACTTTATTGATCGTCATCATGTCTTCCAAACGCGTCCTGATTTGCGGCTCCATCGCTTTTGACACCATCATGGTGTTTGAGGGCAAATTCAAAGATCAAATCTTGCCCGACCAGGTGCATATCCTGAACGTGGCCTTCCTTGTGCCCAGCCTGCGCAAAGACTGGGGTGGTTGCGCAGGCAACATCGCCTACAGCTTGAAAATGTTGGGCGGGCACCCAGTGCCCATGGCCGCAATCGGCCACGACTCGGCCGGCTATGTAGACCGCCTGAACAGCCTTGGCATCGAAACCGCTTGCCTGAAACTGGTTCCCGAGGAGTTCACGGCCCAAGCCTTCATCACCACCGACCTGGACGACAACCAGATCACCGCCTTCCACCCCGGCGCCATGAGCCATTCCCACTTAAACACCGTTGGGCAAGCGGGTGAAATCGCATTGGGCATCATTGCGCCAGATGGACGCGACGGCATGATGCAACATGCTGAACAATTCGCGCAGGCCGGTGTGCCCTTTATTTTTGACCCGGGCCAAGGCTTGCCCATGTTTGGCAAACCCGAATTAAATCGCTTCCTGGAACTTGCGACCTACGCGGCGGTCAATGACTATGAAGCGCGCATGTTGTGCGACCGCACGGGACTCAGCCTTGAACAAATTGCCAGCCAGCTAGAAGCGCTCATCGTGACGAGAGGCTCGGAAGGCAGTTGGGTGTTCCACCAAGGTCAACGTCATGACATTCCGTGCGTTAAAGCAGAACAAATCGCAGACCCCACAGGCTGTGGGGATGCCTATCGAGGTGGCTTGCTTTATGGCCTCACAGAAGGCATGGGAGTGGTGCAGGCGGCCAAGCTGGCCAGCTTGATGGGCTCGCTTAAAATTGCATGCAAAGGGCCACAAAACTACCGCTTCAGCCGCGAAGAAATTGCATCCAGGTTTGCTGCCGCCTTTGGCAGCAAGCCTTGGTAACTTGAAAGGAAGAGCATATGAGCCAATCCATCCAGCACCGAATCCGCAATGCAGGTGCCATCACCCTCGTTTGTGTGGCGGCCCTGGCGGGCTGCGCAACCCAGAGTACCTCTGGCACAGTGTACCGCGAGGGTGAAACCCGCCGCGCACAAATGATTGAACAAGGCACGGTTGAAAGCGTGCGTGTTGTAACCATTCAAGGCGACACAAACGGCGTGGGCACTGCGGCAGGCGGTATTGTGGGCGGCATCGCAGGCAGCAACGTGGGGGGCGGCAGTGGTCGAGCCGTGGGTGCTGTGCTCGGCGCAGTGGCAGGCGGCATTGCAGGGCAAGCCATTGAACGCAACGCATCCACCCGTGAGGGGCTGGAAATCACCGTTCGAATGGACAACGGCACGCTGCGTGCCTACGTTCAAGACGCAGATGAACAATTTCGCCCAGGTGATCGAGTCCGTATCGTGACCGGCGGAGGCACATCGCGCGTCACCCGTTGATGGTGTAAAGCAAAAAAAGGCCGGTGATTCACCGGCCTTTTTTATTGGTGCAAACCCCAAAGGATCACAATCCAGGCATCAAGCTTTGCAGCACCATCATCACAATTTGTAATAGCAAGAAAAACACCAAGGGTGACAGGTCCACATTGCCAATGGTGGGCAAAACACGCCGAAGGGGTTCTAAAAATGGTCTAGACAACTCGTTGAGCACCGATGCGACGGGTGAAAATGGATTGACCCAACTCAAAATCACCTGAATGAGCACAATCCCCATCAACAAATAGGCCACGTTGCGCAGCACCCAAAAAATGGCAATTGGCACCGTAAAGGTAATCATGCTGCCCACGCCAGGCCCACCCTGTGACAAGCCCACCGAGACCAACACCAGCACAATGTGCAGCGTGAACGACACCAGGAAGGCGCCAAGCACAGAAGCCCAGTCGATGCCTCCATAGCCTGGGACAGCCTTGCGCAGTGGTTTCACCAACCAGTCGGTCATTGAAAAAATGAAAGGTGAAAGCGGATTGCTTGGGTGTATGCGCACCCATTGCATGAGCACGCGCAAGAGCAAGCAAAACGTAAGCAGGCTTGCGGCAGTTTCAAGCAGCAAGCGCAGAATATCAATCAGCAACATAGGCAAATGCGAGTGTTATGGCCGAGACCCTGTTGGAAACGGCCAGGTTGTTGTGGCGCCTTTCAGTTTACGCGGTTTGGCAGCACCAGAACGACGACGGCGTGCAGGTTTGCTGGGGGTAAGCAACGCAAGCGGCGTCACCTCGGAGGGTGAAAGTGCAGTTTTGGAAGGTTTGCGGGTGCTACTCGCTGGTTTTGTTTTAGAGGTGCTTACAGCGTTGGTGGTAGGAGTCAATTCAGTCTTCACGTCAGGAACAACAGGTTTGGGGGCTTCAACCGCCACAGGCGCGTTGGCCGAAGCCACAGATTTTTTAGGGACAACAGGCTTTGCCGCAGGTTTCGCCGCAGGTTTTGCCGCAGGTTTTGCCGCAGGTTTTGCCGCAGGTTTTGCCGCAGGTTTGCTGATGAGGCTTGCTGCTTTGGCCACCACCTTGGAGACCGCCTTGCCCACAGCCTTGGGCGCCTCTTTCACTTTGGTGCCCGTGGATTTTGCAGGAGCCTTGGCCAAAGCCGGCTTTTTGCTGGCCACGGTCGTTGTTTTGCTCTTGGCTGGCTTGCTGGCGGGCATACAAAAACTCCTTTCGAGTTTTTTGGTCTAGCCTCACATTCTATCGCTAGACCCTTGAATTTTCAAGAAATGCCAGCCTTGAATCCGAAAGATGACAAATCTGTGTAAAGACATATAGAACAACTCTTCGACTCGCCCAGCCCATTTCATCAGTAATAAGCACAAGCCCGTGACGCTGAGATTTTGCTTTACCCGTAGGACCCACACCGCATGAACCCGATTCTTCAAGACGCCGCCCGGCAGGGCCTGCCCCGCCGTACGTTTTTACGCAATTTGCTGATGGCCGCGGGCAGCGTGCCAGCGGCTCAAATGCTGACCGCTTGCGGCAGCGATTCTGCAACCCCAGGGCTACGCAACAACCCCGTGTCCCCCAGCGGCAGAACAAGCCCTTTTGCCACCATGGGTCCTTTGCTGCCGCCCGATGCAAATGGGGTACGAATGCCAGCCGGCTTCACCTCGCGTGTGGTGGCTGTGGTCAACGAGCCCCCCTTGGCAAGCAATCCGGATTTTCGTTGGCATTCCGACCCCGATGGCGCTGGCATGTTCCGCACCGAGGATGGCGGCTGGATCTATGTGAGCAACTCGGAAGCGCGTGACGCCACCACGTTGTTTGGCCAAATTCCGGACACGCCCGTGATCTCGGATTTGGCAAGCAGGGACTCGCTGGCCAGTTTGGGCACAGTGACCGGGCCCATCACCGGGCTGTTGCCGGTGAGTGTCCCGCTGGTGCTGCCTTTCCAAGGGGGGGCCAGCGCCCTGCGCTTTGACAAAAACGGCACTCTGGTAGACGCCTACCCCATTCAACGCAACACCACCACCAATTGCTCTGGCGGGGCCACGCCCTGGGGAACCTGGATCAATGGCGAAGAAATCGCTGATGGCTACATGTTCGAAGCCAGCCCCCTGAAAGACGGCGGCACGCCCATTCGCCTGGATCGCTTTGGCCGCAAGGCGCACGAACAAGTGGCGATCGACATGAAGCGTCGCATCATTTACCACACCGAAGACATCACCGGCGAAGACCGCTTTTACCGCACCATCTTCTCGGCGGCCGATTGGCCCGAGGGCGGCAAACCCGACTACAGCAAAGGCATGTTGCAAGTGCTGGCTGTGGACGCGGGCGTGGATGCCGCCAAGCGTGGACCCACCCCGGTGCGTTGGGTGAATGCGGTGGACGATGGCACGCCGCAGTTCAAGGTGTACCAGCCAGACACCACCGTGTTTGCAGGCAATGAGGGCGTGTGGTTCTTGAATGACTTTGTGTTTTTCACCACCAAAGGCGACAGCAATGTGTGGGCCATCGACACCGTGGGCGGCACCATCGAGAGCATTTACAACCCGGAAGACGGCCCGGTGGGCTCGCCCGTGGACAACAGCGAGCCGCCAATGATCGGCGTGGACAACATTTGCGTGACCTTGGATGGCGAAATGGTTGTGGTGGAGGACGGTGGCGACATGCGCGCCATGGTGTTGCTGCCCGACCGCAGCACCATCCCCTTGGTGCGCCTGCCTGGCGACCCCAGTGGTACCGAGGTGACAGGCCCTGCATTTTCGCCCGATGGGCGCAGGCTTTACATTGCCAACCAGCGCGCCCTGCCCGACGGCACCACCACCAATTTTGGTTTGGGTGGCACCATTTACGAAATCACCATGCCCTTCTCGGTGCGTGTGGATCCACCTTTGGCGCGGCGTTTGTAATCATCGCCCCGACCCGTGGCTGGCTCAAACGTCAGCCCTGGTTCATCAATGGGGTCCTCCAGCAAAACCTTGCTGTCGTGGTAATAATCCTGCTTGTTGTGCCAGGGGTGTTCTGCACCCTGGCGCGGCAGCTGATCGGCCACTCGCTTCAGGTAATTCGAATTCAATCCACCCAACACGGTCAGGCCATCCACTTGCGGCACGGTGCCCGCTTTTGCCACCACGGTGGCGTGGCCATGCTTGTCCATGTGCTGCAACAAACGGCAGACAAAGCCGCTCGCCAAATCGCTCTTCAACGTCCACGAGGCATGGGTGTAACCCAGCACCACAATCGCGTTGGGAACGTCTTGCAGCATCACGCTTTTGTAGAACATTTTTTCGCTGAGGTTCACCGGCACACCGTCCAAGCTCATCTGCATACCACCGACCATTTGCACATTCAGGCCAGTGGCCGTCACCACCAAATCGGCCCTCAACACCTCGCCCGATTTCAAGGCAATCCCTTCGGGTACAAAGCGGTCAATGGTGTCGGTGGCCACGCTGGCCTTGCCACTGCGCAGGGCCTTGAAAAAATCCCCATCGGGCACCAGGCACAGGCGTTGGTCCCAGGGCATGTAGTTGGGCGTGAAGTGTTTGATGTCCACACTGCTGCCCTTCAACTGGCGGCGCACCATCCCAATCAGGAAGCGGCGAACCACCGCGGGCTTGCTCTTACTGATTTTGAACATGAAGTGCGCCAAGCCAATGGTGCGCGCGCGGTTCAACTTGTAAGCCAACCTGGCTGGCATGGTTTTTTGCAACACGCGCGTCACCGCATCCACCGAAGGTAGAGAAAATATATAACTGGGTGAACGTTGCAGCATGGTGATGTGTTCCACCTTGGTTGCCATGCTTGGAATGAGGGTCACCGCCGTGGCTCCACTGCCAATCACCACCACCCGTTTGCCAGAGTAATCCAGCTCGTCTGGCCAGTGTTGTGGGTGAACAATCTGGCCTTTGAACTGCGCCTCACCCTCAAACTGCGGGCGGTAACCCTGGTCGTAGTTGTAATAGCCCGCACAGCACATCAGGAACCGGGCGTGATACTCCTCAGCCACACCCGTGGCCTCGTTCACGGCCTTCACCTCCCATCGCTGGGTCTGGCTGTTCCAGTTGGCAGCGCCCACCTTGCGCTGAAACAGAATGTGATCAAAAACCTTATTCTCCAGTGCCGCCTCGTGCACGTATTGGCGAATGTCTGCCCCCTGTGAAAAAAAGTGGGCATTGCGCCAAGGCTTGAATTTGAAACCGAAAGAGAACATGTCCGAATCGGAACGAATCCCAGGGTAGCGAAACAAATCCCAAGTGCCGCCGATGTTGGTGCGCCGTTCAAGGATGGTGAAGCTGCGCGTGGGCAGTGCTTTGCGCAAATGGCAAGCCGCGCTAATGCCAGACAGGCCTGCACCAATGATCAGAATGTCCTCTTCCACAACGTGCATCGCTGGAGTCTCCAAGTTTTTTATGGGTATTCAATCCAGCAAATTGTGCGTGCATCGACCTGCAGCCGCAAAGGGCTGCCGGCGCATTTGTCCGGAATAATCAATCGCATCCACAACGCACTGCCCGACACCGAGTGTGGGCGGTGATATAAATTCATTACACAAAAAACACACGGAGACCCCAGATGCCTTCCATTCAAGCCAGTGTTGTTAATCAAATTTCCAAGTTGGCGCTACGCAATTACAAAGGCGAGGCACCGGGTTTTGTGAAACGCTTCCGTTTGGTCACCGGCATCTCCAACCTGGTGGGGCCAGTGCCCTCGGGCGTCAAGCGCATGAAGGGGCAGTTGGGTGGAGTCCAGGGCGAGTGGCTGATTCCACAAAATGCCCAAGGATCCCTGCTGTACATCCATGGCGGCGCGTTTGTGGCGGGCGGGCCACCCATGTACCGCCCATTTTGCGGGGCCATTGCCAAAGCGCTCAAACTGCGGGTGTTTTCTGTGGACTATCGCATGGCGCCCGAGCATCCATTCCCCGCCCCCTACGACGATTGCATGGCCGCATTTGATGCGCTGGTCAAAGACACCCCCACAGGTCAGCCTATTTTGGTCGCGGGCGACTCTGCCGGTGGCAACCTCAGCATGTGTGTGGTGCAACACGCCGCCAAAAAGAAGCTGCCCTTGCATGGCGCACTGCTCATTTCCCCGGCCACGGACATGCGCCGACTTTCACCCACCATTGAGGGCAATGCAAAGACTGACAGCATGTTGTCGCCGCTCATCTTGAAGTTGGCCGCAGAAACCTACTTGAATGGTCACGACCCAGCCGATCCCAAAGCCTCTCCCTTGTTGGGCGCGGTAAAAAACCTCCCGCCCATTCTGATCACAGCCAGCGACGACGAGTGCCTGCTGGGCGATGGAGCCCAATTGCATGAAAAGATCCAGGCGGCTGGTGGTGCTTCTGAATTGCTCACTCGCCCAGGGATGCCGCACATTTGGCCGGTGATGACCACCATGCTGCCCGAGGCCAAAGAAGACCTGGTGAAGATTCTGAATTTTTTCAGGGCCGCCATGGCCGCCGCTTGATGGGTGGCCTTCAGTAAACGCAGCGAAACCCAATGTGCGCAGTGCTGGTGTTCAGCGCTGCGCCAATGCGTGCAGCAGGCCTGTAGCGCAAACAATACTCCGCCGCGCACAGGTAAGAGCCACCTTTGAGGGTCCACAGGGTGTTGGCATCTTGTGCGGGTGAGCAGGCGCAACAGGCCCCACCGCCGCGCTGGTATGGCGACACGGTCCACTCCCACACATTGCCAATCATGTCGTACAGGCCATGGCCGTTGGCAGGGTGCTTCCGCACCGGCACGGGCGCGGGCTGCGCCATGTCGCTGTGGTACCAGGGGAAGCTGCCACGCCACACATGGGCCATGCGTTGGCCGTGGGGCGCAAACTCATCGCCCCATGCGTAGGCGCAGCCGTGCAAACCACCGCGTGCTGCGTATTCCCATTCCTCTTCGGTGGGCAAACGCCCACCCGCCCAGGCGGCATACGCTTTGGCATCTTGCAGGCTCACATGCGTCACGGGGCATTGCTCGTCCAATACAAGCTGAGGGGCATGCCAACTGGCCCCAGCCACCGGCTTCCACCATTGCGTGGGGTCACCCAAATTCACCGGGCCTTCGGTTTTCACAAACACATGGCTGCTGCCCAGTTGCTCGGCCGTGGTTACGTACCCCGTGGCTTTCACAAAGGCCGCAAACTGCGCACGTGTCACGGGGTGCACATCCATGGCAAAGGGCGCCACTGTGGCCACGCGCACGGGCCGCTCCTCCGGGTAATGGTCATTCGAACCCAACTGGCAATTGCCACCAGGCAGTTGTATCTGCATGCTAAATGTTAAGCACCATTTGATTGAGAAAGCGCAGCATTTCTAACGGGCTGGGCTGGCTGGTGTCAATGTCAATGTCCACCCGGCCCAACACGCCCTGGAAAGGAAAATGCCCTGTGTACCGGGTAGACACCTGGTTGCCCAAATCACTGCCCAAGGTGAAGCCATCATACGAGGTGGAGAACAACACCCGCTTGAAGGTGTGTTGCCCCACCAGCACATCGTTCACATACAACCGGCCTTCGCCATCAAAAGGGCGGGCGGTCATGGTTTGTTCATAGCGCACAGCCAGCTTGCCCGCTGGCAACACACCCTTGCCTTTGAAATGCTCGACATATGGCACCAGGCTTTGCTCGTAATGCAATTCGCCATTTTGGACATACAACACCCAGCCCGCATACTTGGCACCTTGCGCCAACAGCACGCCATCTTCGGTGCCCGTGGGCCGCTCGATGTTCACGGTGATCACATGGCTCAAGCCACACACAATCGGCGCAATGTCGCGTGCCAAACGCTCCACTGGCGGGTGGAAGGTCCACTTGGCCCGCAAGGCGTTTTGCTGGCGGTCTTGCACCATCTTGATCACCAGGTTGCGGTCGTCCAGCGGCAGCACATTGTATTGCTGCGCCGCTTGTAGCCATTTGTCTTTCAAACGTTGCACCACATCCGGGTGCTGCGCGGCCAGGTCGTGCATTTCCGACGGGTCTTTGGACAGGTCGTACAACTCCCACACATCGTCTTCAAAAGGCTTGCCGCGCACATGCCGGGTCACCAGCCGCCAATCGCCTTCCACGTAGGCACGCTGGCCACCCAGTTCGAAATACTGCTCGCTGCGGGTGGGTGCTTTTGCACTGGCAAAGGTGGGCACCACACTTTGGCCTTCCACGGGCTTTAGGCGAATGCCGTTGTACACCTCGGGGCGCGTGGTGCCAGTGGCTTCCAGCAGGGTGGGAAACAGGTCGATCACATGCACAAAGTTGTGGCGCAATTCGCCCTGGGCCGCAATGCCTTTGGGCCATGCAATCAGCAGCGGGTCGGCCACGCCGCCCAAATGCGCATACTGCTTGTAGTTCTTGAAAGGTGTGTTGGACACGCAAGCCCAGGCCATGGGGTAATGGGGGTAACTGCCCTCCTCCCCCAAAGTGTCGTAAAACTTTTCTGTGGCCTCTTCCACAGGCACGGGGCGACCAAAGGCTGGGGCAAACACGTTGGGCGTGCCCGTGGGTGTGCCCTCGCCCGAGCCGCCATTGTCCGAAAAAAGCACAACAATGGTGTTGTCCAGTTCGCCAATCTCCTCAAGGCTTTTTAACAAGCGGCCAACATTGTCATCCAGGTTCTTCATTTGCCCGGCGTACACCTCCATGTAGCGGGCGTACATCTTTTTTTGCACCGGGCTGAGCTTTTCCCAGTCCTCTGCGCCAAAACTCAAGGGGGGCAGCTCCACCGTGTCCCCCAACAGGCCCATGGCCTTTTGGCGATCAAAACGCGCCTGCCGCACGGCATTCCAGCCCGC
>DASUEF010000137.1:0-7848 GCA_036275215.1 Limnobacter sp. | reverse complement strand
CATGTGGACCCCCGATGCCATTGCCAAATTGCAGCACTCCACACGCAGCGGCACCTACAACACCTACAAAGAGTACGCCCAGATCATCAACGACCAGAGCAAACGTCACATGACCTTGCGCGGCTTGTTCGAGTTCAAGATTGATCCCGCCAAAGCCATCCCGATTGAAGAAGTGGAATCGGCCGAAGAGATCGTCAAGCGCTTTGCAACCGGCGCCATGTCTTTGGGTTCCATCTCCACCGAGGCACACGCCACACTGGCTGTGGCCATGAACCGCATTGGCGGCAAGAGCAACACCGGCGAAGGTGGCGAGGACGAAAAGCGTTACCGCGCCGAGTTGCGTGCTGGCCTGGACAAGTTTGGCCCCGGCAACGGTCCCATTGGCGAAGGCGCAAGCCTGAAGAGCGAACTGGGCGATGTGGTGGTGGCAGACTTCCCCTTGAAGAAGGGCGACAGCCTGCGTTCACGCATCAAGCAGGTGGCTTCGGGCCGCTTTGGTGTGACCGCCGAATACCTCACCTCCGCCGATCAAATCCAGATCAAGATGGCACAGGGTGCCAAGCCCGGTGAAGGCGGCCAGTTGCCCGGTGGCAAGGTTTCTGATTACATCGGCAAGCTGCGTTACTCCGTGCCTGGCGTGGGTCTCATTTCCCCGCCCCCACACCACGACATTTACTCCATTGAAGATTTGGCACAGCTCATCCACGACCTGAAAAACGTCAACAGCCAGGCCTCCATCTCGGTGAAGCTGGTGTCTGAAGTGGGCGTGGGCACGATTGCCGCAGGTGTGTCCAAGGCCAAGGCCGATCACCTGGTGATCGCAGGCCAGGACGGTGGCACGGGTGCATCGCCTGTGTCTTCTATCAAGCACGCCGGCACCAACTGGGAACTCGGCCTGGCCGAAACCCAGCAAACCTTGGTGCTCAACGGCCTGCGCAGCCGCATCCGCGTTCAAGTGGACGGCCAAATGAAAACCGGCCGCGACGTGGTGATTGGTGCCATGCTGGGCGCCGATGAATTTGGCTTTGCCACCGCACCGCTGGTGGTGGAAGGCTGCATCATGATGCGCAAGTGCCACCTCAACACCTGCCCCGTGGGTGTGGCCACCCAAAACCCAGAGCTTCGCAAGAAGTTCACTGGCAAGCCGGAGCACGTGGTGAACTACTTCTTCTTCGTGGCCAACGAAGTGCGCGAAATCATGGCGCAACTGGGTATTCGCAGCTTCAATGAGCTGATTGGCCGTGCCGACCTGCTCGACATGAAGAAGGGCATCACCCACTGGAAAGCCAAGGGCTTGGACTTCAGTCGCCTGCTGTGGGTGCCAACCGGCACCACCGAGCCGCTGCGCCACACCGGTGAGCAAGACCATGGCTTGGACAAGGCATTGGACCAAAAGCTCATCAGCATGGCCAAGCCAGCGCTGGACAAGGGCGAGCGTGTGTCCTTCATCACGCCCATCAAAAACGTCAACCGCACGGTGGGTGCCATGTTGTCTGGTGAGGTGGCCAAGAAGTATGGTCACGAAGGCTTGCCCGATGACACCATCCACATCCAGTTCACTGGCACGGCAGGTCAGTCCTTTGGCGCCTTCTTGGCCCATGGCATCACCGCCGACCTGGTGGGAGAGGGCAACGACTACGTGGGCAAGGGTTTGAGTGGTGGTCGCATCATCGTGCGCCCCACCAACGATTTCCGCGGTGCGTCTGAAGAAAACATGATTGTGGGCAACACGGTGTTGTACGGCGCCATTGCGGGTGAGGCATTCTTGAGCGGCGTGGCGGGCGAACGTTTTGCCGTGCGCAACTCCGGTGCTGCTGCTGTGATTGAAGGCACAGGCGACCACGGTTGCGAATACATGACCGGCGGTACCGTGGTTGTGCTGGGTGAAACTGGCCGCAACTTTGCCGCGGGCATGAGCGGTGGCCTGGCCTATGTGTACGACATTGACGGCCTGTTTGCCAAACGCTGCAACCTGGCGCAGGTGGAGTTGGAAGAAGTGGTGCCAGCCACCGAGCAGGAAGCCCTGGGTAACAGGGAAATTTGGCACAGCCTGGCCCGTGGCAGCGAACGCCAGCCCGATGAAGTGATTCTGAAGGGCCTGATAGAACGCCACGCGCGTTACACCGGCAGCGAGCGCGCCAAGGAAATTCTTGAAAACTGGTCAACCGAACGCAAAAAGTTTGTGAAGGTATTCCCAAGCGAATACCGCCGTGCACTGAAAGAGTTGCATGTGGCTGCACAAACCAAAGCCGAAGTTGCAGCCTGATCACAACCTGGCACACTGCCTGAGTATGAGGATTTAAGAAATGGGAAAAGTCACAGGTTTTATGGAATTTGAACGCTTGAAGGAGGCCAGCGAGGCCCCCGAAAAGCGCGTGAAGCACTACAAAGAATTCGTGATCACGCTGAGCGACGATGAAGCCAAAATTCAGGGTGCTCGTTGTATGGATTGCGGTATTCCGTTTTGCAACAACGGATGCCCTGTCAACAACATCATCCCCGACTTCAACGACCTGGTGTACAAACAAGACTGGAAGAATGCACTCACCACGCTGCACTCCACCAACAACTTCCCAGAGTTCACGGGCCGCATTTGCCCTGCACCCTGCGAAGCCGCTTGCACCTTGGGTATCAACGAAGATCCCGTGGGCATCAAGAGCATTGAGCACGCCATCATCGACAAAGGTTGGGAAAACAACTGGGTGGTGCCTCAGCCAGCTGCACGGAAAACTGGCAAGAAGGTTGCTGTGGTGGGCTCTGGCCCTGCAGGCATGGCCGCTGCGCAACAGCTGGCGCGTGTGGGCCACGATGTGACGGTGTTCGAAAAGAACGATCGCATTGGCGGTTTGCTGCGCTATGGCATTCCCGACTTCAAAATGGAAAAGCACCACATCGACCGTCGCGTGGAGCAAATGCAGGCCGAAGGTGTCACCTTCAAGACCGGGGTGTTTGTGGGTGAAAAACTGGCCGAAGGTGGCATCACCAACCTGGCCAAAGAGACCATCACCCCCAAAGAACTGCTCAAGCAGTTTGATGCAGTGATCCTCACCGGAGGCTCCGAAGTGCCCCGCGACTTGCCCGTGCCTGGCCGCGAGCTGAAGGGTGTGCACTTTGCGATGGAGTTTTTGCCGCTGCAAAACCGCGTGAATGCGGGCGACAAGCTGAAGGATCAAATCCTGGCCACCAAGAAAAATGTGCTGGTGATTGGCGGTGGCGACACTGGATCCGATTGTGTGGGCACCTCCAACCGACACGGTGCCAAGCAAGTGGTTCAAATTGAACTCATGCCCCAGCCTCCCGAGCAGGAAAACAAGCCGCTGGTGTGGCCGTACTGGCCCATGAAGATGCGCACATCGTCCTCCCACGAGGAAGGCGTGCAGCGGGATTTTGCGGTGACCACCAAGAAGTTCATCGACGATGGCAAGGGCAACGTGAAAGCGGCCTTGTGTGCCAAAGTGGAGTGGGTCAAAGACGAGGCCACGGGCCAGATGAAGATGCAAGAAATTGCAGGCTCCGAGTTTGAAATCCCAGCCGACTTGGTGCTGTTTGCCATGGGCTTTACCAACCCGGCCAAGAGCATTTTGGACGCTTTCGGCGTTGAGAAAGACAACCGCGGCAATGCCAAAGCCACCACCGATGGCGACGGCTGCTACCGCACCAATGTCGACAAAGTGTTTGCCGCTGGCGACATGCGCCGTGGGCAATCTTTGGTGGTGTGGGCCATTCGAGAAGGTCGCCAAGCCGCGCGCGAGGTGGATGAATTCCTGATGGGCACCACTGTGCTGCCACGCTAATACAACGTCTGCAGGTCAAATTAAACCACGGCTTGGTCAAAGCACCTGGCCGTGGTTTTTTTTAGCCTATCCCTTGGGGTTCTGTGCACGGTACTGCTGGTCCCGCAAACGCGCTCCTTCCAGTTGCGATTCAAACAGAACGCCACGTGCGTGGCGAATTTGCCGGTCCCAATCTGCATGCAAGTAATCGCTAATCGCCTTCATGTTTGTTCCTGCGTTCACATAGTCGGCGAGTTGTTCCACTGTGACGCTGGTGTCGTCTTCCATGTGCTTTAGCCGCAGCAAGGTCAGTTCCATGCGACCTTGGTCGGCTGCATATTCTGTCTCGAAGCGCGCATAGGTCTCGGCAAGTTGCTCGGTTTGGCGCAATGTGTCCTCATTCACCAAACCCGCATCGTCTTCTTGCTCGGCGGGCGGTTCAGCCAATTTGAGCTGGGCCATGGCCAAGTCGCGATGCTCCAGCTTGTCCTTGAGCATTTCCAGTTGTGCCACCAGTGTTCCTTTCACCAAAGTGTTGAATGCGGCAACACCTTGTTCCGTTTGCACAAAATGTTCAACCACTTTTCTATTGATCACACGCCTGCCTAGGTGTTGCCACCATGAGAGGTGTTTCTCCATGGGGGAGTGCTTATTCGCCGACTTCGCTGCCTCCGCCATGAATTCACGAAGTAGTTGTTTTTGCTGATTCAGATTGCGTAGGCAGCTGGCAGCCATGTCAAATCCCAAATGTCTTCCGTTTGACGGGCCCTCAGAGTTCGAGTCCTCGGCAGTCTGCATGGATGTTTGCACACCATGCAGATCGGTCATCAGTCTGCGATCCACCCACGAATGATCACCTGCAGTGGCGCGTGAATACTTTCCCTGTTTGCCATGCCCGCGCAAAAAGCTGAAGGAAGTAATCCCCATGGCCAAAGCACCCAGAATGCCAACGGCCGTGATTACGCCCAGGCCAATCGGATTGCTTGCAGCCGCAGCAATGCCCGCAGCAGCAACACCGACCACCACCGCTTTGGTTACCGCGCTGGCCGCGTATAAGCCGCTGCCGACCATGAATGCCTTGTTCCATCGGCCAAAGCGTTTGAAAAATCCGATTCGTTTGTTGCCTTGGCGAATCAAAAAATCATGCAGGGGCTGTTGGGAGGGCTTGATGCGTGAGCCACTTGCAAGTGCCGTTGCCTTCAAATCGGCCTGTAAATGTTTGAAATCAGATTTGAGCTGCTTGAGCTTGCGCAGTGTTTTAACTGTGAAAAATCCGCCCAGTGCAGTTGCGAAAATTCCAGCCAACGGGCCAAGTACAAATGTGCCGGCGATCCCAAATCCGACGGCCGCCCCCGCCGCAGCGGTACCAGCCTGTGCGGATTCACTCAATGCAAAAAAACTTTTGCCGGAAAACGCGGCCTTGATGCCCAGCGACACCTTTAAACCAATGTCTGACAGGGCTTTTAGGCCGATGCTCAGTCCCGATGCGGCTGACATCGCTCCAGCCCCGCGATCGCTGCGTGCGTGTTGCCCGGCCTCATCCAACTTGTCGAGCCGAAGTGCCTGTGCTTGAATGTGCGCATTGAGTGCCCCTGAGGGAGCTGCTTGCGCAGCGCTTTTCAAACGATCGAGGTGGGCACGCTGCTCTGCTTTCTCCGCCTCGAGGTCTTTCAAAGCGTGGCTGGCGTGTTGCCATTCTTCAAGACCTGCTTTGATCGCTAAACCAGCCAGCGGCAACATCACAACCCCGGCGCCCACTGCGGTGGAAAATTCTGCCGCACCACCGTGGGTAAGCTGGTTGCCCAGGTGTTGGATTGGTTGCCTGGCCATGTCGGCAGCGTCGGTTTTAAACGATTCTGCAACCGCCTCCGGACGGCCTTTGGCAACATCATTCAAATATTTGCTGGACGCAAAGGCCCCGTGCGCAGCCTCATCCAGATCGATCACAATACCCCCACCGTCTTCATGTTCACAGCCACCAGAATTTTTGTTGCGCGATTCTCTGTCTTTTTGTTCTGGGTGTTCACAGCAGGAGTCTTTTAATGCATCCGTCTCCAGGTCTGGCAGTACACTGGCCATCGCTTTAAACTGCTGCAACACAGGGGCACCTGTGTCTAGGTTGAGTTGAAGGTTGTTCACCAGGGTTTTTCTCTCATTGGCGACTTGGCGTCGTGACTCACTTTGTCGATGAAATGCCTGATGCAATGATCTTTTGGTGTCGTGCAGCACGCTTTTAAGCATTGCATCTGTGATCGCTGGGGCGTTTGAGTTGCTGCTGTTCAGCGCATAGGCGTTTTGCGCCTTTTGAGCACGCAATGAACTCGCCAGTTCTTGTGTGGCGTGGCTCAAGTTGTGGCGAAAAACATGGCCAGGTGCGGGCGTCAAGGGTAGCGCGTTGCTGTATGCAACGCGTTGGGCGGCGTGGGATGTTGTGCGGGGCATGATTATATTAAATGAGAAGCATTCTCTTTTAATTATAACAAACCTGTCAATTCCCTCGCCTGAGGTAGGGAGGGTGTTCTAGCTCGTCAATTGCGCTTGCGTCGGGTTGGCACTGCACATCGTCACATGCGGGAAAGGGATTTCAATGCCTACCCTGTCGAAGGCGGCCTTGATGCGCTTGTTGTACTCACGGCGCACCCCCCATTGCTCACCGGGCAAGGTTTTAAACCGCACACGCACCACCACGGCTGAGTCAGCCAGCTCTTGTACACCAAACACCGCCATGGGTTCGGTGATTTTGTTGGCCCACTCTGCATCGTTGGCCAGTTCAGCCCCCACTTTTTGCATCACCTGGATCGAGGCATCCACGTCTTCTTTGTAGGCAATGCCCACATCCACCACCGCATAAGCAAAGTCCATGGTGGAGTTGGTCACGGACGCAATTTGCCCGTTGGGCACAAAGTGCACATTCCCATGCGCATCGCGCAGGCGCACGTAACGCAGGGTCACGTTCTCCACGGTGCCCGACTTGCCGCCCACTTCCACAAAGTCGCCTGCGCGAATCTGGTTTTCAATGAGCAGCACCACCCCAGTGAAGTAATCCTTCACCAGGCTTTGTGCACCAAAGCCCACCGCCAAGCCCACCACGCCAGCGGCGGCTAGAACTGGCGCAATTGAAATGCCGATGGTGCCCAGCGCGATCAGCGCACCCAGGAGCAATACCACCACATTGGCCACATACTTTAGAACGCGCATGAGGGTGTCGATGCGTTTCTGGTCGTCGATGGATTTGCTGCGGGCTTGCATCTGGTTGCCAATGCGATCAATCGCTGCCTTCACGACCCTGAGGATCACCAGCGCAGCCACAATCACCAACACAAACTTGGTGGCCTGTAGGCCCAGATCGAGCAGTTTGCCGGGTTCGATGTACTTGAAGAGGGTGTTGAGTTGTTCGTTCATGGGTATTCCACTGCTTGAAAGAACTCCCTATTGTACACGACCCAAATTTCAAGCCCTTTTCGAGACTTTTTTGCCCGAACTTGGTGGCAATTCATCGTTGACAAAGCGCGCCAAAAAACGCCCCGTGTGGCTGTTGGCGTTGGTGGCAATGTCGGCTGGGGTGCCCTGCGCAATCAGTTGCCCACCGTTGTCACCGCCTTCTGGGCCCATGTCTAGAATCCAGTCTGCGCACTTGATCACATCCAGGTTGTGTTCAATCACGAGCACGGTGTTGCCTTGCTCAACCAGCGGGTTCAACACCTTCAAAAGCATGGCAATGTCGTGGAAGTGCAAGCCAGTGGTGGGCTCATCCAGAATGTACAGCGTTTTGCCGGTGTCCCGTTTTGAAAGCTCAAGCGACAACTTCACACGCTGTGCTTCACCACCGGAAAGTGTGGTGGCCGACTGCCCCAGGCGGATGTAACCCAGCCCCACATCCATCAGTGTTTGCAGTTTGCGCGCAAGGGTGGGCACCGCAGAAAACACGCCCAGCGCCTGTTCCACGGTGAGATCCAGCACCTCGGCGATGTTTTTGCCACGGTACAAAATCTCCAGGGTTTCGCGGTTGTAGCGTTTGCCATGGCACACATCGCAAGGCACATACAGGTCTGGCAAAAAATGCATCTCCACTTTC
>DASUEF010000136.1:0-6645 GCA_036275215.1 Limnobacter sp. | reverse complement strand
GTTTGAAATAAACAAGGCGGGGCGCAAGCTCTTGAGATCGGAACTTATCCATGCATAACAATATTCCTTACCTAAGCCTGGCGATCTGGTTGCCCATCCTGTTTGGTGTGCTCATCATGGCGCTGGGCAACGACAAGAACGCTGGTACAGTGCGAGCCTTTTCTTTGATTGGCGCGCTTGTCAGCTTTGTGGTTACTTTGCCCTTGTACTTTGGGTTTGACACCTCCACCGCCAATTTGCAGTTTGTGGAAAACCTGCCGTGGATCGAGGCCTTTGGGGCTTCCTATGGTTTGGGTGTGGATGGCTTGTCGGTTTGGTTTGTCATCCTGACCGCTTTGATCACGGTCTTTGTTGTGGTTGCGGCCTGGGAAGTAATCACTGAAAAGGTGGCTCAATACATGGCCGCCTTCTTGATACTCTCTGGACTGATGGTGGGTGTGTTTGCCGCCACCGACGGTTTGTTGTTCTACGTGTTCTTTGAAGCCACACTTATCCCGATGTACATTATTGTGGGTGTGTGGGGCGGGCCCAACCGCATTTACGCTGCCTTTAAGTTTTTCCTTTACACCTTGCTGGGTTCTTTGCTCACACTGGTGGCCATCATTTATCTGCAGTTTCAGTCGGGCACCTTCGAGATTGCGGCGTGGCACAAGCTTCCTTTGGGAATGACCGAACAAATCCTCATTTTCTTGGCATTCCTGATGGCGTTTGCGGTGAAGGTGCCTATGTGGCCCGTTCACACGTGGTTGCCCGATGCGCACGTGGAAGCCCCAACGGGCGGCTCTGTGGTTCTGGCTGCCATCATGTTGAAACTCGGGGCGTATGGTTTCTTGCGCTTCTCACTGCCGATCACACCAGACGCCAGCCATGAGCTTGCAGGCTTCATGATCACCCTGTCCCTCATTGCCGTTGTTTATATTGGCGTGGTGGCGTTGGTTCAGAAAGACATGAAAAAATTAGTGGCCTATTCGTCCATTGCGCACATGGGATTTGTCACCTTGGGCTTTTTCATGTTCCAAGACCTCGCCGTGCAGGGGGCTATTATTCAAATGATCTCGCATGGTTTTGTGTCAGGTGCCATGTTCCTTTGTATTGGCGTGCTTTATGACCGAGTGCACAGCCGTGAAATTTCTGCCTACGGCGGTGTCGTCAACACCATGCCAAAATTCGCAGCCTTCTTCCTGTTGTTTGCCATGGCCAACGCGGGTCTACCGGCCACCAGTGGTTTCGTCGGTGAGTTCATGGTGATTCTCGGTGCGGTTAAGTACAACTTCTGGATTGGTCTGCTGGCCGCCACCACATTGATCTTTGGCGCTGCATATTCCTTGTGGATGTACAAGCGCGTGGTGTTTGGCAAAGTGGCCAACCCCGATGTGGCTGCCTTGGAAGATGTGAATACACGTGAATTTTTGATGTTGGGTGCGCTGGCTGTGCTGGTGATGGCCATGGGCCTGTACCCCAAACTGTTTACTGATGTGTTGCAGGTGTCTGTGGACGCCTTGTTGCAGCATGCAGCTCAGTCCAAGCTTTAATTGAGGAATGTTCGTGGATCAGATGAATCTCTCACTCGCTATTCCTGAAATTGCATTGGCATTGTTTGCCTGTGCGTTTCTGATTGCAGACAGCGTGACCAAAGGCAGGGTACTGCCCTTGCTGCACAACATCGTGGTGCTGTTTTGTATTGCGTTGGGTGCTTATTGTTTGGCGCAAGTACCATCCGCGCAAAATGCGACAGCATTCAACAACATGTACATTGCCGATGGCATGGCGCTGGCCCTGAAAGGCTTCTCGGCCTGGGCGATTGCTTTCACCCTGGTGGTGGGGGCCAACTACGCCCGAGACCGCGACATGTTTAAGGGCGAGCTGCACGCTTTGGTGTTGTTTGCTCTGTTGGGCCAGATGATTATGATCTCGGCCAACAGCCTGTTGCTGGTTTACCTCGGGGTTGAGTTGCTTTCGCTCAGTCTGTACGCGGCTGTTGCCATGCAGCGCGACAATGTGAAAGCCACAGAAGCCGCCATGAAGTACTTTGTATTGGGTGCGCTGGCATCTGGCTTCTTGCTGTATGGCATGTCCATGATTTACGGTGCCACAGGCACACTGAATCATTCAGACATTGCATTCGCAGCAACGGCAGCCAGCACTGACCCCAAGTCCATGATCTTCGTATTTGGTCTCGTGTTCCTGGTGGCAGGTCTTGCCTTTAAACTGGGTGTGGTGCCTTTCCACATGTGGGTACCCGACGTGTATCAGGGCTCCCCATCTGTGGCCACTTTGCTGATCAGCGGTGCGCCCAAACTTGCCGCTTTTGCAATCTGCATGCGCTTGTTGGTGGATGGTCTGTTTGTGATGGCAGTGGATTGGCAACAAATGCTGACGGTATTGGCCGTGGCTTCTTTGGCGATTGGCAACCTCACGGCGATTGCACAAACCAGTTTTAAACGCATGCTGGCCTATTCAACGATTGCACAAATGGGTTTCATGCTGCTGGGTTTCCTGTCTGGTGTGGTCGGGCAAAACACTGGCAATGCAGCCCAAGCCTATTCGTCGGCCATGTTTTATTCCGTCACGTATGTGCTCACCACCCTGGGCACCTTTGGCGTCATCATGGTGATGTCCCGCAAAGGGGTTGAAGTTGAAAACATTGCAGACCTGCAGGGCTTGAATAAGCGTTCGCCTTGGTTGGCGCTCATCATGTTGCTGTTGATGTTCTCCTTGGCGGGTATTCCCCCCATGGTGGGCTTTGCTGCCAAACTGGCGGTGCTGAAGTCTCTTCTTGCAACCGGGCAAGTGTGGCTGACCGTGTACGCAGTGATGTTTAGTCTGGTGGGTGCTTTTTATTACATCCGTGTGGTCAAGAGCATGTACTTTGAAGCGCCAAGCGACGAGTCCAACATTGAGATGGGCAACGATGCCCGCGCAGTGCTAGGTCTGAACGGCATTGCCGTGATTGGTTTGGGATTGCTGCCTGCGCCACTGATGGCATACTGCATGCAGTTGGTTTCACAGTCTATCGCTGGCTAATACGCGCGTTACGCTGACTAAAAAGGAGGGTAGGTTTTGACTCAAACAATCGGGCACTGGTTGTTGTTTGGCTTGGCCTTGCTGTTTGCAAACCTGCCTTTTGTTAGCAATCGGATTTTCGGTATCTTTAAGGTGAGCCAAAAAGGCGGTTGGACGCGGGTGCTGGAGGTGATTGTTGGCTACTCCGTGGTTGGCCTCATCGGCTTTGCGATTGAAGGCACGCTGGGTCAGGTTACTCCCCAGCGGTGGGAATTTTACGCGCTCACGGCCTGCCTTTTTCTGGTGCTGGCCTTTCCGGGGTTTGTGTATCGCTTTTTATGGCGTTCTCCCAAAGGTTAGTTGCCTACCCATTTGCACGGCCCGGTCAGCCCAGTGACCGGGATGGCAATTGCTGCCGAACGGTGTCTTTGTTCAAGAAATGCCCGCAACTTCATGCTTTTTGAACAAGTCAAAAACCTCGCCCACTTCATCCAGCTCTTTTTCGATGTCTTTGCTGCTCATTGCAGCATCTTCGTGCAGCATGACATTTTGATAGAGCGACAAAAATGCGTTGAAGTCGAGATGGCGAACGTCCACTGCCGATTTGTAATAAGTGAACACTGAAATTTGTTCTGCAATTGAAGTCAGCGAGGTGGCTTCGATTTTTTGGGCCCACCCCCACACATCCAGTCGAATGATGGACAGCCCTTCAGTGAGCACATAGTATTTTTGAAACTCAACGCCCCCCGCTTCAGAGCTTCCGAACAAGGCATCAATCGCAGTGCTCAAGAGCCCCGTTACTCCATTGATGATATTTTCCTTTCCACCGGCAACGAAGTTGCTTACCGATGACTTGATGGACTCTTTCAGTTTGTCTCCGCTTTGTTTCCTATAGGCACGAACTTCCATGGATGAGTCCAGGATTTGTGTGATCGGAATGGTTTTGTCGGATCCCACCCCAGCATTCATGATGCTTGTGGTGATTCTCTCCCTGAACAACTCGCCTTTGGTTTCGGCCAGCGCCATGAGGGCGTCCAGATGTTTCCTGGCGTCTTCTGTAAGATTGCGCACATCGTCGTTGTCTTTGATCAAATCTCGTATGGTGGCCATGAGGCGCTCCTATTCAAGGGTTGGGGTATACGGTGTGTTGAAGATATGTGGGAGTTAAACCCAAGTAGTGGAGGGTGTTTCCTTTTTCTTGGTTGTGCGCTGTGCAGCTGAGGTGGAGGTTGTCTATGTCGTTGTAAAGCAGCGTGAGTTGCAGAGGATCCTTGTTATTCCATCCTGAGGAAGGAGCAAAGTCTGGATTGGGCACAAAGCCGAGCAACGCCAGCTGCCGATAATCGTCTTCCGAGTAGTACTGGGAAATATTGGATTGAACAATGGAGAACGGGACGATGTGATCGATTTGCATCAACTCTCGTGGGTGCAATCCGCGATTCGGCATCAATGGATACAACCGGGGGTCATGTTTGCAATAGATGCACTCGTAGAAGATGGCTTGTCCAATCAATTGGGCCCCGTGATTGTTGCGGTGCTTGGCCTCCACGGTCTCACGTGTTGTTCCAAAAAAGGCCGGTGATTTTGGACCGTCGGATCCATAGTAATAATTTGGAGGAAGCCGCATATCGGTTTGTTGAGTTGAAGGCCAACCGACTTTAGTCACAGCTTGAGGATTGCTCAACAAATCATTCGGGTCACTCGTGCAAGGGGCATGGGCACCCGGTGGCTTCTGTACCCAAGCGAGGCTGCGCAGGTGCTTGGCTCAGCAAGGGATCAACAGGGTTTCAGCGAGAAACAAGACGCTGTCCGGCTTTGTGCCAGAAGCGAAAACCGCCGGACTGGCCGGCGGTTCGTGATGCATCACATGTTGGGGTAGTTGGGACCGCCACCACCTTCCGGTGTGATCCAAACGATATTTTGCGTGGGATCTTTGATGTCGCAGGTTTTGCAATGTACGCAGTTTTGTGCGTTGATCTGCAATTGGTTCACCCCGTCATCCTTTTTCACATACTCATAGACGCCCGCCGGGCAGTATCGCTGCTCGGGGCCTGCGTATTTGCTGAGGTTCACAGACACTGGCACGCTTGCATCTTTCAAGGTGAGGTGTGCGGGCTGGTTCTCTTCGTGGTTGGTGTTGGAGATAAACACCGAACTCAGGCGGTCGAATGTAATTTTGCCATCGGGTTTTGGGTAGTTGATGGGTTCAAATTCAGCCGCAGGTCGCAGGCACTCGTGGTCAGCGTGCTTGTGGTGCAGTGTCCAGGGCACCTTGCCTTTGAACAATTTTTGTTCAATACCCACCATCATGGTGCCGGTGTATAGGCCTTTGCTCATCCACTGCTTGAAGTTGCGTGCACGGTAAAGCTCATCAAACAGCCAGGAGTCGTGGAAAGCTTTGGGGTAGGCTTCCAGTTCGTCTCCTGCACGGTCTTGGGTCAGTGCGTCGGCAATGGCCTCTGCACACAGCATGCCGCTCTTGATGGCGGCGTGGCTGCCTTTGATCCTAGAGGCATTCAGGAAACCTGCATCGCAACCGACCAATGCGCCACCCGGGAATACCAGCTTTGGCAGGCTCATCAATCCACCTGCTGCAATTGCACGTGCGCCATAGGCGATGCGCTTGCCGCCTTCAAAGTATTTGCGAATTTCAGGGTGCGTTTTATAACGCTGGAACTCTTCGAATGGAGACAGGTAGGGGTTTTCGTAGGCCAAGCCGACGACAAAACCAACCGCAACTTGATTGTTCTCCAGGTGATATAAGAAAGAGCCTCCGTAGGTGCTGGAATCGAGTGGCCAGCCACCCGAGTGGATCACCAAGCCAGGCTTGTGCTTGGCTGGATCAATTTCCCAGAGCTCTTTGAGGCCAATGCCATACACTTGGGGATCGCGACCCTCGTTCAGATTGAATTTCTCGATCACGCGCTTGCCAAGATGGCCGCGTACGCCTTCGGCGAACACGGTGTATTTGGCGTGAAGCTCCATGCCGGGCTGGTAGGCGTGTGTGGGTTCCCCATCTTTGCCAATCCCCATGTCCCCGGTTTGTACGCCTTTGACCGCGCCTTTGTCGTCATAAAGCACTTCGGCGCCTGCAAACCCCGGGAACACCTCAACGCCAAGGGCCTCAGCTTGCTCACCCAGCCAGCGAACCACATTGGCAAGGCTGATGACATAGTTGCCGTGGTTTTGAAAGCATTCTGGCAGCAGGGCGTTGGGCACTTTTTTGGCAGATTTTTCTGTGAGGAATAAAAACTGATCCTCAGTGACTTCGGTGTGCAAGGGGGCCCCGCGCTCTTTCCAATCAGGAAAAAGCTCAGTGATTGCGCGGGGGTCCATGACCGCACCGGATAAAATGTGGGCACCCACTTCGGAGCCTTTTTCAAGCACGCACACATTGATTTCCTGGCCTTTTTCGGCAGCCAGTTGTTTCAGGCGGATGGCGGTGGACAAGCCGGCGGGGCCGCCTCCAACCACCACCACATCGTATTCCATCATGTCTCTTTCGACAGCCGACATTGCGTGCGTCTCCTTCAATGTTCGCAATTTGTTGTGCAACCCAAGCACTGCTTGGATTTTAAGCCGAAAGCTTATTGCATATCCGGAAAAAATAGTTGACTTTGATCTCTAGTCTGACAAACTTGC
>DASUEF010000135.1:0-7938 GCA_036275215.1 Limnobacter sp. | reverse complement strand
AGCCTGCCAGGGCCGGTGTACCGTTACCTCATGCGCAAACCAATTTATGGTCGCCTCCAACCCTGAAAGTTGTTAGAATTCAGGCCATTACCTTTCCCCTGGATTTGCATGGATTTGCGCAAACTGCAGCGCGTCGTGATTGACGCGCTAGAAGACATCAAGGCCCAAGACGTGGCCGTGTTCGACACCACCAAACTCACTGGCGTATTCGACCGTGTTGTGATGGCCTCGGCCACCAACAACCGCCAAACCCGTGCACTGGCCAACCATGTTCGCGAAAAAGCCAAAGAAAACGGCTTTGACGTGCTCAGCATCGAGGGCGAAGACACCGGGGAATGGGTGTTGGTCGATTTGGGTGACGTGGTGGTGCACATCATGCAACCCGCCATTCGTCAGTATTACAACCTGGAAGAGATTTGGGGCGGCAAACCGGTGCGCGTCAAACTCAACCCCCACAGCTTGAGCAAACCACAACCTGGCCTGGACTTTTTCCCGCACGGCCAAGACGCATTCTCCAGCCAATACTCTTGAAACTGCACATCATCGCCCTGTCCCACAAGATCGAACCGTGGGCCCAGCAAGCGGTGGAGCAGTTTCAAAAGCGCTTCCCGGCCGACTGGAAACTCAGCATCAAAGAACTCAAACCGGAGGACCGCAGCGGCGGAAAACCCGTTGAACAGGTGCTGGCCAAAGAGGCCGAGCGCATTCGCATGGCCATTCCAGCGGGCGCACGCGTGCTGGCCCTGGATGAGCGTGGTGAGCGATTGGGCAGCAAAGCGCTGGCCGACCAGTTGCTGAAGTGGCACGACGCCAGCGAAACCCTTTGCCTGGTGATTGGGAGTGCCGACGGCTTGGACCCTCAGTTCAAGGCCCAATGCCAAGGCATGTGGCGGCTCTCCGACCTCACCTTGCCCCACGCGCTGGCCCGGGTGCTGGCCGTGGAAGCGCTTTACCGCGCCTGGTCGATTGTTGCTGGTCACCCATACCACCGTGAGTAGACCTGTCATGACCCACATACCCGTGCATCCATCCCAATGCGACCTGCCGGAGCGGGTTTGGCTGGCCTCACGAAGCCCACGCCGCAAAGCCCTGCTCGAAACCCTGGGCCTGCAGGTTGAGGTGTTTTTGGCCCAAAATGGGCCAGAGGCTGAAGCACTTGAAGCCCCGCAAGCCGGTGAGATGCCACTGCCCTACGTGGAGCGCGTAACACAACTCAAGCTGCACACCGCCTTGCATGCCATGGCGGCTCAAGAATTGGAAGGTGTTGTGCTGGCAGCAGACACCACCGTGGCGCTGCACCACACCATTCTGGGCAAGCCCGAGAACCCATCCGATGCGCAACTCATGTTGGCGCAACTGAGCGGCACCACTCACCACGTCCACACAGCCGTCGCTGTGGCTCACCTGGGGCCTCAGGGGGTGATCGGCCAAGCGGTTCTGGCCGTGCAAAGCTCGCAGGTTACTTTTGCTCCACTCCCTGCCACATTCATCCAGGCTTATATTGCCAGCGGCGAGCCCTTCGACAAAGCGGGTGCATATGGCATTCAAGGCATTGCGGGGCAATACATCAGCCACATTTCCGGCAGCCATTCTGGCATCATGGGTCTACCGCTGTTTGAAACAGGCCAACTGCTGCGCCACATCCAATCGGCGGCAAATCAAGCTGCACACAAGTATTGATATCAAGCATTAGAAGCAACGGGATGATCAACGAACAAATTCTGGTGAACGTCACGCCCCAGGAAACACGCGTGGCCATTGTTCAGCATGGTGCTGTACAAGAGCTTCACATTGAGCGCACCTCCACGCGCGGCATTGTGGGCAATGTGTATTTGGGCAAGGTGGTGCGGGTGTTGCCAGGCATGCAGTCCGCCTTTGTGGACATTGGTCTAGAACGCGCAGCTTTTTTGCACGTGGCAGATCTGTGGGAGCACCGCACATACAACCACCACCAATCCCGCCAAGGCACCACCCCGCCACCCGCCATCGAAAAAATGGTGTTTGAGGGGCAGACCATCATTGTGCAGGTGAGCAAAGACCCCTTGGGCACCAAGGGCGCGCGCCTGACGACCCAGATTAGCCTGGCAGGCCGCATGCTGGTACATCTGCCGCAAGACCCGCACATCGGTGTATCTCAGCGCATTGAGAACGAAGACGAGCGCGAGGAATTGCGTGCCAAACTCACCCGCCTTCTGCCAGAAAACACAGGCGGGTTCATCATTCGCACCCACGCTGAAGAAGCCACCGACGACGAGCTGGTGGCCGATGTGAATTATCTGCGCACCCGCTGGCGCGAAATGCTGGAATTGACCCGCACCAAACCTGCACCCAGCTTGATTTACGAAGACCTCACCATGGCCCAGCGCGTGGTACGCGACCTGGTGAGCAGCGAAACCCAAACCATCCTGATTGACTCCAAAGAGACATTCAAAAACCTAGAGGTGTTTGCCGCCACTTACGCCAGTGAGGTGAAAGACCGCCTCCAATTGCACCAAGGCGAACGCCCGCTCTTTGAGATGTACAACATTGAGGACGAGCTTCAAAAGGCACTGGGCAGGCGGGTGGAACTCAAATCTGGGGGGTACCTCATCATTGACCAGACCGAAGCCCTCACCACGATTGACGTGAACACCGGTGGTTTTATTGGGGCCCGCAATTTTGAAGAAACCGTGTTCAAAACCAACTTGGAGGCAGCGCAAAGCATTGCCCGCCAGCTGCGCTTGCGCAACCTGGGCGGCATCATCGTGATCGACTTCATCGACATGACGGGCGAAGAACATAAAAAAGCAGTGCTGGCCGAACTTCAACGCGCACTGGACCGTGACCGCGCCCGCACCAGCGTGACCGATTTTTCTCCGCTGGGGCTTGTGGAAATGACCCGCAAACGCACCCGCGAGAGCCTGGCCCACCTGCTGTGCGAGCCTTGCCCCAGTTGCCAGGGCAAAGGGCAGGTAAAAACCGCGCAAACTGTGGCCTACGACATCATGCGCGAAATTGTGCGCGAAAGCCGGCAGTTCAATCCCAAAGAATTTCGCATCCTGGCTAGCCCCGCCGTGATCGACCTATTTCTGGAAGAAGAAGCCCAGCACCTGGGTATGTTGGAAGAGTTTGTGGGCAAGCCCATCACCTTGCAGGTGGACAATCTCTTTGCACAAGAGCAGTACGACATCATACTGACCTAATGAACCTGAATGATGCGAGTGGGCAGCGCCTTGCCGCGTTGGCCCAAGACAGTTTAAAGCGCATGCTTCAGCCCTGCCCGATGGCTGGGCGCAGCCTCGACTTTTCCAGCAACGATTACCTTGGGTTGAGCCAACACCCCGAGGTGGTGCAATCAGGCGTTGAAGCGGCCCAGCATTACGGCGCAGGGGCAACAGGCTCACGGCTGCTGTCTGGCAACCTGGACTGTTATGAAACCCTGGAAGCGGAGGTGGCAGAATTCAAACGCAGTGAAGCGGCCATGGTCTTTGGCAGTGGCTACCAAGCCAATGCCACCGGCTTGGCCGCCTTGCTGGACAAAACCCTTTGGCAAGGCGAACAACCCTTGGTATTTGCCGATCGCCTGAACCACGCCAGCCTGCACCATGCCTGCCAATTGGCGGGGGTGCGGCAAATCCGTTTTCAGCACAACGACATGAACCACCTGGCCGACTGCCTGCGCAAACACGCCGACAAGCGCCAACCAAAAATCATTGTGTCCGAGACTGTATTTGGCATGGAAGGGGACCTGTTGCCTGTGGAGCAACTTGCCGAACTGGCCTTGCAATATGGTGCCGTGGTGTACCTGGATGAAGCTCACGCCACTGGCGTGTGGGGCCCACAGGGTCGAGGCCTGGGTGCTTTAGAGCACCCCGCCATTGCTGCCCTCAAGGCGCTGGGGCACTGGGTGATCATGGGCACTTTCAGCAAAGCGGTGGGCGTGAGTGGCGCTTACCTGGCATGCAGCCACACCCTCAAACACTATTTGGTGAACCGTTGCACAGGCTTTGTGTATTCCACAGCGCCCTCGCCGTTTGTGGTGGGCGCGGTGCGCAAGTCACTGGCACTCATTCCAGCCATGGATTCTCAGCGCAAAGCCCTGCATAACGCGGCCCAGCATGTGCGCCAACAATTGCACACCATGGGTTTAAACACAGGGCAGTCCACCACCCACATTGTGCCGGTGGTGGTGGGGCACGCCGCAGACAGCCTGGCGTTAAAAAGCCACCTGCAGCAACGGGGCATCACAGGCTCTGCAGTGCGTCCACCCACGGTACCACCCAACACAGCACGCTTGCGCCTGGCACTGAACACTGGGCATGATGAACAGGCCTTGCAGCTGCTGCTGCAAGCCATCACCCATTGGCATGCCCATGCCCACGGGCACCACCACAGTCAACTTAACCCCGGAGACTCAGGTGCATGAAACACATTCAACAGGTGCTGGTGTTGGCGCATGGGTGGGGCTACAACCATCGGTTTTTTAATCCACTCCTACAAACCTTGCAAAGCGAAGGCACTCTTGAGAACTCGCTGGTGGTGGCCCTGGAGTGTGGTTACTTTCCAGACCAAGCCAGAGCCGGGGTGATGCTCTACACACAGGATGGCTGGCAACACCACCCCGCCGAAACCCTCCACAGCCTGGTGCTTGCACACGCTGAAGCGCCATGGATTGGTGTGGGCCATTCGCTGGGCACGGTGCGCCTGCTGAACACCGCAGTTCGCTGGAATTGCATGGTGAGCATCAACGGTTTTACTCGGTTGGCTGCGATGCAAGCTGGCCAAGCCGGGGTAGCGCCACGGGTGTTGGTCCGCATGCTGAACAAAGCCCGCAGTAACATGCCCAAGGTGTTGGCTGACTTTCACCACAGTTGTGGACACGCCCCCACGTGGGCCACGCTAGACGACAGGGCACTGTTGACCGACCTGGAATGGATGTTGAACGTAGACATCGACCCCGCCGTGAGGCGGGTGGTGGCCATCTACAGCCCAAGCGATGCGATTGTGCCCAAATCACTTGCGGAATCCTGTTTTGCGCAAGTCGCCCTATACACCTTGATCACCGTGGATGCGCCCCACGGCGAATTGGGCAAGAACGCAACAAGGTATACTGATGTGCTGCTGCCTGTCTTACGCAGCGATTAATCCCACGTGCAAACCATGCCAACACCCTTGCAACACCGCGCCGCATCGCACAGGTTTTCTGGCGCAGCCGCCGATTACGACCACCACGCCCGTGTGCAACGGCATGCTGCGCAGCACCTGTGCAACTGGGCCAATCAAATGCTGCCCGAAGGCTTTGCGCCCAAGGCCTGCATCGACGTGGGCAGCGGCACCGGGTTTATCACAGAACATCTGCTGAACACCTTTCCAGACTCGCCGGTGCACGCCATCGACCTGGCACCGGGCATGCTCACCGAACTACAGCGCAAGCTACCCACCCCGCGTTTGCACACCCATGTGCTCAACGGAGAGGAGCTGGCGGTGGAGCACCTCTGGGCCCCCAATCAATCCCTCCTGATGTCTGGCATGTGTGCCCAGTGGTTTAACCACCTTGAGGAAGCGATTCGACGCTGGTTGTCGGTCTCCAACACCTTGGCCTTTAGTGTGCTGCTGGATGGATCGTTTCAGGCCTGGCTGGCTGCGCACGAAGAAACGAGGCAGGCCTGTGGTCTTCGTCAATTGCCCAAAGCCAGTGCACTTTTGGACGTTTTGGAAAAGCTAACCACCGAGGGCCTGGTGGCCAGCACAGCACACCACAGCAAAGAGTTTTTGGACCACCATCCTGATGGACTCTCGTTTGCCCGCAGCCTACGAGCCATCGGTGCAGATCTTCCACGCCCCAATCACCAACCTGTCAATTTGTGGCGGGTGATCAATGCCCTGGGTGAGGCGTGCACCATGAATTACCACATCGGCTTTTATTACCTGGAACGCCCGTGAAATCCGTGTTTGTGACCGGCACCGACACCGGCATTGGAAAAACCGTCACCAGCGCCTGGCTATGCCATCACTGGCAGGCAGATTACTGGAAGCCTGTCCAAAGCGGGCTCGGCGATGGCACCGACGCCAACAATGTGCAAGCACTCACCCCCTGCAGGGTGTATCCAGAAACCTACCGCCTGAGTGCGCCGCTTTCCCCGCATCAATCCGCCGCGCTCGATGGCGTGCACATTGAACTTAAAAACTTTGTAATGCCCAAAGCAGACAAGTTGGTGGTTGAGGGCGCGGGGGGCTGCATGGTGCCGCTGAACTGGGAGCACACCCTGCTCGACCTCATGAAGCAACTGGCATTGCCAGTGCTGTTGGTGGCCCGCAGCGGCTTGGGCACCATCAACCACACCTGCCTCAGTGTGCAAGCCCTGCGTGCTGCAAAGCTGCAGGTGCTGGGTGTGATCATGGTGGGCCCCAACAACCCGCCCAACAGGCAGGCCATTGAACACTTTGCCAAAGTGCCCGTGCTGGCCGAACTGCCCCACTGGCGCACCGTGAGCAGCCAAAACTTGGCCAAACACCCCATGCCCGAAGCCCTGTACAAGGCGCTGGAGGGGCTTGCATGAGCCAAGCCAACCGGCATATCGGCACACACGCCAGCGGCGATTTGCTGAGCATCGACCAGCAATACTGCTGGCACCCTTTCACGCAAATGCAAACCGCACAAGCCCCGCTGCCCGTGGTGCGTGGACAGGGAGAGTTTTTGTACACCAGCCATGGCGACAAATACTTTGATGCCGTGTCCAGTTGGTGGGTGAACATTCATGGCCATGCACACCCGGCCATTGCACAGGCGATTGCAGAACAGGCCCACCTGTTGGAGCATGTGATGTTTGCGGGCGTTACCCACCCCCCGGCGGCCATGCTGGCAAAACGCCTCGTTGATCGGGCGCCAGCCCCCATGGCCAAGGTTTTTTACTCCGACAACGGTTCCACCGCGATTGAAGTGGCCCTGAAAATGGCCTTCCAGTATTGGCAAAACAAAGGAGTGCCGCAGACACAACGCCGCAAGGTGATCGCCCTTCAGGGCGGCTACCACGGCGACACCTTTGGCGCCATGGCAGCCGGGCAGTCCAGCGGGTTTTATGACCCCTTCAAACCTTGGTTGTTCAGCGTGGACTTTGTGAGCACGGGAACCTGCGCCTGCACCGAGGAACAAAGCCTTGCTGAACTCGACCTGCTGTTGCAACACGGCGAGCAATATGCAGCCATCCTGCTTGAACCCCTCATCCAAGGCGCCAGCGGCATGCGCATGATGCGCCCAGCCCATGTGGCAGAGCTCTGCAAACGTGCACAAGCGGCGGGCCTGCTGGTCATCTTTGATGAGGTGTTCACCGCCTTTGGTCGCACAGGCACGCTCTACGCCGCCGAGCAAGTGGCGCAACACCATGGGCATGCAGACCTCATCGCCATTTCAAAAGGGCTCACCGGGGGCTTCATGCCCATGGCGGCCACACTCACCAGCCAAGCGGTGTACGACGCATTTTTAAGCGACCGTGTAGACCACGCCCTGCTGCACGGGCACTCCTACACCGCCAACCCCTTGGGCTGCGCAGCCGCACTGGCCAATCTCGATTTGTTTGATCAAACCAGCACTTGGCAAAACATTGGCAGACTGGCCACCATTCATGAACAATGGCTGCCCACCCTGGCCACACACCCACTGGTTGAAAACCCGCGTCGATGCGGCACCGTGCTGGCCTTTGAGCTAAAATCGAGCCACACACAATATGGATCGTCGGTGAGCCAATGGCTGCGCCAAGCGTTTTTGGAGCAACACATTGTGGTGCGCCCGTTGGGCAATACCTTGTACTGGGTGCCCCCGTATTGCACCCACACCGACACCCTGCAGCACGCCTACCAAACCTTGTTGAAAGTATTAGAACGCTGGGGCCAACTGCAGGCACCCAGCGCTGGCAGCGAACTGTTCTAAAGGAAGCACATGGAAAGCCAAATCACCTGGGT
>DASUEF010000134.1:0-1017 GCA_036275215.1 Limnobacter sp. | reverse complement strand
CCAAACCTTTTTACAGGGAGACAAAACTGAAACGAATTATTTCTTCTTCTGCGCAGGAAGATCGGTGCAGACGCCTTTGTAAACTTCAGCAGCCATGCCCACACTCTCACACAGCGTTGGGTGTGGGTGAATGGTCTTGCCAATGTCCACGGCGTCTGCGCCCATTTCAACGGCCAGGCAAACTTCGCCGATGAGGTCACCAGCGCCCATGCCCACAATGCCGCCTCCAACCACCCGCTTGGTTTCTTCATCAAACAACAGTTTGGTGAAGCCATCGTCGGCGTTGTTGGCAATGGCCCTGCCAGAAGCTGCCCAGGGGAACACGGCCTTGCCCACCTTCATGCCCTGGTCTTTGGCTTGGTCCTCGGTCAATCCGACCCAGGCGACCTCGGGGTGGGTGTAGGCCACACTGGGAATCACCCGCGCATCGAAGAATGCTTTTTCATCGGCTGCAGCCTCTGCTGCCACGTGGGCCTCGTGCACCGCCTTGTGTGCCAGCATGGGCTGACCAACAATGTCGCCAATGGCGAAGATGTTGGGCACATTGGTGCGCATTTGCTTGTCCACGGGGATGAAGCCACGGTCGGTGACGGCCACGCCAGCTTTGTCGGCACCAATTTTTTTGCCGTTGGGGGTGCGCCCCACAGACACCAACACCATGTCATAAAGCTGAGGTTCTTTGGGGGCTTGTTCACCCTCAAAGCTCACCAAAATGCCTTTCTTGGTGGCTTCAACACCCACGGTTTTGGTTTTTAACATGATGTTGTCAAAGCGCGGTGCATTGCGCTTTTGCCAAACCTTCACCAAGTCGCGATCAGCGCCTTGCATCAAGCCATCGAGCATTTCGACCACATCCAAGCGAGCCCCCAGGGCAGAGTACACCGTGGCCATTTCCAAGCCGATGATGCCGCCGCCAATGATCAGCATCCGCTTGGGAATGAAAGGCAACTCCAAGGCGCCGGTGGAATCCACGATGCGCGGATCTTCAGGGATGAAAGGCAAATGCACAGGCTGTGA
>DASUEF010000133.1:0-1444 GCA_036275215.1 Limnobacter sp. | reverse complement strand
TCGCTGGCTTGCTTCAAAATCACAGAAGCATTGACCTTGGCTTGCTCCACATCGGTTTGCGAGGTGGGGGTGCGGTTGGCCAGCGCGAATCCGCCCAAAATGGCTGTCATCAGTGCGATGCCAAACAACAAGGCGGCTTGTATAAAGCCATGTTGACGGCTGGGTGTGCGTGGGTGTTTCATCATTTCATCCTCCGGGCCGATTGGCCCTACTCAATATCAGCCCAATTCAACTTTCGCCTGCTTGCGCATCTGCTCAAGTTCTTGGTTGAACTTCATCAACACAATGTTCTCAACAATTTCATTGCGAACATCGTCCATTTTTGGTTTGTCAATTTGCTTCATGTCGTCGATGCGCAGCACCAACAAGCCATTGCGCAGTTGAAGCACACCGCTAAACTCGCCTTTCTTCATTTTGCTCACCACGCGCCCCAGGTTGTAGGGCAACACATTGGTGGCGGCAAATCCATCCCCCACTTCAACCAGAGGCTTGAGCTGCTCCAACGCTTTGCTGTCGCCATCTTTCATGGACTGCAGGGTTTTTTGAATGTCGCTGTTGTCGCCGCTCAGGTAGTAACTCACTTTCCAGAGCTTGAAGTTTTCGTCCAATACATTTTTGTCGTAAAAGGCCTTGATCTCATCCTCGCCCACCGCTTTGCGAAGTTCATCCAGGCGGCGTGTGGTGTACAGGGTGGAGAGCACTTCCCGCTCAGCAGCCTGAATAACAGCCTTGGCCTCATCGCTGTATAGCTCACGGCCACGCTCGGCCGCCAACACTTTGTTGATGTAGCGGTCAATCACGATGGCTTTGTCTACACCCGATTGCACACCACCTTGGATTTCGCCCTCGGTCACGGGTTTGCCATTGACCTTGGCAACCACCGCAGCAATGTTGACTTCGCCAGGGCTGTTGGCCACTGCGGCATTGGCATCCAAACCGCTGCCAGGTCCATCCATCATTTTGTAGGTGCCAAAGCCGAGCAGGCCCAACACCAGCAAACCGCCGAGCACTTTGGGCATGAGGCCATTGGACGAGCCGGTGGCGGCTTCCATGCTGGGCACGGCCTCTTGAAGTTGTTCATCAGTCATCATTTTCCCCTCTCAAAGTGACGTCCACAGACTCTGTTAAACCTTTAATCACCGCTTTGGCGGCAGTGCCTTCACAGCCCGCCAGGCAAATTTCTTGAGCACGCCAAATCACGCGGTCAGACACGCCTTGGATGCTGTTTAAAACAAACATGAATTCCGCGTAATGACTTGCATCGGCAATCGATACTTGCAAGCTGTCCCCAGACGAAGACACTTGCACCACAGGGCTGAGTCGCGCCAAAGTGGCTGCGTATTCCTGATACAAACTTTTGGGCACCGGCGCGGACTGAATCTTGAACTGCGGCAGGCGCATGCTGCGCTCCTCTTGCTGCTGGTTGGCCACAAAATCCCGCACC